>DASWRC010000097.1:0-25770 GCA_036403375.1 Pyrinomonadaceae bacterium
CTAAAGCTGACCACTGACCACCGACCACTGATTACCGTGCGCCCGCAGGTAAATGCTCGTTCAAATAGCGTGTTAAAAGACTGAACAGATGCCGCGTCGTGTTTTCGCCTTCCGAGATGCTGTGCGTGCGGTTCGGATAAGCCATCATCGTAAACGGTTTGTTGAGCGCAATTAGTTTATTAATAAGGGTTTCCGTGCCCTGATAATGAACGTTGTCGTCGCCCGTGCCGTGAACGATTAAAAGGTCGCCCTTCAAGCCTTCAGCGAAGGTAATCGGCGAGCTTTGTTTGTAATCGGCGGCGTTTGCGTCCGGCAATCCCATATAGCGTTCGGTGTAAATCGTGTCGTAGAAACGCTGGTCGGGAACCGGCGCGACCGCCATGCCCATTTTATAGATGTCGGCGTAGCGAAACATCGCGTTCAAGGTCGAAACTCCGCCGCCCGACCAGCCCCAGATGCCGACGCGCGAAGCGTCGAGATAAGGCATCCTGGCAAGCATCGCTTTGACCGCGTTTGCCTGGTCCGATGAATTGACGACGCCGTTTTTGCGGTAGATTGCCTTGCGCCACGCGCGTCCTTTCGGCGCGGGCGTGCCGCGATTGTCGAGGCTCGCGACAATATAGCCCTGCTGCGCGAGCATCAGGTGCCACGGGTAATTGAAACCGTCCCAGTTGTCCGTCACGGTTTGCGCCGCCGGTTCGCCGTAAACGTAAAACAAAATCGGGTATTTTTTATTCGGGTCAAAGCCGGGCGGTTTTATCATCCAGCCGTCCAGGCTGACGCCGTCGCCGATGTCGACCTTGAAAAATTCCTGCGGTCCTTTTTTCAGCTTTTCGAGCTTTGCCCGCAATTCGGCGTTGTCTTCCATGACGCGCGCCGTCGTTTTCGTCGTCAAATTGACGATTTCGTATTTCGGCGGGCTGCCCATCGAGGAATAATTGTGAATCGCCCAGCGGCTGTTCGGCGAGACGTTATAGCCGTTCCAGCCGGTCTGCGCGTCGGGCGTAACTTTTTCGAGCTGCCCGCTGCCGTCCAGTTTTCGGCGGAAAAGATAACGCTGCGTCGCATTACCGGGCGAAGCGATAAAATAAAGCCAGCCGCCCGTTTCATCAACCGACGAAATCGCCGTCACGTCGTAATCGCCCGGCGTAATCAGTTTGACGTCCGCGCCACCTTCGCGCGAAACCGAGTAAACTTGCCGCCAGCCGCCGCGCTCGCTCATCCATAAGAAACGTTTGCCGCCTTCGAGCCAGCGCATCGTCGGCAGCTCGACATCAACCCACGCGTCGTCTTTCTCGGTCAGAATCGTCCGCACCGCGCCCGTTTTTGCGTCGGCGAGCATTACCTGATTGGTGTTTTGCAGGCGGTTGAGATATTGCAGGATGAGTTCACTGGAATTATTCGTCCAATCCATCATCGCGATGTAATTCTGGCGCGCGTCGCCCGGCGTATTTACCCATTTCGTCTCGCCGCCTTCCGCACTGACGACGCCGACTCTGACGGCGGCATTGGTCGTGCCGGCTTTCGGATACGGAATGTAGGTCAAAACCGGGTAAAGGTCCTGCGTGTTGTTGACCAGCACGAAGTCTTTTATGCCTTCGGAGTTAAACTGCCAGTAAGCGATTGAACGGCTGTCGGGACTCCAGCGCCAGCAATCGCGCAAGTCTAATTCTTCCTCGTTGACCCAGTCCGAAGTTCCGTTAATCAGGGTCTTTGAACCGTCCGTCGTGAGCTGCGTAATCTTGCCGTCCGCCAGCGTTTCGACGTAGATGTTATTTTCACGGACGTAGCCGACGCGCGTGCCGTCGGGCGAAAATTTGGCGAACATCAGAGTCGAGGGTTTGGCGTCCGCGCCGCCGAGCTTTTTCAGGTTCCCGGTCGCGAGATTGAGAACCCAATAATCGCCGCGCGTGTTCAGACGCCAGACTTTTTTCGAGTTCGTGTAAATCAACATCTGCGTATTGTCCGCCGACCATTCGTAGCCGTTAATCGGCAGCGGTTTGGTCTCGCCTTTCGGAATCAATTTTTCCGCCGGCAGCAAAACCGTGCGCTGGTTGGTCGCCGCGTCATAGCTGACCAGCTCGGTTCCGCCCTGAACGCTTGCGGAACGCTCGATTTTTGAATACGCGTCGCCCGATTTCAGCCAGCGAAAACCGCCGATGTTTTTCGAGCTGAAATAGTCGGAATTAAATATCCGGTCAATCGTGACGAGCGACGAATCGACTTCCTGCGCGCGCGCCAGACCGGCGGCACTGATGACGAGCAAAATCCAGAGCAAAATAATCTTTTGGCGATTAAACATAAATGCACTCCAATTAATTTTAGAAATGGTTTGAAAATTTAAAGAAAACGTCAGGGCTATTCTACACTTTAAATTTTGCATTTTGAATTGAACCGCAGAAAACCGGGGCTTTTTAATCCGCCATTGATGAAGTAGGAAAAATGTAGAATGGACGCGCGAGTTTTTATTCCTTAATATTTTCGGGTTTTCAGGCGGCTTTTAAGAATTTATTGACAAGTTCGGAAACTCGCGCGTGAACGTTTTCAATCGAGCCGTCGGCGTCGACGACCTTGAATCTTTTCGTTTCTTTGGCGGCGATTTTGAGGTAAGCCGCGCGCACGCGCTCGTAAAAATCGGTCGTTTCCGAATCCATTCGATTTTTATTCTGAATCGTTTCGTTATCGGTACGCGCGCTCGCCCGAAGAATCGCTTTTTCAATCGGAATGTCGAAAAAGAGCGTTAAATCCGGTTTCAACCCGTCGGTCGCGAGCCTTATGACCTGATTGATTATTTTCTCGTCGAAACCGCGTCCCGCGCCCTGATACGCGGCGGTCGCGTCCGCGTAACGGTCGGAGATAACGATTCTGCCCGCCGCGAGCGCGGGTTTAATCAAAAAATTAACGTGCTGCGCGCGGTCGGCGGCAAACAGGAGAAGCTCCGCCATCGGGTGAACGTTTTCTTCGGTTTCGAGAAACGCTTCGCGCAAACGACGCCCGAGGGGCGTTCCGCCGGGCTGCAGGGTGGTCAGAACGTCGAATCCCGCAACCCGCAAATCTCCCGCCAACAGGCGCAATTGCGTCGATTTGCCGCTGCCGTCGATGCCTTCAAAAGTTATGAATCTACCGCGCAAAATTTATTCCGATATTCGTTTACCCGCGTCTTTCAAGTGAAATGGTTGAAATGGCGTGTTTGAAAATTAAAAAATCCTGACCGTTAGAGTCCATAAGGACCGAAAATTTATCGAAGCTTTTGATTCTGCCCGCGAGAGTCGAACCGTTCATAAGATTGATAGAGACGGACAATTTATCGCGCCGTGCCGAGTTTAAAAAAGCATCCTGGATGTTCTGCGCCGTAGGTTTTTCCATAAACTTTCTCGTTTGTTATCTTAAATTTAGCTAATTGTCTTAAATTATAACAGATTTGTTACGGCTGACAAGAAAATTTTCACAAGCGGCTAATTTCTGAGCAAATTCCATAATTCCGCCTGAATTTCCACATCGTTTCCGAAGCCTTCGAGCCAAATCACGCCTTCTTCGCGGCGAAACCAGGTCATCTGCCGCTTCGCATAATTTCTGACATCCTGTTTGGTTTGCTCAATTGCGCTCGTCAATGTGCGCTCGCCGCGTAAGAATTCGCAAACCCGCCGGTAACCGTGCGCGCCGAGCGCGTTGGTGTCGTCTTTGACGCCCGCCGCGCGCAGCTGTTTAACTTCCTCAACCAAACCTTTATCGAAATGAATTTGCGCGCGCTCGTTGATTTTTTGATAAAGACTCGCGCGCGGCGGATTGAGCGCAAAAATTTGGATTCGTCCGGCAAATTCGGGCGCTTCGCCGCGCAATGGCTGAACCTCCGATAATAGTTTTCCGGTTTGAAAATATACTTCGAGCGCGCGCGACGTGCGCACGTAATCGCGCGGGAAAAGTTTCCCGGCGGAAACTTTATCGACCCGCCGCAAAATTTTGTGAAGATATTCCGCGCCTTTTTTTTCTTTGATTCTTCTAATTTTTTCACGCAGCTTTTCGTCGGTTTTCGGCGATTCAAAAAACGGGTTTTTCAATGTCCGCAGATAAAAGCCAGTGCCGCCAACTAGGAGCGGAATATTTCCGCGCGATTCGATTTCGTAAATCACACGGCTCGCGTCCGCCGCCCAATCCGCCGCCGTGTAATTCACGTTCGGCGAAACGTAATCAATCAGATGGTGCGGCACGCCGCGTTTTTCTTCTTCCGAAGGTTTGGCGGTCGCGATTTCGACGCCCTTGTAAATCTGCACCGAATCGCAGTTGATGATTTCGCCGCGCCCGAGACGAAGCGCGAGCGCGACACCGATTTCGGTTTTGCCCGAGGCGGTCGGTCCGACGATTGAATAGATTGGTTTTTCTTTTATCGAGTTCAAGCCAATTCTTTTATAAAGTGCAAATTAAGTGAGTCGTCGACGGTTATTTTATCGCCGTAACGAAGAAAATTGCCGTCTCGCGAGATTCCCAGACCGTCGGGAACATAACCTCTTTTAACATACATTCTTTGCGCCGCGCCGTAATCCCGGGTCAGCCCGACGCGGATGCCGACCGTTTTATAGTTTTCGGCAATTAAATTTTCCGCCGCTTCCATCAATTTCGCGCCGATTCCGCGATTTCGGAATTTTATCAAAACGTTAAAATCGACGATTTCCGGGAGGTCTTTTTCTCTGAACGGCAGAAAATCCGAGTGCCGCACAATCGTCAGATAACCCGCCAATTCGCTTCCGGTTTCAGCAATCAAAACTTCGCGTCCGCCGGTCGTTTGCTCGCTTAGATATTTTCGGTACTGCTCGGGCGGCTTGTTCCAATTTTGCGCGGCGAATGCTTCTGTTATTTTTTCGCAGTCATCGGCTGTCATTCGCCGAATCGAGATTTCTTGATTCATTTTTGTTAATTTCCTCAAAGACGAATTATAGTAAATAAAAACCAAACCGCTTCGGAAATCAAAAATGAAAAAACTATTAATCTGTCTTTATCTGCTATTGTCGCAGATAAATCTAATGGCGCAAAAACAGGAAAACTATATTCAATACGTCAACCCGCTCATCGGGACGCAGAAGATGGGACACACATACCCGGGCGCGACCGTGCCGTTCGGCGCGGTGCAGCTCTCGCCCGACACGGACGAACAGCCGCACAACGTGCAGGGAAAATACAACCGGAACGCTTATAAATACTGCGCCGGATATAATTACGACGACCGCGAGATTGTCGGCTTTTCGCACACGCATTTTTCGGGCACGGGACATTCCGATTTGGGCGATTTTCTGATTATGCCGACCGCCGGTGCGCTGCAGCTCGAACCGGGCGCGAAAGACAATCCGAAAAGCGGGTATCGTTCCGCCTTTTCGCATCAGAGCGAAAAAGCCGAGCCGAATTATTACAAGGTTCTGCTGGAAGATGACGGAATTACAGCCGAAATGACGACCACGACGAGAGTCGGGTTTCATCAATATACTTTTCCGAAATCCGACAACGCGCACATTATTTTCGATTTGATGCACGGGATTTATAACTACGACGACAAAAACGTCTGGACGTTCGTACGGGTCGAAAACGACCACACGATTGTCGGTTACCGGCAAACAAACGGCTGGGCGCGTACCCGAACCGTCTATTTTGCGATGGAATTTTCAAAACCTTTTACGAATTACGGTTTCAAAAACTACGAAAAGCAGGATTACAAGGGCTTCTGGCGCAAATTCGACCAGACGAAAAACTTTCCCGAAGCCGCCGGTAAACAAATCCGCGCGTATTTCGATTTTAAAACCGAAGCCGCCGAGAAAATCAAGGTGAAATTCGCGCTCTCGCCCGTCTCGACCGACGGCGCAATGAACAATTTAAAGACGGAAACGCCGGATTGGGATTTTGAAAAAGTAAAACGCGCCGGGCAGGACGCGTGGAACCGTGAGCTCGGCAAAATCGCGGTGACGGCTGATTCAAAAGATGATTTGGTCAATTTTTACACCGCGATGTATCACACGTTTCTGAGCCCGACCGTTTACATGGACGCCGGAGGCGCGTATAAAGGCTTGGACCAGAATGTTCACGAGGCGCGCGGATTTACTAATTACACGACCTTTTCGCTCTGGGACACATACCGCGCGCTGCACCCGTTTTTCAATATCGTGCAGCCGAAACGAAACCGCGAGATGATCGGTTCGATGCTCGCGCATTACGACCAGAGCGTCCATAAAATGCTGCCCGTCTGGTCGCATTACGCCAACGAAAACTGGTGCATGATCGGTTATCATTCGGTTTCGGTGATTGCGGACGCGATTGTCAAAGGCAATACGACGGGCATCGACGCTCAGAAAGCGCTCGATGCGATGGTGCAAACCGCCAGAACGAAATATTACGACGGACTCGATTCATATATGCGGCTCGGCTACGTGGCGGACGAGGGGAATTCTTCGAGCGTGTCGAAAACTCTGGAATACGCCTACGACGATTGGGCAATCGCGCAGGCGGCTAAAAAGCTGAATCGGACGCAAATTTACGACGAATTCATCAAGCGTTCGGAGAACTGGAAAAACGTTTACGATTCTTCCGCCGGTTTTACGCGTCCGAAGCTCGCGAACGGAAAATTCGTCGAGAAATTCGACCCCTTAAAAACCGAAGGCGAGGGTTTTATTGAGGGCAACGCATGGAATTATAGTCTCTACGTGCCGCACAACCCTTCGGAAATGATCGAGATGATGGGCGGACGCGCGAAATTCGCCGCGCATCTCGACGAGCTTTTCACGATGAATCTGCCGGACTCTTTTTTCGCCGAAACCGAAGACATCACGCGCGAGGGCATTATCGGCGGCTACATTCACGGCAACGAGCCGTCGCATCACGTCGCGTATCTTTACAACTGGACGGACACGCCGTGGAAAACGCAGGAACGCGTGCGGATGATTCTCAAACATCAATATCACGCGACGCCCGACGGCTTGGGCGGCAACGACGATTGCGGTCAGATGTCGGCGTGGTTTTTATTTTCGGCTTTGGGGTTTTACCCGGTCGCGCCCGGTTCAGACCAGTATCAGCTCGGCAGCCCGGCAATCAAATCGGCGGTTATAAAACTCGAAAACGGCAAGACTCTCGCAATCGAAGCGCAGAATCAAAGCGATAAAAACGTTTACGTGCAAAAGGTTTTAGTGAACGGCAAAGAAATAACGCGAACCTACCTCACGCACGCCGAAATCATCAACGGCGGAAAAATTACTTTTATGATGAGCGACAAACCGAAGACATAAAATTTTTAACGCAAAGGACGCAGAGAGAAATTATTATAAAACTCTGCGTCCTTTGCATCCTCTGCGGTGAATTAAAATAAAAATCGAATTAAAGTGACGAGCAAAATCGCGCCGAGCAGAATCAGCGAGCCGGTGATTTGATTGCGCGAAAATCTCATAGCTGACAAGTTAAATCGTTTTGTAGTTTGTCGCAAACAGGCTTTTATTTTTGTATTCTTTTTCTAAAGGGGCAATTTCAATGGAGAAGGAGAAAATCGAAAAGAAAGTCGCGGAATTAAAGCAGAACGAGGACGTGCGGCGCGCGTTGCAGCAGACCGCCGGGAACAAGGAAAAAGTAAAACCGAAGATCGAGGCAAAACAGAAGCTCGGACTGGGAATTTATGTTTTGCTGCTTTTGGGCTTGGGCGTTTTTTATTATTTTCAGCGGCTCGAAATTCTCAGTTTCGGCGAAAAATATACTTTGCCCATTCATCGCGGAACGCTCGCCGCGATGACGATTGTTTTGATTCTGGCAATTTCAAAAATCGTCAAAGTCTATCTCATAAGCCGCATCCACAACCGCAGCGCACAGTACAATCTGCGCCGCGTCCTCAATCTGCTCGTCGGGTTAGCCGTCTTTTTCATCGTGCTCTCGATACTTTTCGCCAACTGGTACACGGCGGTCGTTTCTTTGGGATTGCTTTCGCTCATCCTCGGCTTTGCGCTGCAAACGCCGATTACGAGCTTTATCGGCTGGATTTACATTCTCGTCAAATCGCCGTACCAGGTCGGTGACCGCATCCGCATCGGCGACGCGACCGGCGACGTTATCGATGTTTCCTATCTCGACACGACGCTCTGGGAATTCGGCGGCGAATATCTCTCGACCGACCACCCGAGCGGTAGAATAATCAAATTCCCGAATTCAAACGTGCTCGGAACATCCGTTTACAACTATTCGTGGGCGGTTTTCCCGTACATCTGGAACGAGATAAAATTCCAAATCGCCTATGACAGCGACCTCGCGTTTGTCGAAAAAGTGATGCGCGAAGCGGCGGAAGAAGAAGTCGGCGAAGCGATGATGGAGCGCGTCCGCACCTACCGCGAATTATTGGCGCAAACGCCGGTCAATCAACTCGAAGTCCGCGAATATCCCTCCGTTCAATTCCGCGTCAGCGAAAACACGTGGATTGAAGCCATCGTCCGCTATCTGGTCGAACCGCGCGGCGCGGGACGCGTCAAGACGCGTTTGATTAAAAAAATGCTCGAAAGATTAAACGCCGAACCCGAAAAAGTAAAATTCCCGAAAGGCGACGCGCGATAATCAAAAGATTCTTCAATGGACGCGAGGGCGCGCTCAGCGACTTTGTTTTAACGGCTCTTCTCTCATTTCGGCGTCGGCGGTTTCGCCCCGCGTCATCTCAATCGTTATTGTCAATATTCACGGCAAATAACTTCAAAATCAAATAAATTTGGCATTAAAGCTAAAATTTGTTAGCCTTAACCTTGCAATTCTGCATCTTTAATAACAAAAATTCGATATTAATTGTTAAAATCAAACTATGTTTAGTGATAACTTCAGACGCGGCGAAGACGGCAGCGAGAAAAAGACGGGCTCGAAAGCCGTTTCAAAATTAGCGGATTTGGGCTGGAAGGCGTTTCAGGCGGTCAATAAGGCTTTGCCCGAAGGTCAGTCGATTAAGCCTGAGTGGGCGGCTGAACCGCTCCTGAAATCTTACGAGCGCAGTGCGCCGCCGTTAGGTTTCCCGCGCGAAACCGACTCGCTTTGCCCGACTTGCGTCAAAAACGTACGCAGCGGCGTGATCGATAAATCGATTCCGCTCGAAATTTTGATGAACTCGCACCCGGGCGAGATCAAGGCGCAGATCGTCGAAGAAAACGGACAGGTTTTGATGCGCAAGACTTGCCCGACGCACGGCGAATTCGTTGACGTGCTGGCGACAGACGCGCGCTTTTTAGACCGCATCGAAAAATTGTTTTTCGGGCGCGATTTCAAATCGGCGGAAGACGACCACGTTCATCATCACGGCACTTCGGACATTAAATACGGGCGCGGCGCGGTTCTCACCGTCGATTTGACGAACCGCTGCAACATGATGTGCAACCCGTGTTTTATGGACGCCAACCAGGTCGGCTACGTTCACGAGCCGACGTTTGAAGACACCAAAGCAATCCTCGACCGCGCGATTTCGTTCAAGCCGCGCCGCCAAATCATCATCCTCTTTTCGGGCGGCGAACCGACGATTTCACCGACCTTTCTCGATTCGGTCGCCTACGCGAAAAAGATCGGTTTCTACCGCATCTTAGCCGCGACGAACGGCATTCGTTACGCCGAAGACATCGAATTCTGCAAAGCGGCGAAAGAAGCCGGACAGCACGGCGTTTACTTGCAGTTTGACGGCGTTTCGGAAGAAAAGAACAAACACAGGGGCGTCGGCAACCTGTTCGACGTGAAATTAAAGGCAATCGAAAACCTCGCCTCGGTCGGCATCAAAGTGACGCTCGTGACGACGATTGTCAACACGATTAACAACGACGCCATCGGCGAAATCGTCAAATTCGCGGCGGAAAATATCGACAAGGTTCAAACCATCGCGTTTCAACCGGTTTCGTTTACCGGACGCGACGAGGACATTTCGGATGCGGATAGAGTTCAGCAGCGCTACACGCTCGCCGGCATGACGCACGATTTGAAAGACCAGTTAAACGGCAACCTCGCGCTCGAACCGCTGCGCGACTGGTTTCCGCTTTCATCGTATTCGGCGTTTACGTCCGTCATGGATATGCTGCAGGGCGCGGACGCGCCGTGGGGCTGGTCGTCGTGCAACTGTCACCCGAACTGCGGGATTTTCACGCTCGTCGTCGTCAATAAAAAGACGGGTGCGATGCGCTCTTTGTTCGAGTTTTTCAATTACGAGCAGTTTATGAAGGACGTCGCGACGATTACCGACACGGCGCGCGGCAAAAAGCTGACGATGGCGCAATTGGGCATGGCGATCATGCGCAATTACGACGCTTCGAACGCGCCAGACGGATTCCCGATCTCGCAGATTATGAATCTTTTCAAACCGTCTTCGGCGACTTCGAATTCCGACCGCAACGACCGGATGCAAACCAAAACGAACGACGACACCGACGTTTGGCGCGTGCTCTGCGTCGAAGGAATGTGGTTTCAGGATTTGTTCACATACGATTTTCGCCGCACGGAAATGTGCGTCATTCCCTACGGCACGCAGGAAGGCGAAATTTCGTTTTGCGCTTATAACACGGGCGTCGGCTGGCGGCAAATCATCGAGGAAATGCACAAGACCGCGAGTTTGGGCGAATGGTATCAGGAACACGGACGCCACGCCGTCTACGCCAAGGGCAAGGAAGTTCCGGGCATCGCCAAGACGCGCAGTTTATCGCTTCCCGTGATTGCCAAAGTCTTGCAGGAAGACCTTGATAAACCTGCCGCGACGCCTTACCTCGTCGAAGAAGACGAGACGGAAAAGGTCGGCGTTTAGGAGTTTTAAAAGAAAATTTAGTCGCGGATTAAAAATTAATAAAGCTTAGCGCCTTTGCGTCTTTGCGGGAGAAAAAAATATTTCCCGCAAAAACGCAAAGGCGCTAAGTAATTTTGCCTATACTTTATTCACGCCCGTCCGACGCTAAAACTATTCAAATTAACGATAAAAGTTTTTCCAAGCCTTTTCGGACGTCCGCGCCCAAATGCACGCGCAGTGCCCGCCTGCCTCTATCAATCAAAACCTGAAAATCGCCGCGCGCCTGCGCCGCTTTGACGACGCCGAACGTGAATTTCTGCTGCGGCACAGGGAAATCTTCCGCGTCGTCCGACGTGATTTGCAGAAAAACGCCGCTCGCCGCGCCGCCCTTGTAGGCTTGCCCGGTCGAATGCAGAAAGCGCGGACCGAATCCGAGGCAGGTTGCGGTTAATTTGCGATAGAGAACTTTTTCCCGAAGGCTTTGTAATAATTTTTCGTGTTCGGCATTCATTTCGATGTAGGCGAGAAGCGCGAAATAATCGCCTTCCTGAAGATGTTCGAGATGCGCGTTGAGATATTTTTTCAAAGATTTATCGTCGCCGACAAACTTTTCGAGCGTCGCGGCATACTCAGCTCCGGTGAAAAGCTTGACGCCTTCGCCTTCAAAAAACGGCGTTTCTTCCGGCAGCTCGCCCGTCTGCTCGTATTCGTCCGTTAATTTGCGCGCTTCAATTTTCGCCGCTTCAACGTCGGGCTGGTTAAACGGGTTGATTTTCATAATCGCGCCGGCAATGGCGGTCGCAAATTCCCAGCGGTAAAATTCCTGCCCGAGATTCGCTTTTTCCGCAAGCTCGATTTTGACGACCGGATAACCGTTCGTGGCAAGGGCATCGAGTTTTGCGTCGAGCGAGTTTTCGCCCTTTAATTTAAGGTAAACAAAAACGCGGTCGCCGCTGTAATCTTCAACTTCCAAAACCGTTTCGCGGTCAACCGGAATTATCGAAACGCCCTGTTTTCCGGTCGATTCGGCAATAAGCTGTTCGAGCCACGCGCCTAAATCGTAAATTTCGGGCGATGTGAAAATCGTCAATTTATCAACGCCGTTTGTCTGGCAAACGCCCAGAATGCCGCCGAGAATCGCGCCCGGGTTTTCATTCGGATTTTCGTTTTTACAAGCCGCGACCATCTCGTTCGCGCGGTGCAAAAAGTCTTCAACGTCCAAATCCATCGCCGCGCCCGCCGTCATGCCGAAAGGCGAAAGCGCGCTAAACCTGCCGCCGATTTCCGGGTTGCCGAAAAAGATTTTGCGAAAACCGTCGGCTTCGGCAACTCTCTGCATTTTCGAGTTCGGGTCGGTGATGGCGACAAATTGTTTCCCCGCCGCCTCGCGCCCGACTTTTTCCGTTAATCTCGTAAAGAAATACTGCTTGAAAGTATTCGGTTCGAGCGTCGAGCCGGATTTTGAAGCGACGATAAAAAGCGTTTTTTCGAGATTCAGCTTTGATTCAATGGTTTTGATTTGCGCCGGAACGGTCGAATCGAGAACGTGAAAATTTTCGCGTCCGAAAGTTATCGAAAACACTTCGGGACACAAGCTTGAGCCGCCCATGCCCATCAGCAGAACGTCCGTAAAGCCGGCGGCTTTGATGTCTTCCGAGAAATCCCTGTACTCCTGAATCTTTGAAATTTCGGCTTCGACCGAATCGAGCCAGCCGAGCCATCCGGCTTCATCGTCGTTGGTCCAAACGCTGGCGTCTTTCGCCCAAAGGCGGGCAATCTTGTTTTCCGTGCGCCATTCGTCAATTGTTTGCCGAGCGGCTTTTTCCAGATTTTCGGGCAATGAATAATTTAAAGAATTTAGCATAAAACCAATTTACCAAACCGCGCCGGGAAATAAAAAATTGCACCGCAACTTTCGGATAGATTTCGGCGTTGGCTTTCAATAAAATTAAAAGTATGGAAACGGAAATCTATTGGAAAGCGGTTCAGAATAACGATACGAGATTTAACGGCGCATTTGTTTACGCGGTCAATTCGACCGGGATTTACTGCAAGCCGTCGTGCGCGTCGCGCTTGCCGAAACGCGAAAACGTCGCGTTTTTTGATGATTTCAACAAAGCCGAAGCCGACGGTTTTCGCGCTTGCCGGCGGTGCCAGCCGAAAAACGAAACGCCGAATCCGCAGGTCGAAACAGTTCTGCGCGCGTGCGGGATTTTGGAGCGGGAAGAAACGGTTTCGCTCGAAGATTTGGGCGCGGCGGTGAATTTAAGCCCGGCGCATCTTCAGAAGATTTTTAAGGAAATCATCGGCGTTTCGCCGAAAAAGTACGCCGAAATCAAGCGTCTCGAAAAATTCAAGACTGAAATAACGCGCGGCGGCGGCGTCACGGGCGCAATGTACGATGCCGGTTTCGGTTCATCCAGCCGGCTTTACGAAAATGTCACTCAAAAGCTCGGGATGACGCCGAAAACCTACGCCGCGCGCGGTAAAAATATGACGATAAATTACACGATAACCGATTGCGATTTAGGCAAATTGCTCGTCGCGCGCACCCTCAAAGGCGTCTGCGCGGTCGCGTTCGGCGACGATGCTAACACGCTCCGGGAAAATCTTTTCGGCGAGTACAAAAACGCCCGGATAACGGAAGACAACGCAAATCTTAAAGAATTCGTCGAGGCGATTCTTTCAAATCTCGAAGGCACGCGTAAAACCCTGGATTTACCGCTCGATTTACAGGCGACGGCGTTCCAGATGCGCGTCTGGAACGAGCTTCGTAAAATTCCGTACGGCGAGACGGTTTCTTACACGGACGTTGCCGAAAAGCTCGGAAATAAAAATGCTGTTCGCGCCGTCGCGACCGCCTGCGCGTCGAACCGCGTCGCGCTCGTCGTTCCGTGTCACCGCGTCGTCGGCAAAAGCGGCGCTTTGAGCGGCTATCGCTGGGGCGTCGAGCGCAAGAAAGCGATTTTAGAAAGAGAATCAAAATAAATTTGCCCGTGCGCACACGCGAAAGAAACGAAAATTAAAACAATTTTTTTAGTGCGCGCGTGGGCAAAAAGTCTTAAAAATCAGGAGAAAATTTATGAATTACAAAGTCGTCCCGATTCCCGGGGAAATAGCCGGAAGTGTGCGTGAAAAACTGATTTCGCCGCAGTACGGTCATCCGGCTTTCGCCGACGTGGCAAAAGGTTACGGTCCGTGCCGCCAATGTTTGAAAACTTTCGTCAAAGGCGCGGAAGAAAGGATTTTATTTAATTATAATGCGTTTGAAAATTTATCCCGTCTGCCCAGCCCGGGTCCGGTTTATATTCATAAAGATGAGTGCGAAGGGTTTAACGAAAACGGTTTTCCGCCCGGACTGATTGATTTGCCGCTGCTTTTTGAAGGCTACGCAAGGGAAAGCAAACTGGTCAAACGCGAAACGGTCGAAAAGCAAAACATCGACCAGCAAATCGCGGAAATCTTCGCGGCGGCAGAAATCGATTACATCAACATCCGCAATTCGGAAGCCGGTTGTTTTGTCGCGCGCATCGAGTGTTTGTAAAAAATTTCAATAACGCCCGGAAAGAATGAAAAATGCAGAGCATTCACGATAAATATCCTGCACTTTGCTTTTTCGCTCGCGAAACTTTACTTTAAACTCAATTTTATGAGTTTCCAAAACCTTCTGGTCAAAGTCTTTCTGCGTCTGTCGAATTACAAAAAAAGACGCGAGAAATTGAGCTTTGAGGAAAAACAGGCGGAAAACGTGCCCGACGCGCCGCCGCGGATTGCCGGCGAATTCGCGTGCGAAACCGTCAGTGTCGAAGGCGCGGAAGGCGTCTGGCTGGCGCGCGAAAATTCCGGGAACGGCGTGCTGGTTTACCTGCATGGCGGAAGCTACGTTTCGGGTCCGTTTGCTCAGCAGTGGGAATATCTCGCAGCGATGTGCCGCCTGACAAAAATGGCGGCGCTTTTGATTGATTACCGGCTCGCGCCGCAAAATCCTTTCCCCGGCGGGCTGGACGATTGTTTAATGCTGCTCGAAACGCTTTCCGCCATCGGCGATTTGCCTGAAAAATGGTTTCTGCTCGGCGATTCGGCGGGAGCGGGACTCGCGGTTGCCGTTTTTTACGAATTGCGCGACGCGGGAATTTCTTTGCCGCAAAAGATGATTTTAATGTCGGGCTGGTATGATTTAACGGTCGCCAATCCCGAAATTCAAAAAAATCAGAATATCGACCCGATGCTTTCGTACGAAAATATAGTCAAATCGGCGGCGGCTTACGTCGGAAACGAGGACGCGAAAAATCCGCTTATTTCGCCGCTTTTCGGCGACGCCGGAAATTTACCGCCGACGCTCTTGCAGTGCGGCACGGCGGATTTGCTGATCTTTGAAAACCGCGCGTTTTATCAAAAATGTCTGCAGGCGGGCGCACGCGTGAAATACGAAGAATACGACGGTTTATTTCACGATTTTATGATGGTCGCACTCTTGCCCGAAGCCCGCGCGGCGCGAAAATCCCAGGTCGAATTTTTGCTGTCGTAACGCGTTTCTTATTTTAGCCAATCCAACAAAACTGCTTCCTGTTTATGCAGCGCGTTTTCAGGTTTCGCGTCTTTTTTGCGCGTCATCGGGAATTTGAAGAACACACCGACTTCTTCCATGACGCCCGACAGCCCGCGTCTTTTTGCTAAATCGAGACAGCGCGCGATTTCGATTGCCAGCGGCGCGGCGAGGATTGAGTCTTTGCAGAGAAAATTTACTTTGAGCTGCATCGGCTGTCCGAGGAATCCGGTCAAATCGATGTTGTCCCACGCTTCTTTATTGTCTTTACGCGGGCGGTAATAGCGGATGTCAACGAGATGGTCTTGGACTTCGTAGCCGAGAATGTCGTCGAGCAGAGAGCTTTTGGTTTTGACTTTCGAGGCTAAGGATTCGGCGTTTGAGAGCGCGAGCCCGTCGCGGTTGCCGAGGATGTTGGTCGAAAACCAGCCTTCGACTTTCAGCGCGCGGGTTTTAAAGGCGGGCGCGAGCACGCTTTTTATCATCGTCTGACCGGTTTTGCCGTCTTTCCCGGCAATCGGAACGCCCTGTTTTTCGGCGAATTCGATAAGCGCCGGAATGTCCGCCGACACGGACGGCGTGAAATTCCCGTACGGCACGCTTTCGGCAATCGCGGCGTAAGCGTAGAGCATCGCCGGGCTTATCTCGCTCGCGTTTTCGTCCAGCGCCTTTTCAAAATCGGCGAGCGAATTGAAAATCTCGTTGCCTTCGTCCGCCAGCTTTTCGGTCGAGGCGAGATTGATGACAACTGCCGAGTCGCAGGTCTTTTTGAATTCGCGCAGATTCTCTCGAATTTTTTCGATGGTTTCGCGGTATGAATTGCCGGAAACCGTGTTTTCGCCCTCGATGTTGGCAAGAAATTCTTTGTTGCCAACCGCGCGCCACGGCTTGATTTGCCGGAGGTTTTCTTCGACCGCGACGAATTGTTTATGCGTTAAAACTTCGTGTTCTTCCGCCGCTTTGGCGAGATGCTCGCCGAATAAATCCCAGCCGGCGAAGGTGATGTTTTCGTAAAGCGCCAAATCTTTCGTCAACGGTGCGTCTAAACCTGCGAGCGGCAAACCGGCGCGGTCGATTTTGCCTTTTTTGAGAAGCTCGATTCCGGCGACCATGGTCGTGCCGACCGCGCCGCCTAATCCGATGATTGCTATGCCGAGTTTTCTGCTGTTCATAAAAACTTTAATTCTACAACAAAAATATTCGAGCCACGAACGAACACGAAAGAACACGAAAAAATTAAAAACTTTTCGTGAAAATTCGTCTCCGTTCGCGGCTGATTCTGACTTTTTTCGTGCCTGATTTTTCGGGAAACTCTAACTCACGGTCGTTTCGATATCGACCTTGATGCTGCGCCATTTGCCCATCTGAAAGCGCCAGAGGCTCAAGGCGCAGCGCGTGACGTGCCCGGCGAGAATCGCCGTCCAGATGTGCCACGGCTTTAAACCGATGGTTTGCCGGACAATGAAACAAATCCCGAGCGGAATGATGACCTGTGAAATAATCGAGATGACGAGCGGGCTTTTCGTGTCGCCCGTGCCCTGCAAACCGCCCGTGTAGGTCAGCGCGACGGAGACGAAAATTCCCGAAAAGCTCAAAATCCGCAAAAGCTGCGCGCCGATTTCGACTGCCGTCGCGTCGTGCATTCCGAAGAATCCGAGAAGCTGCGCCGGGAAAAAGAGGAAGAAAAATCCGATAAACGCCGAGCCGAGCAAGCCGAAACGCGCGGCGGTGTGAACGGCTTCACGAGCACGCTCGGGATGGTCTGCGCCTAAATTTTGACCCGCGACGACCGAAGCCGCGCCCATCAAACCGACCGAAGTCCACGTCACCAGCGAAAAAAGCTGCGCATACGAAACGGCGTACGCCGCCTGCGCCGCCGCGCTTTCGGCGAGCGAACCGATAAACGAGAGCAGCAAAACACCGCCGACGTTCATCGCAATGCCCTGAAATCCGGCGGGCAGACCGAATTCGAAAAGTTTGCGGATAACTTTCCAGTCGGGCGCGTAGCCGTAGCTGCTCCGAATCGTGACGACCCACGCGCCGCTCCACAATTTGTATAAAGCGTAAAGCCCGATGGAACCCGTCGCGATACAAAAACCGATTGCCGAACCCGTCACGCCGTATGATGGAATCGGACCGAAACCGCGGATGAAAATGATATTTAAAATCACGTTTAAGACGGTCATCACCAACCCCAGAATCATCGGTGTTTTAGCGTCGCCCGCCGCCCGCAAAGCGCCGCCGACAAGAAAATAAATCATCATTCCGAGGCTGAACAGGAACATTATCCTAAGGTAAGGCAAGGCTTCCGCCTGAACCGCCGGTTCGGCGTTGACGAGGGTTAAAAGCGACGGCGCGGCAAAATAACCGACCGGCGCGATAATCCCCAAAGCGACAAAAAGGCTCGTCAGCAAGCCCTGATAAACGGTGCGATTGACCTTTTCGGTTTCGCCCGCGCCCGCAAATCTCGCGACGAGAATGTTTTTTCCGATGTCAATCGAAGAGATGAAAACCACGACGACGAGAAAAATCTGCCAGCTTACGCCCATCGCCGCATTGCCCCGAAAACCGACGATGTTGCCGACGAGCATGTGGTCGACAAGTCCCTGCAAACCGGCGACGGCGTTGGTCAGCATCGTCGGCGCGGCAATTTTCCAAACCGCGCGCGAGAGCGAGCCTTCGATAATCGAACGGTCATATTTGGGCTTCGCCGCCGGCGTCGGAACTTCCTCAATGTCGTCGATTTTTTCTACACTTTCGGCTAAATCCATAGATTTGTAAAAACGCGTTTTTTCGGGTCTGGCGCAGCAATTATATTTTATAAATTACGAAATGCCCGTCTATTTGTTTCAGAGAGTTAGATTTTTCCGCGTTCGAGCGCGTGCGCGGCAATTTTGCCGAGCGAGCCGGCGAAATCGTTAAACGTCGCAAAGCGTTCGTCTCTGGTAAAGCCCCGGGCGTAACGAGAATAGATTTGCTGCGCGATAACCGCGAGCTTGAATGTGCCGAAAACGTAATAAAAAAGTATGTCCGAAACCGGTTTGCGCGATTTTTCCTCGTAAATTTCGATTAGTTCGCGGCGCGAAATATTTTCCATCAAAACGCGCGGGTTAAACGGCATCGAGAGCATCGCTTCGCCGTTTTCCTTTGCCATCCAATAGGCGAGACTCGAACCCAAATCCATCAAAGGCTCGCCGATGGTCGTCATTTCCCAATCGAGCACGGCGACGATTTTCGTCAGGTTTGCGGGGTCGAGCATTACGTTGTCGAATTTATAATCATTATGAATCAGCGCTGCGCCATGCGTTTCGGGAATGTTCCGCCCGAGCCATTCGATTACCGCTTCCAACTCGGCGTGCTCGTCGGTTTTGGCGTTGAAATAGCGTTTTGTCCAGCCTTCCGTTTGCCGAATCGCGTAGCCTTCGGGTTTGCCGAGCGCGCCGAGACCGATTTTTTGATAATCGAGGGCGTGAAGTTCAACCAGATTTTCGATAAAAGATTCGCAGACCCGGCGCTGCAATTCGGGCGACTTTTCTAAAATTTCAGGCGAACGCCCGCGAATAATCAAACCGCGCCGGCGTTCCATCAAGTAAAATTCGGAACCGGTAACCGCGTCGTCGGCGCAGTAAATAAGCGGTTTGGGCGCGGGTTTGTAAACCGTGCTCAAGCGCGATAAAACGTTAAATTCGCGCGACATATCGTGCGCCGATTTGACCTGATTGCCGAACGGCGGGCGGCGCAGAACATATTCTGCGCCGTCGATTTTTATACAGTACGTCAGATTCGAGCTGCCGCCGGGAAACTGCGAAATCTCGATTTCGCCGGTCTTGACGCCGAGTTTCTCGCGCAGAAATGATTGCAGGCTTTCGGCATTCAATTCCTCGCCTTGTCTTATTGGTTTTGTATCGGACATAAAATTGCATTTATCGAAGTTTTGATAGATGCAATTTTATGTTTTGTTTTCAGTTCTGACAAATCTTTCGGGATTCGGCATCGTCAATACCATTCGCCGCCGTTTTTAACCGATAATTGTTGGACTTCCAAGGCTTTGCCGCGAATGATTTCAAATACTTCGACCGGGCTTCTTCCGTCGTAATCCCGATAGATAACGATTTCTATCCGACCGCTGCCGTTGAGGTCTAAAATCGAGGAGACGGACGCCGCCGGGCAATCCGCCGATTTTTGTTTCAAGTCCGCCGGGCGGCGTTTGCTCGAACATTGTTATTGCGGGCGAACGTCTGCTCCGACGGTTGTGACGGTTGTTCCCGAAGGCTCGACCGTCATTGTTCCGCGACCTTCCCAACGAAAGCCGGAATCTATGAATTGCGTATCGTATCCGGCAACGACGGAAACTCCCGTCGCCGCAGCTAAGGCGTGCAAAAATGCGCCGCCGATGCCGCCCGTTCCGCTGTCCGGCGTTCCTCTGTCGCTTATCCGCCGGGAAGTGCCGGGTTGGCTGACATCGATTATCGAAGTTAAGCCGAGGGTTGAGCTTGCGACATTACACGAATGGAGTTCGATGCCCCTGCCGCTCGGCGTAAAATAAGGCGCGAGCTCGTGGAATAAACTGACATTGCCGGCATTAACGTAATCGCTTCCGAGCAGCATCCCGCCGGGATAACCGTGAGCGACTATTCTGAGCAGCCAGATATTTTGCTCGCGTCTCGCTTTTTGGCGTATTTTTTCGATGGCGACGTGCAGCGAATCATTTTCGAGAATGGTCACTATTTTATAGTCCGTTGCCGATTCTCTGGATGATGCTCTTTGATAAACTTCAGCAAATCTATTGTCGAAAGCATAGATAATCATTTTAAATTCTCCTTGCCGGCTTAAATGCTCCGGCGCAAGCAAACTCAATGTTCAATTTCTAAAATAATAATAGCGGGAGCAATTAAGCAGTCCGGGCAAAATAAATTTAATTTAGCCGCGGATTGCGCCGATTACGCAGATTTTATTTGATTGAGTTTATATGCTGATGATTTTGCGTTTATCCGCATAATCAGCGTTAATCCGCGGCTGAAAAATTAAATTAACTCTGCCTGATTACTCGATATTTTTCGGGTTTATCTGGCGCGAATGATTTGCACTTTAACCACAAATTTGCCGTTGTTATCCGACGGCGAATCGTCGTTGCAGGTCAGATAAAGCCGCCCGTTCTGCGCGGCAGTCACCGTGCCGCCCGTGTAAGCCCATTTTTGCGAGCCGATTTTCGCCGCCAGACCATAGCGGCGCGGGCTGTTGACCGGATAACCGGGAACGCGCGCGAACCGCGACGATCCGCGCGCGTCGTGAGTTCCCCAGCTCGCTGAGACATCGACCGTGCCGGTTGACGTTAAAATCACGCGGTCGCCCCGCCGGATATCGATTCCGGTGTCGATCCAGCGACTGCCGCTGTTGCCGGGAACAATAATCGTATCGTCGCCCGCGACCGGCTCGGCGTCGAAATTGAGACCTTCGAAAGTGATGCGGTACGGCAAAGCCCGCTCGGGGGCGCTGAAATTCAGGAACATCAGGAAACTTTCATCCGTCACGACCCGAAAGGAGGTTCTTAAAGTCGAATCGCTCGAAAAGGACATATAAGTTTCGCCCGCGCAGCACTCGGTCTGCCCGCCGCTGACGCCCGCTTTCCCGCGAAAATCGAGCGAAAAGCCCTGGCTGCCGTCGCCCGCCGGCGTCAGCGCTGCCGTAACTTTCACGGTCGTGCCGCGTTTCGATTTCAAAGAATAAACATACGTTCCGCTGCCCGCGAGCGTGCCCGTGAGGACGCTGCTCGCAAGCGGCGTCGGATTATTTTCGTCGGTCGATTGCCCGAAAGCCGTAATTCCCAGAACGATTACCAATGTCAAAATTCCTAAAAAGTGCTTTTTCATTTATTTTCTCCTTTAATGTCCGTCTCAATATTCTTGAATCCTTAATGAACCCATCAACTATGCCTGTACGACACGAAAAAGTCATTGTCTTTGCGTTAGAAAAATGTTAGATTTTTGTTAGAAACCTTTTGAATAAAAAGACTTATGAATTCAGCGACTTTCGGCTTGACCCGGACGGAAAACGTTTGCTGCGCCGCGGTCAAACGGTATCTCTACAGCCGAAAGTCTTTGATATGCTGGTGTTTTTCGTCGAACGGCGCGGCGCGCTCATCAGCCACGACGACTTGATGAAGGCGGTTTGGAAAGACACTTTCGTCGAAGAATCGAATCTCAGATTTTGTATTCATGCGCTTCGCAAAGCGCTCGGCAAAACGGCGGACGGCAGGGATTTCGTCGAAACGATTCCCAAGCGCGGTTACCGTTTTACCGCCGAGGTCGCCGAAGAATCCCTTCAAAGCCTTCCCGAAAAAGCCGCCGAAATCCCCGCAATCGAAACGCCGCCGAAAGTTGTCGAAAAACCTCGATTTGCAGAGCGCAAATTGCTCATCGGTATTACGGCTTTTTTACTTATCTGTCTTCTCGTCCTCGCGTTCGCGTGGCGGCAAAGCCAACTTCAAACGGAAAAAAAATCATCCGAAACAAAACAATTGGCTGTTTTGCCGTTTGAAGCCCTGACGACACTCGACGGCGATTTTCAGACGCGACTGGCGGACGCAATGATTGCTAATCTGAGCAAAATTAAAAGCCTGAGAGTTTTGCCGATTGCTTCCGTTCGCCGGTTTGCCGGACAACAATTCGATCCTTTAACGGTCGGAAAGGAACTGCAGACGGATTCGGTGCTGTCGGGCAGCTATCGCGATGAAGAGGGAAACGTGCGCGTGACCGTCTTTTTTCAACGGGTCGAAAACGGTGAAACCCTCTGGACGGAAACTTTTACAACTCGCGGAAAAACCGATTCGGGGCTCGAAAAGGCGATTGCCATTCGGGTGGCAAGATTGTTTTCGCTGAAATTTGCGCCCGTTGAAGATGAAGCCTTGCCGCCGGACGAAAATCTCAACGCGGAAGCCGTTCAAAATTATCTGGCGGGACGCAAAATCTGGCAGACGCGCGAGCTCGGACGACGCGATGAAATGATTAAACATTTCGAAAAGACGATCGAGCTCGCACCCGCCTGGTCGCTCGGCTACTCGGGGTTAGCCGAGGCGTTACTCAGTGAAGATAACTATTCGGCGGATTCGGCGAAAATCGAACAATTGACGCGCCGGGCACTTGAACTTGACGATGCCGACGCCCGGGCGCACACGGCGCAGGCGCAAATTTATTTTCGCAAATACTGGGATTGGCAAGCGGCTGAAAAATCCTTCAAAAAAGCCTTTGAATTGAACCCGAATTATGCTCACGCGCATCACGAATACGGGATTTTTTTAGGTCTCGAACGGCGGTTTGTCGAAGCCGAACAGGAAATAAAAAAAGCCATCGAAGCGGAGCCGTTCTCGCCCTTTTATTACGCGTCGCTGTGTGAGCTTTATTACTATGACCATCGCTTTGAAGAAGCCTTGGAACAGTGCGATTACGCGGTGAATCTAGAGACGGATTTCTGGCGCGCGCGCAAAAATCTATTTCAGATTTACGTCCGGAAAAAAATGTATCCCGAGATGTCCGAGATGGTTCTGGGGAAATTATCCGACGCCGAAAAGGATGCTCATCCGTTAACAAAAGCCGTCGCCGCCAAAGATTTGCGCCCGTTCTGGCAAAACCTCATCGACGAGACGCTGAATTCGGAAAACAGCGAATCGAATGCGTTCGCGCTGTCTAATTTCTATCTGCAAATCGGCGATAAAGAAAAAGCTTTCGCCTATCTCGAAACGGCATTCAAGCAGCACGACGATTATTTTCCGACCATTAACGCCGACCCGGCTTTTGATTCGATCAGAAAAGAGAAACGGTTTGTGGAATTGCTGTTTAAAGCCGGATTGCGAAAATGATTTCAAGGGTTTTCCTTTGCGGCTTTGCGCGAGAATTTTAAGGTTTTCCGCAAAGCCGCTAAAGCGCTGAGAAGATAAAAAAATCCGGTAAATTATCGACCTTTGCGATTGTGGACAGCTTTTTCAGCCGCGATGATAATCAAAAAGCCGGTCGCATACGCCGCGAAATCAAGCCATTCGAAAGTTCTGCCCATCGCGACCGAAAGCACGCGGTTTTGTTCCAGCCCGAGCAGTTTGACGTAATCGAAATACTGCAAAACCTCGATTACGCACGCAAAAATCAAAACTCCAATCGCTGCCCGCCGGTAATTTACGTTTAAGAATATCCGCACAAAACAATAAATCAAAACGACGACCAGGACGTCGCCCAAAAAGGGGCGAATAAGCGAGTCTTTAACGAAAAGAGCAATCAAAACTTCAGCCAGAAATAAAATTATCGCGAGCAACAGGTATTTTCCGTTAAAAGTAAATCGCATATATTAATCGAATCGAATTGTTTCAAAAACTTTTACGGAATATTTTCCCGCAACTGCAATTATCATAAATTTTGTGGTAATTTGTTTGCTTAAACTTTATGAATTTCGATTATTCCAAACAAACAAGCGAACTGCAAAAACGCCTCGCAGCCTTTATGAACGCGCAGATTTATCCGAACGAAAAGGCTTACCACGCGGAAATAAATTCGGGCGACCGCTGGCAGCCGCTTAAATTGATTGAAGAATTGAAAGCGAAAGCGAAAAGCGAAGGTTTGTGGAATTTATTTTTGCCGGAAGTTTCGGGGTTGAAGAATCTCGAATACGCACCGCTTGCCGAAATGATGGGCAGGGTTTTCTGGTCGTCGGAAGTTTTTAACTGCTCGGCGCCCGACACCGGAAATATGGAAGTTCTCGAACGCTACGGCACGCCGGAGCAAAAGGAAACCTGGCTCAAACCGCTTCTGGCAGGCGAAATCCGCTCGTGTTTTTCGATGACCGAACCGGAAGTTGCCTCGTCGGACGCGACCAACATCTGCGCTTCGATTGCGCGTGACGGCGACGAATATGTTTTGAACGGGCGCAAATGGTGGTCAACCGGCGCGGGCGACGCGCGCTGCAAATTGTCGATTTTTATGGGTAAAACCGATGGGAACGCGCCGAAGCATCTTCAGCAGTCGATGATTCTCGTGCCGATGGACGCGCCGGGCGTCAAGGTCGAAAGAAACCTGCTTGTTTTCGGCTTCGACGACGCGCCGAACGGTCATTCGGAAATTACTTTCACGAACGTGCGCGTTCCGGCGTCGAATCTTATCTTAGGCGAAGGTCGCGGCTTTGAAATCGCGCAGGGTCGGCTCGGTCCCGGTCGTGTCCATCACTGTATGCGGCTTATCGGCATTGCCGAACGCGCGCTCGATTTGATGAAATCGCGCGCCAAACAGCGTGTTGCGTTCGGCAAATCTTTAGCCGAACAGGGCGTCATTCGCCAATGGATTGCCGAGTCGCGCAACGCCATCGAACAGGCGCGGCTGCTTGTCCTGAAAACCGCGTGGATGATGGATGAAGTCGGAAACAAGGCGGCGCGCCGTGAAATTGCGATGATAAAAGCGGTCGTTCCGCCCGCTGCGCTGAAGATTATCGACCGCGCCATCCAGGTTCACGGCGGGGCTGGCGTCTGCGAAGATTTTCCGCTCGCGAATTTCTGGATTGTCGCGCGGATGCTCAGAATCGCCGACGGTCCCGACGAGGTGCATCTTGAATCGATCGCCAAAATGGAATTGAAAAATAATAGCTAAGATTTAATGTCTATGAGAAAATCGGATTTATGAAAACGCTGAAAAAGATATTTCCAAATTCGATCGTAATAGCAATTATGATTGTGCATTGGTTTGTATTCATATTTTCATTGTTTTATGAAAGGCATTTGTTTTATAGTGATGTCTATAGTCCTGATCAGATTCTTTTTAATTGGCTGCTTTATTTGAACACTCCGGCGATATTTATAGTTGAATTTATTAATCATCCCGTTTTGTCATTAATTGGGAGAAATCCGTTAACGGAGATTTTAGGGTCGGTAAGCTTTGCTTTTTTTAGCAGCTTGCAATGGCTTTTTATAGGTCATTTGATAGCTCGGGTAGTTGAGATTTATAAACCAAAGGAAGTAAAATTGATGCTTAAATAAAATGAACATCAGAAACGTAAACCCGGACGACGCGGCGCAGATTGCCGAAATTTATAATTACTACATCAAAAACACGCATCAGACTTTTGAAACCGAAACGCTGAGCGCCGAAGATATGCGCGAGCGAATAATTCAGTTCAGTGCGGATTACCCGTATGTGGTCGCCGAAGAAGACGGCAAAATTTACGGTTATGCCTTCGCGACGCAGTTCAAAATGCGGCAGGCGTACGAGTTTTCGGCGGAAGTTTCGATTTACGTCAAGGCGGACGAAAAGCAGAAGGGAATCGGCTCTCAGATTTACGAAAAATTATTTGAAGAGCTCCGGCAAACCGACATTCACGCGCTGATTGCCGGAATTTCGCTGCCGAACGACGGCAGCGTCCGCTTTCACGAAAAGCTCGGATTTGAAAAAGTCGCGCATTTCAAGGAAGTCGGCTACAAGCTCGGTCGCTGGGTCGATGTCGGTTA
>DASWRC010000098.1:0-20026 GCA_036403375.1 Pyrinomonadaceae bacterium
GACGCCGGCGGTGTTTCTTCCAAGCGCGACGTTTGCCGCCATTTTGTTTAATTCGCCGCCGACCGTTAGGTTTTCCGCGCCCGCGTACGGAACCAGAACTTGTCCGGTCGAATCCGGCTCGACCGGATTCGGAATGACGAAATTCTCGTTAAACCACGCCTTTAGAATCGTCACGCACGCGCCCGCAACCGTGGCGTGTCCGGCGCCGTAAGACGGATGCGTCGGCGAGCCTTCGGGAAAAGCCTGCGGCAGAAAGGCGTTTCCGGCGGGCAGATAACCGCCGAGCCGCGAGCCGGTCGTGACGGAGTTGAGAATTTCCTGATGAACCGGATAATTCGCGCCGTGAAAGGCGGCGCGGTCAACGCGTTCGGCAAAAGCTTCCGGTCTGAGACGCCGGTGGACGAACCATTTCTGGTTCCAGACGGTTTTCAGAGCGCGCGTCGAAACTTCGCACAAAAGCGTCGCGATATGCGGTCCGCCGAACGTTCCGAAACCGATTTGCGTCGCCGAATTGTTGTACGGATTGCCCGCGTCAGCCGGAACGCCCAAGCCCGCAATGACGAGAAATGCCTGAAAATATGCCTGGAACAGAACGTCAACGTGAACCCACTGCCCGGTGTCGCGCCCGTTTCGCATATAGCGCGAGACGGGGTCGAAAATGTCGCCTGACGCGGGCGAAACGCCGTTTTGCGCCGCGAGCCAGCTCGCGAAATCGGTCAAATAATTTGCGCCGCCGTCCGCAATCGAGCGCACCGTGCGGATTTTCTGGCTGATTTCGTTCGCGCCGAAGAAACACGGCTGGTAGAAAAATTGCGAAAGATACGGTCCCGCCTTGTCGCCCGGCGTCAAACCGCGAAACAGAACGCGCGGCGTGACCTCGCCGCTGGTGTCCTTCGCGCCTTTGAAATCCGCGCCGAACTGCGTTAAATCGGCAGCCGCCGCCGACGCAATCGGGTTTGATTGATATTCCGAATAGGGCACGTCGCGCAAAATCGCCATCCAGTAATTTTCGGCAATCTCGGCAGCGATTTCCTTACTTGCAAAGGCAGACGGCGGCGGCTGAACAAAGGCAAAACAATCCTTGCCTTCCAAATCAAACGCCAGACCGCTCTGCGGATTCGTCAATTTGCGGTCGCCGCCTAAGGGAATCTGTTCGAAAGCATTCGGGTTTCCGGTATTTAAAGCCGAAAGAAGCGCATTGTATGCTGAAAGCACGACTTCGCCGTTCGATTGGTGCGGCAAACCTTTCGAGTAATTGCCGATTTTGTTCGGGTACAAATTTTCGTCGCCGTTGTTCGGGCGCGAAAAAAGCGGCGGAACCGGCTGGAAATTTTCCTTCGCGCAATTCGTGCGAAACTGGTAGCAAGCCTGCGCGCGCTGGTGATAAAAGGAATTACCGTTAGCGCCTTTTTGTGCCGACACTTCCGCGCTTTGACCGATAAACGGAACGATTGCCGAGGCAGCGGTCGCGGCAATCGCCGACTTGCCGATTTTACCTAAAAACTCGCGGCGACTCGGCGGCGCGCCCGCCTTAACATCTGATTCAAAATCTGCTTTCATTTCAAATACCTCTTTTTTGTTTTTTTATAATTGAAGAAACTCGCAAACGGAAAGAATTTCCGGTAAATGCGTCTCTCGGGGAAAACCGTTTTATTTTCGTATATACAGCGCCGGCGGCGGCACTTAAAAAGACAGCTCCGGCAAGTAAAAAAATTCGAGATAAATCAATCGGGTCAGAGCTATTTAACCATGAATTTTTATTCCTGACAAGATTTTTTTCGACGCCCGGAACGACATTTATCCGAGATTTTCAGAAACCGACGAAAACAGGTTCCGGGATAAGCTCGACGCCGAATTTTTCTTTCACTTTTGCTTGAATTTCATCTTTTAAGGCGAGGATTTCCTGCGCGGTCGCGCTGCCGCGATTGGTCAGCGCGAGTGTGTGCCGCGTCGAAAGACCGGCACGTCCTTTTGTGTAACCCTTGTGAAAACCGCTCTGCTCGATAAGCCAGGCGGCGGGAATTTTGAACATTGTTTCGTTCGTTTTAAAACCCGGCATGTTTTCGATTCCCGCCCGTTTGGCGATTTCGACAATTTCCTGAAATCGTGTTTCTTCAACAACCGGATTTTTAAAGAACGAGCCTGCCGAATTAGCGTCCAATCCGCCCTGCCGCACGAGCATCGCTTTTTCTGCGCGAATCGCCCGCACGGCTTCACGCGTTTCCTTTAAGGCAGGGCGGCGGTCGCCGAAAAATTCGCGCAAATCTTTGTAGACGATTTTCGGTTCGCCGTCCGGTTTCAAATCGTATGTCACGGCGAGCACGATAAAACGGTTCTTGTCGGTCGAATTAAAAATGCTCGTCCGGTAAGCGAACTTGCAGTCGGCGTTCGTGAGTTCGAGAATTTCCCCGGATTTACGGTCGAAAACTCTGACGGCGACAATCGTTTCCGAAACTTCCTGCCCGTAAGCGCCGACATTCTGCACGGGCGTTCCGCCGACAAAGCCGGGAATCCCGCTTAAACACTCGACACCGGCTAAATTTTCCCGGACGCAAAAGTCGCAAAAAGCGTCCCAATCTTCGCCCGCCTGCGCCGTGACGAGATTTTCCTTGACTTCAATTCCCTTCAAAGCAATCTGCAAAACAAGTCCGTCGAAACCGGCATCGGCGACCAGAACGTTGCTGCCGCCGCCTAAGATAAACAGCTCAAAACCGTTTTCGGTCGCAAACCGGAAGGCTTCCGCCACTTGATTTTCGGTTTCGGCGCTCACAAAAAAACGCGCCGCGCCGCCGATTTTCAAAGTCGTCAGCGGCGCTAACGGCACGTTTTGTTCGATTTTCAGCGTCTTTGACGGTTCGTTCATAGAGTAAAAACTGAAATTACGCCCACGCACAGACACGAAAAATAAAACAAATATTTTAGTGTCTGCGCGTGGGCATATATTCTTTAAATATCACCGACTAAAAAGGCAGTTTCGATTTAATTTTATTGACGGGATTTCGTTTATCTATCTCGTTTTGAATTTTCCCCTTCAACACGCCGTCGAGCCGGCTGGCGAGCGCCGGGTCTAATTTTTTCAGTTTTTTGAACGTCGCTTCGGCGGCTTTTTTGTCGCCGCTCGCAAACTGCGCTTCGCCTAAGTTATAAAGACCTTTCCCGAATTTGTCGTTCATCCCGACGACGCGCTGGAATTGGACAATCGCCTCGGCGAGCTGCCCGAGACCGCGCAGCGACGAGCCAAGTTCGTTATGCGCAAAATACCAATCGTCGTGCATCACGACGGCGCGCTGCAAGGCGACCGACGCCGGCTGGTATTCGCCGAGTCCGTTGAGCGCCGTCCCGAGATTTACAAATCCGGCGGCGAGATTCGGATTCATTTCCGTCGCTTTCTGCGAATTTTCTTTGCCGACGGTTAATTTTGCCGTCGCCTCCGCTTTGCGCTCGCCCTTCAAATCGGCTTCCGCGCCGCGATTATATGCCCACGCCACGTTCGAATAATCGACCGCGTCGCCGCGCATATCTTTGGCGGTTTGCAGGCGTTCGCCAGCCTTTTCCCATTTGCTTTCCTTACCCAGACAATAGCCCCAGCTCGCGTAAAGGTCGGGGTCTTCTTTGACATAAACCGCCGCCACCGCGTACTGCTCGTTGGCGCGCCCGTATTGTTCCTGCTGGCGATAAGTTTCCGCCAGGTTGACCTGCGCTTCGCCATTTGCCGGCTCGTTCATGACGACCTTTTGGTAGGTCGCGGCGGCATCGGCGTATTGTTCATTGTTGTACTCGGAAACCGCCAAATCAAAGAGCGCGTCGTTGTAATTCGGGTTTACGTCGAGCGCTTTTTTATATTCGGCGGCGGCTTCCGTGTTTTTGTCTTCGCGGCTGTAGGCGGTCGCCAGATAATAATGCGCTTCGGCATTGTTCGACTCGATAGCGAGCGAGCGGTTAAACGATTCGACCGCCGAGTCGGTCTGGTTTTGTTTCAAACTGACGAGCCCGATGTAAAGCTTCGTTTCCGAACTATTCGGCGCGGCGGCGTCCGCCTTTTTGAGGTAAGAATCCGCTTTCGCGATTTCGCCCGCGCGGTAATAGGCGATGCCGAGCGGCAGGTAAAGCTCCGACAATTCCGGATTCAAAGCGAGCGCCTTTTCATACGCCGCAAGCGATTCACCGTCCTTATCGAGCGCGTCGTAAGCTTCGCCCAAACCGGCGAATGCGGCGGCGTTTTGCGGATTGTTTTTGAGGGCGTCCGTGTAAGCGGAAACCGCCAGCGAGGCGTTTTCCGAATCGACCAGAGCGTCGCCTTTTTTCGTTAAAGCTTCGCTCAAGCCCAGCTTTGCGCCCGCGTTTTTCGGGTTATATTCGAGCGCTTTTTTGAAAGACTCGATTGCCTCGTCGGTTTCGTTTCTATCGAGCCGCGTTTCCGCCGCGCCGGCGTAATCGTTTGACGCCTTCGTTTTGGCGGCGGCAGTTTTCGGGACGGTTTTCGCGACCGCCGTCGGTTCGACCGCTTTGGCGCGCGGGCGCGGTTTGTTTTTCGCGACAATCTGCGACTTTACGCGGCTGCGCGATTTTTTGCGCTGCGACGTGTTGCGCGTGGCGACGAAATTGCGCTTGACGGCGCTTTTTTTCTGCTTTGATTTGCGCGATTCGCGAAACGTAAAAACGCTCGCGCCGCCCGAAAAATCGTCCGACGTAATAACATCCTGCGCAAAAACGGCTGGAATATTTAATAAGATAACGGATGAAATTAAAATCAGTGAAACAAGTTTTCGACCGCAAAACTTATACATAAAAACCTCTTAAAATCTTTTAGACGTTTGAGTCCCGGCACTTAAGTTTCAGGTTTCAGACTTTAAAAACCAACCTGAAACCTGAAAAAAGGACTCGAAACTTACTTCAATCTAAATGGCGCAAAACGCGCGCCGAAAGTATCATTTCTTACCCGGCTGAAGCGGTTTCAAAACACCGCCGTTAGTTACCTGTTCGAGCAAAATCACCAAATCCGGACGGTTCATGGTTTTCAGCTTTTCGTATTCTTTCTGCGCTTCTTTCATATTGTTGCGCCGGTATTCGGTTTCCGCCAGATTGTAGTGCGCCACGGCAAAATTATCGTCCACGCTGAGCGCCTTTTTGAACTGCGCGGCGGCGTTTTCCAAATCGCCGTTTTTGCGATACGCGATGCCGAGTTCGTTAATCGCCGGAAGCCAATTTTTCTGCAAATCGCTTGCCGTTCGGAGTGCCGCAATCGACCCCGGAAAATCGCCCAAATCCGTCAACGTCATCCCGAGGTTGAGATTGATGGCAGCGGCGACTTTCGGAATCGGCTTCAAGGAATTCGCCTTGATGAAAGCATCGCGCGCTTTCGGCAGATTTGCCTGGTATTCCGCTTGATTGCGGTCTTGCAGGTTGGTTTGCGCCTGATTGTAATAAGCCCAGCCGAGATTCGTGTAATCGATATAATCGGGCGCGAGCGCGACCGCTTTTTCAAAGTTCTCAACCGCCGTTTTCCAGAAGGCCCGGTACTTCGGAATGACGGCGCGGCGCGCGGCGACATACCCGTATTTGCTGTAAAGCTCAGCGTCGTCCTTAATAAAAGTCGTCGCCAGCCGGTATTCGCCGATCGCTTCATCCCATTTGTTCGTCAGACGGTAAACGTCCGCCAGATTGGCGTGGGCTTCGCCGTGCGTCGGCTTGAGCTTAATCGCCTGTTTGTAAGCCTCAATCGCTTCGGGCAATTGGTTGGAGTTGAAATACGCGACGCCTAAATCAAACCAGGCATCCGTATATTTCGGATTTAATTGAATCGCTTGTTTGTAAGCGGCAATCGCGTCTTTGCCGTTATTCTGACGGTCGTAAACTTCGCCTAAGTAGTACTGAACTTCCGCATTGTCGGGGTCGAGTTCGAGCGAGCGCTTGAACGCCGCCAGCGCTTCCGGATAGCGTTCCTGCTTAAATCTAATCAAGCCGTTGTAAAACTGCGTTTCGGCATTGTCGCTGTTGATGGCAATCGCTCTCTGCAAAAGGGTTTCGGACTTTTGCAGCAGCGCGGCGTCCTGCTTTGCCTCGCCTTTCTGGAAATAAAGCACGCCGAGCGGCGCGAGCAGCTCGGTCATTTCGGCATCGTAAGCGAGCGCCTTTTCGTAGCTTGCGATGGCATTTTCGCGGTCGTCCTTGGCGCTGTAGATTTCGGCTAAACCCGCGAGCGCGCCCGCATTTTTCGGATTGTTCTGTAACGCTTCGTTATAGAGCAGCTTCGCAATGTCGTAATCTTCGAGGGTTAGAACCTGATTGCCTTTGAGCGTCAGCGCATCGCTCAAACCGTTCTTAGCATTGACGTTTTTCGGGTCAAGCTCGACCGCCTGGCGAAACCAGCGGACCGATTCGTCCAGATTATCCCGGCTGATGTAATATTCGCCGACGCCGGCAAAAACGACTGCCGCTTCCTGCGGCGACTTTCGCTGCAAGTCAATCGAATAATTATTGGCGACTTCCGGGGTTACGACTTTCAATTTCGTGCGTTTAGGCGCCGTTTTGGCAATCGTGACGGTCTGTTTGGAAACCCGTTTAATAGTTTCGAGCTTTGCCGCTTTTGTTCTGCTAAAATTGACGGCGGCGCGAAAAACGATTTTTTTCTGCGTCGGTTTGCGCGAAGTCTTAAAGACAAAGGCGGATGAGCCGCCTGTGAAATCTTCTGATGTAACGACGTCCTGCGCTCTGACTGCCAAGCCGTTAATAAAAAAAGTGGAAATTAAAACCAAAGTAAAAATCCCTTTCAGCCGCTGATTTCTTCCTGTCATTGTTTTCTTTCAACCCAAATTTTAGTTTTTAAATTATGTCGAAATCGCTTTACGGACGATTCAAAGCTCAATCCTTTAGACGCCCGTCCGGGCGATTTTTTGCTTTTCCGGGAGAGTTACTCAAACTTGTTCAAGCCCTTCAATTTAACCATTAGCTGGCGGTATATCCGGAACGGTTTTTTATTGACGAACCGGCGATACAAATCGTTCGATTGCAGCGAGTACAGGTAGCTTTGATAATTATTGAGCAAGCGCTCCTGAATCGCGCCGTTCAGATGAACGGGAAAATCGCCGATTTCAATCACGAAAACTTTGTCGGGCAAGCTGTAGGCGCGAAATCTTACCGATTCGCGCTTCAAGTATTCGATGCAGTCGGCGATACCGTTGTAAATAATATTTGCGTCGTCAAACAAAATCGCGCTGTTTTCTGCCGAAACGCCCAGGCAAAACTTAAAATCCGCCATCACGGCTTCGTCCGTGTGCTCGCCGTCGATGTAGCAAAGCGTGATTTTATCTTTTATTTCCGCGCGCTTAATCTCCAGCGTGTCGCCGTCAATCGCGGTGATTTTAGAAACCTCTGTGGGCGCGACCCGTTTCAGATTTTCGAGCATCCGCGCGGTCGAATTGTTCAGATAAGTGTAATCGACGCCGCGCTCGTCGGGCTGGACGAGCGGACGTTTGTCAATCGAATAAATTTTCGCGCAGCGCTCGTCCAGAAGATGCGGCTGAATGCTGCCGCCGAGGTAAGAACCGATTTCGAGATAATTGTAATCCGGCACAATTTCGCGCACGGCAAGCTGGCACGCAAGCAGCGATTGCTTATCGTTTTCCGAGGATTGACTGCTGATTTTTTCAAACAGTTGCAGGTCTAAATTGTTGATTGATTCTTCAAAGCCGGTCATAAAATTCGAGTCAAGCGAGATAATATCACAAACCGTACTGAAACAACGATTAACGCGGATTACCCGCAGATTCATTTTAATAAATCCGTGATAATTCGCGTTAATCGTTGTTTCAAATCAATCTTACAAATTACGGCAGAAAAGCGTTTTCGACCGGAACGTCTACTGAAAGTCCAAACTGCACCGCGCCGAACCCGTTTGTCGACTGCAATAGATACCACGTGCAGGTATTGTTCGACGGTCTGAAGACGGCAATATCCCATCGCCCGTCGCCGTCGTAATCCGCCGGCACGGGCTTATCGCCGTTCAAGCCAAAGGATAATGTCGTCGCGCTGCCGTTTGAACTGTTTAAGATATACCAGCCGCCCTGCGAAGGTCGGAATACGGCGAAATCAGTCTTGCCGTCGCCGTCGTAATCGCCCGGTGCCGGAATATCTCCCGACGCGCCCCAGTGAACTGATATAAATTGTCCGTTTATTGATGAAGCGTACCACCAATCGCCGGTCGAAGGACGATAAATAGCGACATCGGATTTGCCGTCGCCGTCGAAATCGCCGATTAACGGATTATCGCCGGCAGTGCCGAACGCCAGGATAGAAGTCGCGCCCGTGCTTCCTAATCTGTACCAGGCGTTATTCGACGGACGATAAACGACGAAATCACTTTTGCCGTCGCCGTCGAAATCAGATGGACGCGGAACGTCGCCCGATTGTCCCCAATGCACCTGAATCTGCGCATTATTAATACTCGATTGATACCACCAATCTCCGGTTGACGGACGGAAAATCCCTAAATCGGTTTTCCCGTCGCCGTCGAAATCAGCCGGCGCGGCAATGTCGTCCGGAAGACCGAAAAATGGTTGGTCGATTTGTAAATCAGAGCTGCGTAGGATGAACCATCGATTTGTCCGGAAGACAGCAATGTCGGCTTTGCCGTCGCCGTCGAAATCAAACAGCGTACGCGGCGGCGCGGTCGAGTTCAGCAATCTGGCGATGCGAACGTGCGAAACGCCGTTCATTTTGGTAAATTCGCCGCCGACTAAGATTTTGCCGTCCGTTTGCAGATAAACGTCCAAAGCGCCCGAAGTCGAAGGCAGCGCGTTGTTTATAGATGGATTGAATGTTAAATCGAGCGAGCCGTCGGCGTTGAATCTGGCAAGTCCGAGCTTCGGCGCTGCGCCGACGACGTTAAAGTTTCCGGTGACGATGATCTTATTGTCAGACTGAACTTCGAGCCCGACGACCGCCGAGTTGATGAACAGGGGCTGCACAAACGAAGTGTCGAGCGAGCCGTCCGCGTTCAGTCTGCCGACGCGGTTTCTATTCAAAGCGCCGTTTAAGCCGTTGAAGTTGCCGCCCAGAACCACTTTGCCGTCCGTTTGAACGTCGATATTATAAACGTCGCCGTTTGCGCCGCCCGCCGGATTAAACGTTTCGTCGAGCGAGCCGTCCGCGTTGAGCCGCGCGATACGACCGCGCAAAGACGCGCCGATTTGCGAGAATGCGCCGCCGATAAGAATCTTGCCGTCCGGCTGAACATGAAGTTTAAAGACGGTCGCGTTCGGCTGATTTAAGGCGAACGTCGAGTCAATCGTGCCGTCGGTGTTGAATCTGACAATTCTTTTGGTGGCGGAAGGACTGGTCAAGCCGATGTCTCCGACTGCCAGAATTTGCCCGTTCGGAAGAACGGCAACGTCGTAGACGGAGCTTCCGCTGGTCGCCGCCGCCGTAAAGCCGGTATCGCGCGAGCCGTCGGTGTTTAATCTCGCGACGACCGGACCCTGGAATCCGCCGATGACGACTTTGCCGTCCGCCTGCGCCGCCACCGCCGTCAAATCAAAAGCTGACGTAAAATAAGGCACGAAGGAAGTATCGAGCGTGCCGTCCAAATTAAGCCGCGCCGCCGAACGACGCTGAACGCCGTTGACGTAATTAAATCTTCCGACAAAGAGAATTTTGCCGTCCGCCTGCTGCGTTATCCGCCGCACGCGGCTTGTGCCGTTGCCGACAACCAGGTTTAACGAATTATCAAGCGTGCCGTCCGCATTAAAACGTAAAACCGCCGGAGCTGTCAGATTGCCCGAAAATCCGGCAAGAATTTTACCATCGGAAAGAAGCTCGGCGTCATTGGCAGCGCCGGCGGTCGTTGCGCCCGAGTTCAGAAATGAAGTGTCGAGCGAGCCGTCCGCATTTAACTGCGCAACCCGCGAGCGCGTCACGTTATTATAAGTTCCGAACCCGCCGGCAATTATAATTTTACCGTCCGATTTAAGAATAATGTCGCTAACCTGTCCGCTTGAGCCGACCATATTCTGATTGAAGCTCAAATCGAGCGTGCCGTCCGCATTGAGGCGCGCAATTCTTCCCACCTGAAAACCGTTAATGCTCGTAAAGCCGCCGCCGATGAGAATTTTCCCGTCCGGCAGCGGAGCGATTGCAAGGATTAAGCCGCCGCCCGCGTTGGCGACCACGAAAGAATTGTCCGCCGTGCCGTTCGAATTGAATCTGGCAATCGAGCCGCCCGCCGAAAGTATCTTTCCGTCCGGCAGGATTTCGACATCTTCGCTGCCGACGGTCAAAGTCGTAAAACTGTTGTCGAGCGAGCCGTCCGCGTTCAGGCGCTGATTGCCGACGATGATTTTATCGTCGGGCAAAACCACCAAATCCTTGTAAACGGTTCCCGGTGAAACCTCCGGCGCGAGAAAACTGTTGTCGAGCGAGCCGTCCGCGTTGAGCCGCTTGACGCCCGGCTTGAAAACGTTATTCGCCCCGGAAATGTCGCCCGCGACGATGATTTTGCCGTCCGATTGAACGCCGATGGCGAAAACCGCGCCGCCAAAACCGAAGCCGTTGCCGAAATCTGCCGGGTTAAAAGAAGCATCGACCGTCAAGTCGGCGTTCAGACGCGCCAATCCGCCCGCCGCGACGCCGTTCACGTCCCAAAAGGTGCCGCCGACGAGATATTTGCCGTCGGGCTGTTTTTGAATGACGTTGACAATGCCATTCTGTAAACCGTAAGCCGAAGCGTTAAAGCTCGGGTCAACATCGCCCGAAGCGGCGAAGACCGTTAAAATCCCGAAAAAAGTCAGCGCCGCGCCGAGCAGTTGTGCCGTAAACCGCCGTACCGAAAATTGTTTCATTATTAAATTCTCTCAGAATGAAATTAGGATTAAACCGGTTAATTGGGTAATCGGCGTGTAATCTAAATTTTATAAACGGGAGTTAATTCTAAATGTATGAGTCCTCTTTTTTGTCTGGAACGCACTGATTATAAACTAAAACGTTTGGGAATGAAAAGTTCTGCTCGCGTCATTAAAATTTAAGAATTTTATTCAAGTAAAAAGGCTCAGGTTTTCTATTACTCGAACCTTTTTACTTGAATTGAATTCGCATCACGGCAGAAAGGCATTTTCCGTCGGAATATCGGTCGCTGTGCCAAATTGGACTGCGCCGAACCCGGCGGTCGTTTCGAGCAGATACCACGTTCCGGTCGATGGACGAAACACACCAATATCGGCTTTCCCGTCGCCGTCGTAATCCGCCGCAATCGGTTTATCGCCGACCGTGCCGAACGTTGCAATCGTGTAACTTCCCGTGCTGTAGAGAATATACCAGCCGCCGTCGGTCGGTCGGAAAACGACGAAATCGGTTTTCGAGTCGCCGTCGTAATCTCCGGGAACGGGAATGTCGCCTGATGCGCCCCAATGAACGGTGATAAACTGCCCGCTCTGGGAAGACGCGTACCACCAATCGCCCGAAGAAGGACGAAACACTGCCGGTTCGGATTTGCCGTCGCCGTCGAAATCGCCGATTAACGGAACGTCGCCCGAAGTCCCAAAAGCTAAAATCGACGTCGCGCCCGTACTGCCTAATCTGTACCACGCATTATTTGACGGTCGGTAAACGACGAAATCGGTTTTGCCGTCGCCGTCGAAATCCGACGGGCGCGGAATGTCGCCCGACTGACCGAAATTCACGTTGATTTGGGCGTTATTAATGCTCGACAAATACCACCAATCGCCCGAAGACGGACGGAAAACAGCTAAATCCGTTTTCCCGTCGCCGTCGTAATCCGCCGGTGCGGGAATATCGCCGGCAACAGCAAAAATGGTCTGCGTAATGCCTAAATCGGACGAGCGCAGGATAAACCATTTATTCTCGGACGGTCGAAATACGGAAATGTCGGCTTTACCGTCGCCGTCAAAATCATACAACTCGCGCGGCGGGGCAATATTATTCAATAATCGCGCAATTCCCGAGCGTGAAACGCCGTTGACGCGGGTAAAGATGCCGCCGATTAAAATCTTGCCGTCGGCTTGCAGGAAAACGTCCGCAATTGATCCGCTCGGTGACGGGGCTTTGTTGACCGTCACATTGAATGTCGTGTCAATACTTCCGTTGCTGTTTAGTCTGAAAATTCCCGGTTTCGGCATTGTTCCGACCATATCGAACCCACCCCAGACAATAATTTTGCCGTCCGGCTGAAGTCTTATTTCGACCGCCGCCGAGGCGGTTATCGACTGATTTTGAACGAAAGAAGTGTCGAGCGTGCCGTCCGGGTTTAATCTGCCGACGCGTATTTGATTCGTGCCGCCGTTCAGACCGGTAAACGCGCCGCCGAGCACGATTTTCCCGTCCGCCTGTAATTCCAAATCTGTAACCAGATTGTTTGCGCCGCCCGGCGGGCTGAATGGCGTATCGAGCGTACCGTCGGCATTGAGCCGCGCGATTCGCGTGCGCTGCACGGAATTAATCATCGTGAACGCGCCTCCGACGACGATTTTCCCGTCCGGCTGCAGCGCAAAGGTAAGAATCGCGTCGTTCGTTCCCGGCACGTTAAAACTAGTGTCTAAAGAACCGTCCGCGTTATATCTTAAGACTCTCGGGAAAGTAAAGCCCTGATAGGTTAAAGTTCCCTGAATCAAAATCTTACCGTCGGGCTGAACAACTATTTTATTAATGAAATTCCTGCTTGGATTCGGTATGGTAAACGTAAAGCTCGTATCGCGCGAGCCGTCCGCATTTAATCTCACCATATCGTTAAATAAGCTGACCAGAATCTTGCCGTCCGGTTGTAATGCAGCGGCTGAAGCCATCCGTTGTGACGAAAAATACGGGACGAACGAAGGGTCGAGGCTGCCGTCAAGATTAAGCCGCGCCGCCGAGTTGCGCGCGGCGCCGTTGACAAATGTAAAGCCGCCGAAAATTAATAACTTTCCGTCGGGCTGCTGTAGGAATTTGCCGACGGTGCCGCGCCCGAAGACGAGATTGAGCGGCGCGTCCGGCGTGCCGTCCGTGTTAAAAATCATCAGCGGATCGGACGAGTTCTCAATGCTGCCGAAGCCGACAAGTAATTTGCCGTTTGAAAGAATTTCAATGTCGTTTGCCGGACCGCTGGCACTCAAATCCGGCGGCAGAAACGAATTGTCCAAAGTGCCGTCCGGGTTTAACTGCGCGAGACGCGTTCGCGCCGTGCCGTTATAGCTCGAAAAGCCGCCGGCGATTAAAAATTTCCCGTCCTGTCTTAAAATTATTTCCGAAACCCCGCTGTTAAAACCCGCGAGATTCTGGTTAAAGGTCAAATCGGGCGTGCCGTCCGAATTTATCAAGGCGATTCTGCCGACCGGCGCGCCGTTGACGGTCGTAAACGAGCCGCCGATTAAGGATTTTCCGTTCGGCAGAGAAACGATTGTGACGACCGTGCCGTTCGTGTTGACGATTTGATAAGAATTATCGACCGAGCCGTCGGCGTTGTAGCGGCGAAAAGCACTTGTTCCGGCTAAGATTTTGCCGTCTGTCTGAAAGGCAGTTGAGAAACCGCCTGAAATCAATCCCGGGTACGAATTGTCGTGCGTCCCGTTGGCGTTAAAGAGCTGACCGCCGACGAGAATTTTATCGCCCGGCAATATTTCGACATCGCTCGCCGACAAATACCCCAAACCTATTTCCGAAAAATTGGAATCGAGCGTGCCGTCCGGCAAAATTCGTCTGACCCGTGCAGGCATCAGCGGAATGTTTGTGACGACGATGATTTTGCCGTCCGACTGGATGCCGAGACCGATGACCTCGCCCTGGTTTGCGAGGTCGGTAAATTCGGGCGGATTAAAATTTACATCGACCGTCAAATCGGCGTTCAATCTCACTAACCCGGGAGCAGCGAAGCCGTTGACCTTGATAAACTTACCGCCGACCAGATATTTGCCGTCCGGCTGTTTCTTGATAATGTTGACCGTTTCGTTAGTTCCGGCGTTATAAGCCGAAGCGTTAAAGCTCGTGTCCAAATCGCCCGCCGCGCCGAAAACAGTTGTCAGCGCAAAAAAACACAAAAGGGCAGCCGGCAGTTTTGCAGCAAACCGCTGTACCGAAAATAATTTCATATTGTTTCTCTCCAAATGATCTTTGAGCTTCAGCCGATTAATTGGGTAATCGGCAGCTATTTTTATAATCGGAAGTTAGCGTTAAAACTCCGCAATCAAAATTTGTGAGTTCTCCTCTTGTCTGGAACTGCTTGATTATAATCAAAACTTCCCGGAAAGAAAAGTTTTCCCGCCACGGTTTTGTAAATATTTAGCCCTTTCTTGCTATCTCGCCGCTTTGAGTATAAATTTAATTCTTACCAACAATCTTTGTTCGCCGTTCTTCGTCAAACGATTTTTTACCTGAAAATCCCGACGAATTCCGATGGCATAATTCATACGCACGGCGGACAGCGGACAAAAAGAGTTCGGACAAATCTAATTTTAAATTAAAGGAGAATTTTGCCGAAAATGAAAGCATTTACAACTGAAAATATCAGAAATCTGGCTGTCATTGGACACGGCGACGCGGGTAAAACGCAGATGGTCGCGAGCTTACTCTACGTCGCAGGAACGACACCGCGCTGGGGAAAGGTTGAAGAAGGAACGACCGTCACCGATTACGAAGAAGATGCAATCACCCGCAAGGTTTCGCTCAACAACAACTTCGCGCATCTCGAATACAAGGACACCAAAATCAATTTAATCGACACGCCCGGTTACGCCGCGTTCGTTTCGCACGCGCGCCCCGCCTTGCGCGTCGCCGACTGCGCGATGGTCGTGGTTGACGCCGTTAAAGGCATCGAGGTCCAGACCGAGAAAACGTGGAGTTACGCCAACGAGTTTTTGCTGCCCCGTTTTATGGTCATTAACAAGCTCGACAAAGAACACGCGGATTTCGGTCACGCGCTCGACACGGCAAAAGAATCTTTCGCGCGCTCCATCGTGCCGTTCACGCTGCCCATCGGCGCGGAACACAATTTCAAAGGCGTCGTTGACGTGGTTCACCAGAAGGCTTACGAATTCGACGAAAACGGCAAAGCAAAGGAAATTCCGATTCCCGAAACGGGGCGCGACGTGTTTGAAACCGCGCGCGAACGCCTCATCGAAATCGTCGCCGAATCGGACGACGCGCTGATGGAAAAATATTTTGAAAACGGAACGCTCGAAGAAGAAGACATTTACCCGAACCTCGCCAAAGCGATTGCCAACAGCAAGCTTTGCCCGGTCTATGCGGTTTCTTCGACAACCCTCGCCGGTCTTTCTATCCTGCTCGACCACATCGTCGAATTCGCGCCCAACCCGGCGACGCACGAAGCCGAATACGGCTTTGCGAACCCCGAAGGCGCAGGCGAGCGGATTTCGCGCAAATATTCGAACGACGAACCGTTTTCGGCGTATGTTTTCCGCACTATCGCCGACCCGTTCGCCGGACGCATAAACGTTATGAAAATCGTCTCGGGCAAAGTCGGCTCGGACGCGACCGTTTTTAATTCGAGCCGCGACATGGCAGAACGTCTGGGAGCGCTGCACGTTATTTCCGGCAAAAATCTCGATAAAGTCGATTCGGCGCAGACCGGCGACATCATCGCGGTCGTCAAGTTAAAGGAAACGCAGACGGGCGACTCGCTGTGCGATAGAGCGAACGCGATTTGCTATCCGAAAGTCGAATACCCGGAAGCCGCAATCGCTTTTGCCATCGAGCCGAAATCGCGCGCCGACGAAGAAAAAATCTCGGTCGCGCTGCACAAGATTCTCGAAGAAGACCCGAGCCTGCATTTCGACCGCGACGCGCAGACCAAAGAATTTATCCTTTCCGGTTCCGGTCAACTGCACATCGAAACGGTCGTCGATAAACTGCACAGTCGTTATCACGTCGAAGTCGCGCTGCACCCGCCGAAAGTTCCCTACAAGGAAACCATCACGGCGCAGGTCGAAGTCCAGGGTCGCCACAAGAAACAATCCGGCGGGCGCGGGCAGTTCGGCGACTGCAAATGCATCTTTGAACCGCTTGAAAGAGGCAGCGGCTTTGAATGGGTCGATAAAATCTTCGGCGGCTCGATTCCGCAAAACTTCCGTCCGGCGGTCGAAAAAGGAATCCTCGAAGCCGCGCAGGGCGGCGCGGTCGCGGGCTATCCGCTCGTCGATTTCCGCGTCACGCTGATTGACGGCAGTTATCACTCGGTCGATTCGGACGAACACTCTTTCCGCGCCGCCGGTCGCAAGGCGTTTCGCGCCGCGATGGAAAAAGCGCGCCCGACCTTGCTCGAACCCGTGATGGACGTTGAAGTTTTCTGCCCGATTGAGGTTTCGGGCGACATCATGGGCGACCTTAATTCACGACGCGGCAGAGTTTCGGGAATGGATATGCGCGGCAAACAGCAAGTCATCAAAGCGCAGGTTCCCTTATCGGAAATGCTCGATTACCAATCGAAGCTAAACTCGGTCACGCAGGCGCGCGGCTCGTATCACATGCAGTTTTCGCACTACGACCCGCTGCCGCACAACCTTGCCGACAAAGTCATCCAGGAAGCCGTCGCCGCCGGCAGAGTTAGAGCGCACGAGGAAGACGAATAGTTCAGTCGAAAATCCGCACGCGAATTAGCGTAATTGGCTAAACTTCAAAAAAAGGAGTCTGTTTTATTTGAAACGGACTCCTTTTTTTTACTGCTATTTAGAAATTGTTGTAGAGCGTATAGCCGCGGGCGCGATTCTTAATTTTGTCTGCGGTGATTACAGATGACAATTTAAAATTCGGACAAACAATATGCAACCTTCACGGGCTTTGCAACTTCGATGAAAAAACCGCAATTATTTTAACGATGGTGGTCAAAATGATCTATCTCTAATGAACCGTTTCACAAAGGGTCGTTCTTGAGACTTCTGAGACAGCATTTTTATCCCGCTAAATCAAGTTCATCTTCGATTTCACCATTGGCATCAAACCAGGCACAAATTGCATGGCTCGTAAAAAAGTCATCCTCACCATTAGTATAATAGTAAAGCTGCCCGCTTCCGCCTTCTCCAAATAAAATATCCGAAAGATCAAGCCTTAGTGCAAGCTGTTCGGGGGTAATAATGTTGTCAGGAATCCAGTCTGTAAATTGCTTAAACAATGAAACTGCGATTTTGTGACGAATTTGAGCTTCATTACTGAGCATGAATTTCAAAGTATTTTGAGCGGCGTCCACCTCTGTTTCATCAATATCAAACTCGACCCTCGCTGTTTTGCCATTTTCGAGAGTTGTTATCCCGCTCCACGGTTTGTCTTTATCCCACTTTACATTCCCAAAGTGGTTATCTTCCATATTCATTATTATTTATTATTTAAGTTGATTTCCTCTAATAAATCTGTCTCGAAAAGGGGCGTTTTTAGACGGTATTTTTACCATCTTTTTCGATTATCGTATAAATGGGCATTTTTGAGACGACTTGCAAAGTGCTGTTTCGCGCTCGCGTTTATTGAGTTGGGCGATGCATTTTCAGCACCGAATTCGCTCTTTGCAGCAATGCGACAAGAGCGAGGAGCGTGTTTACTTAATCTCAAATCTGCCGCGTTAAAAACATTCGACGAGGTTTAGCATCCGCCCTCATTACAAATCGGCGCTAAAACGACGTACAGCACGATTACCGCTGCCGCGCCGAGAGCTCCAAGAATAATTATCGTTGTCTTTGACAAGCCGTTTCCTCTTACCTTTGCGACATCTTTGTAAAAAATCGAACTGCTTTGCCTGTTTTTTGAATCCCTGATTTCAAACGAATCTTCGCCCGCCTGACTGATGTAGCCCTTTAATTTCGTTCCGTCCAGCATTATCACCTTGACGCGCTTGTTTTCGCCCGTCCCGCGTTTGAGCACGGCGGTTTTCACTTTGGCAATTGATGAAGCAGTTTTGTCGGTTTGGGTTTGTGCTGAAATGAGCCCGCAGTTTGCAGTTACTATCAATAAGCATATAAGTGCGATGCTTATGTATTTTTTTTTCATAAATTTTCCTTCTATTTATTTAGTGGATTTTTTTGTTAATAAACTATCCCGCCTTCAAAATTAGTATCAAAAAGGGTAGTTTTTGGACAGTCAAAATACCTGTTTTTCCAGTGTCGCATAAATGGGCGTTTTCGAGAGTAAGAATTTACTCAAAAATTCGGCGATTAACTTAAGTAGATTTTTGAGGGCTCTTGCGCGACTGCAAGGCGAATTTTACTAACCCTGCTGCGACTGACCCAATCATAGCTATATACAGAAACCAATTATTGGGATTCTCTTTGTGAAAGGTCAGTAACCAAATACTAATCCCAAATATGATGGTGTAAATCGCAAAGTAAATGATAATGTTTGGTATCTGTTTATTTCTATCAATATTCATCGAATTATCTCCAATTAGAGTTGTGGGCGAAGGGTCTGCAAGATAAGATTTAGCAGACCAGGAAATTAAACATCATTTAACAAGACTGGTCAAGATAATTATTCCGGGCTCCTTATTACGCGACGACACCTTGCTTAAAATTGTCTCCCGAACGAATCTTTGTGAGACAATTTTAAATCTCACTTAACTATAACAAAAGGCTCTGATTTGACTCTCGATATTGGCTGTACCGAATGTACCCATATATAGTTTCTTTTCTCATAGTGAACTCCTTTTTGATTTATTTGACTTTCGATTGAATGAATATTCTATCGTTGGGCGCCGGATAGTGAATAACAATCTGCGTTGCCGCGCCGTCCGCGCCGCGAATGAAAGCGACGCCGAACGCGCCGTTTTGAAACACACTTTCGCTTTCGGGCGTCAGCGGAAATTTTTCGCCCTCGCCGAATTTTCCGAAAAGCATCTCGCCGTCGCGCAAAATCGTGAAAGTCTCCGAAGGTTTGACGCCTTCATAAACGCCGACCAGAGAGTCGAGCTGTTTCGAGTCGAGCTTGATGAAAGCGTGGTACGGCTCGCCTAACGTGCGCTGGACGTTGACGATGTGCCATTCGCCGTTCATCGGCTTGAAAACATAGCCGATGCGCTGATTTGCTTTTCGCTCGATATTCGACGACTGGTTTTTGTAATTGTAAGACTGGTTCAGATTCAAAACCGGCGTGTCGCCGAAATCTTCAACGCGCGCGTCGCTCAATTCGTCCTCAAACATAAAGCCTTCGGGCATTTTGGGAGGATTTTTGGTTGTCTGATCGATCAATTCGGCGGCGGTATTAACAAAACCGTTCCATTCGGTGTAAGGTGAAATCGAACAAAATGCCGTTGAAATAAACTAATTTCTGCAAAGAAAGTTTTTATTTGTGTTCCGAGAGTTCAAAAACGAACGTCGGAAAGCCGAATCCGAATATTGTTTCAACAGCCGCCGACTTCTAATTCTATCCGGGCTTCGGCTGATTTCTCGCCGTCCTGCCATTTGATGAGGCGTCCTTTAATGCGGAAGTTTGGCGCGTATTCCGTGCCGTCGTCGTTGTACAGTTCAAGTTTTTCCTCAACGAATTCTCCTTCAAAGTGGTAGTTTACCTGATTGACGACGTTCGTGATAAACGAGATTTTGTCGCCTTTGATACCGAGCCGTTCGATTTTAAAGTCCTGCTGCTTGGCATGCAGCGTGCCGTAGGGCTTTACGGGCAGAAGCCTGCCGGTTTTTTCATCCCAATCGTGAGTGAAAATTTCCAGACAATCGAAATCTTCGAAGCCTTTCGGGTTTTTATCGACCATGTAATAATCGCCCGTTTTGTTGGCTTTGCCCCCGAATTCAATGGTTTTGTTCGTTTCGGGCGCTTTTTCGGCTTCCGCCGTCAGCCGCTCCAAAATAACGGTCGGCGCAGGGATTGGTCTGACGGTTTGAACTTCCAGTTTCGCGGGTCTAAAAGCGGCTTGCAGGTAATTGACGATATCGAACAATCCCAACCCGACACCGAACGCGGTTAAAGCGACCGCCGTGCATAGAATAATTTTTTGTAATTTCATAATCGGAAAACTCCTCTTTTCTTAAAAGAATGTCCCGATTATCGGGCTTTTGCTTCAGACGTTTCCAACGGTTTTGCCCCACTTGATACT
>DASWRC010000099.1:0-3962 GCA_036403375.1 Pyrinomonadaceae bacterium
CGATTCGACGCGCCGAACGGAACTTTCGCCTTGACGCCCTTGACGACGTTCATCGCCGCTGCAAGATATTTTTCTCTGACTTCCGACATAATTTATTACCTCTTTTCTCCTAATATTTCAAAATCCCTATCTTTTAACGCGCAAAAATTCTGAAAATCGGGTCAGCCCGCAGCAAAAAAGGCGAGAAATTTCTCGCCTTTTCAGTTTCAAGTTGTTAAATAAATCAAGTTAGTAACTACGGACGCGTAACTGCTAAATCATCATGACGAATCAATTTGGTGCGTTTCATTCTAAGCCGCCAGCAGAATCAAATCTTCCTTCGTTGCCGATTCAGTCAAATGTTTTTCCGCTTCTTCCCGGTAACATTCAAGCAGCAATGAAACGGCTTCCTTTAAGTTCTCGCGCGCTTCTTCCATTGTTTCGCCCTGCGTATTCGCGCCCGGAAGTTCGGCGACATAACCGGTATAGCCGCCTTCTTCCGCTTTTTCGTAGATTGCCGTAAATTTTAGTTCAGCCATATTTACCTTTTACGCTTTCAGCAAATTTTTGGCAATCACGAGCCGCTGAATCTCGCTCGTGCCTTCGCCGATGGTGCAGAGCTTGGCGTCGCGCCAGTATTTTTCCGCCGGGTAATCTTTCGTGTAGCCGTAACCGCCGTGAATCTGGATTGATTCTTCGGCGACTTTGACCGCCGTTTCCGACGCGAAAAGCTTCGCCATCGCCGACGCCTGCGAGACTTTTTTGCCCGCATCCTTTAAATAAGCGGCTTGCTGCGTCAAAAGGCGCGCGGCTTCGATTTGGGTCGCCATGTCGGCAAGTTTGAATTGAATCGCCTGAAACTCGGCAATCGGCTTGCCGAATTGATGACGCTCTTTCGCGTATCGAACGGCGGCTTCGTACGCGCCCTGCGCGATGCCGACCGAGAGCGCGGCGATGGAAATGCGACCGCCGTCTAGAATCTGCATCGCCTGCAGGAAGCCTTCGCCGAGGTTGCCGAGACGGTTTTCGTCCGGCACGCGGCAGTCTTCAAACACGACCGAAGCCGTTTCCGACGCGCGCATTCCGAGCTTGTTTTCCTTTTTATCGGAACGGAAACCGTCCATCGATTTGTCGAAGATAAACGCCGAGATGCCTTTGTTGCCTTTCTCCTTGTCGGTTACGGCGACCGCAACAAGCGTCTGGCAGGCAATGGCGTGCGTGATGAAGTTTTTCGAGCCGTTGACCGTCCAGCCGCCGTTATTCTGCACGGCGGTCGTGCGCGTCCCGCTGGCGTCCGAACCGGCTTGCGATTCGGTCAAGCCCCACGCGCCCCACGATTCGCCCTGCGTTAAGGGCATCAGATATTTCTGCTTCTGCTCTTCGGTGCCGAACGTATAGATATGATTCGAGCAGAGCGAATTGTGCGCCGCGACCGACAAACCGACCGAGCCGTCGACGCGCGCGATTTCTTCGATAATCGTCGCGTATTCGGTATAACCTAATCCTGCACCGCCGTATTGTTCGGGAAAAATCACGCCGAGCAGCCCGAGTTCGGCAAGCTTCGGGCGCAGCTCGTCGGGAAAATGCTGCGTTTCGTCCCATTCCATGACGTTCGGCTTGATTTCGCTTTCCGCAAATTCGCGCACGGCAAATTTTATCTGTAATTGTTCTTCGTTTAATTCAAAATTCATAAATGTATATAATTGAAAATTATTTTGTCATAACCGGAAAAGCGAAAGCAAGCCTTTAAATGCAGAAAATCGCATTCACAAAACCGGGCGCACTTTGTAAAATAGGGAAATGGACTGGAAATCAAACATTCTCGAAACGAGCGAAGAAATCGCCGCGCTTCTCAGACAGACGAAATCAATCGCCGTGCTCGGCATCAAGACCGAAGCGCAGAGCTTTCAGCCCGCGTTTTACGTGCCGAAATACATGCAGGACAAAGGCTTTAAAATCATTCCCGTGCCGGTTTATTACCCGGAAGCGACCGAAATCATGGGCGAAAAAGTTTACCGGAAATTGACGGATGTTCCTGAATCCATCGATATGGTCAACGTCTTTCGGCGCGCGCAGGACATTCCGCCGCACGTCGAAGACATTCTCGCTGCGCGCCCGAAATCCGTCTGGTTTCAGCTCGGCATCCGCAACGATGAAGCCGCCCGAACACTCGCCGAAAACGGCATCAAGGTCGTACAGGATTTGTGCCTGATGGTCGAGCACCGCTATATTCGTTAAATAATTCAAATAAATTGCCGCTCGCTTCAGCTATCGGACAGCGCAGTCAAAGACAAATAAAATCAACAATCCTTTTTGCTTTAGCGCAGATTCGAGACGCAAGCCGAAAGGCTTTTATTCGATTAAATTCGGCTTGCGCCTTTATCTTTATACAATCTTTACCAATAGCCGAAGCGAGCGGCAATTTATTCCGGGAACTGAAAAACATTAGCTCCGCTAAACAAGTTGACGCGCCGTTAAAAGGGGCATATTATTCGCTTGTAATACCAACAAACGAACGGCGGAGATGTGTAGGCAATCGTTATCGAACGATTGTCGCCGCAGCTTTTCCCGGACATTTTAAAGAAAAGGAGAAAAAGAAGATGAAAAAAGTAATCGCGGTTCTCTCATTAATTTTATTATCGTTTATCGGAGCGGCGGCGCAGACGGCAAACGAAAAGATGTTCTCGGATATGGACAAACAGGCGTGGGATGCCTTCGGCAAGGGCGACGGAAAGTTTTTTGAGACGTTTCTGTCGGACGACACAGTGCTCGGCGGCGACAACGGTTTCGGCAACAAAGCCCAATCCGTCAAGGATATCAGCACGAAGCCCTGCGAGGTGAAAAGTTTTTCGCTCGCCAATTACAAGGTCACGATGCTCAACGCCGACACGGCGCTCGCCACCTACGAAGCGACGCAGGACACCACCTGCGGCGGACAAAAACAGCCCGACAAAGTGTTCGCCACATCAATCTTCGTCAAACGCAAAGGCAAATGGCTCGCCGCTTATCACAGTGAAATTGCCGCCGCCGTCAAGAAATAAAATATAAAAAGCGAAACGCGCGAGCCGGAGTCGCGGCGATTCCGGCTCTTACTCAAAAAAAAAGCGGCATCTTTACTTGATTGAAGAGTGTGCATAAATCGAACAAGCTTTCGGAATAGCTGATAACTGATAGCTAATAGCTGATAATGTGCGGCTCGCCTCAGCGGAGTTTCTTTAGTTATCCGTTATCAGTTATTAGCTATTCCGAAAAGTTAAATGTTGTATTTAAATTGATTTTCTTTTACTATCTGAACGTTTACCACTTAAACTCAATGTTTTTTAGTGATAGCGGCTAAAAGCAGGACGCGCAAATCTATAAAAATATGTGCGACGATTGACCACCACAGAGAACCAGTTTGAATATATATGAGTGTAAATAAAGCACCCATCATTGCTGTTGTTATTACTCCAAGAAATCCCTGATAAATATGCACTAACCCAAATACCACTGCAGTTACAATAAGCAAAGACATACCACTAAATCCAATCGACTCAAATAACCTAAGACCATATCCTCGGAATATTAGCTCTTCACATATGCCTGCGCTTAGAGCTACAAGAATAAACCACAACTTTTCATTTTTTGTGCGTGGCAGCAAAGCCTCGATGTCGCCAACTATTACATTCTTCCCGAACTTAGCAAGCAACGGTAAAATAATTAAGCTTAAAAGACTTCCAATAGCAGCCGCAGCAATTAGACCATTTGCTCTTTCCCCAAAGCTAATACCAAACATATCTGAGGGCTTGAAAACTTCATATCCAATAGCACCAAACGCTATAAGTCCTCCTATAATTTCCCCCAAAATTGTTATTTTATACTCTCTCAGGAGTGCTTCACGCTCACCCTTTTTAAGAGCAGTTTTTAGCTCTTTATAAGCAAATATTCCCCACACCGTCCAACCTATAACAAGTAAAGGTAGGAGGTAAAATAAAATCCCCATC
>DASWRC010000100.1:0-58424 GCA_036403375.1 Pyrinomonadaceae bacterium
GTCCGGCGCTCTTTTGCCTGCAATAAAATATTACCGACAGCGCGCCCGCCCGATGTTACACGGTATTCCAAAGTTTCGCCCAACACAAACGGTAGATTCGACGAAAGCGGTAGGTTGTCGAGCGAGGGCGTCGGCGTCGGCGCGGGGGTCGGCGTTTGCACGACGATTGGTGTCGCAACGGGCGTCGGCGTCGGCTGCGTTTCCGCATCGGGCGCAACGGTCTGAACGCTCGCGAGCAGCGCCTGAAACTCGCCTTTCGAGGTTTTAAAGCGTATGGCAACCGGAATTCGCTGCTCGTCGGCGCTGAAATTTATCCGAAAATCTTTAAAGCCACGGTTTGTAAAATACTCGCTTTGCACCGACGAAACGATTGTATCGTATTCGCCCGCGTCGGTTTTTATTCTTTCGCTGAGCGTCGTTTGCGCGGTGACCGAATAGATTTTGTCGTCTTCCTGCATCAGAAAACTGCCGGTTCCGCCGGCGTTTCTCAGGCGATAAACCATGGTCAGCAAATCGTAATTCTGTGCCGGAACGGCGAGAAAACTGCTCGTCGTTTCGGTCGGAGAAACTCCGGCGTTTGAAGTTTTTCGGATATAAAGCGGCAAGCCCGAGCCGGCATCGGCAAACGTCGTCCGCGATTCGTCCAAAAGATAAAAGACGGCGCTGACCAGCTCGTTCGTCTTGAATTTGGAATGCAGCTCAACCGCGTCTCTGTTTTCCAGTCTGCCGCGCGAAACCGTGTAAATTTCGGCAAAACCGGCATTTTTGAAGCGCCCGAACGAAACCGTGTAGGTCAGTTTTTCGCCGATATGAAAAGGCGACGGCGATAAATTTTCCGTTTTTTCCAGCGCCTGCGCGCCGACGCCTTTGAGCGCGAAAAAGACCGTCGAGCCGAGAAAAACGACCAGGCAAAGAAGCGTGAAATTTTTAAAAAATCCCTGTCTTTTGATGAGGTTTGAAGTTTGCGGTTTTGTTAATTTCATTAAAAATTGACAGTTTATTCGGTTTCTATTTCTTCTAAAATCTTTCTGACAGCTGATAATTTATCATTTTGCCCGGTAATCGGTCTGCCGATGACAAGATAATCCGCGCCCGCGCGAACGGCTTCTTTCGGTGTCATTACACGCTTCTGGTCGTCATTCGTTGCAAAACCTGGACGAATTCCGGGCGTTACGATTAAAAAATCCTGGTTCTCGATATTGGCGCGAATTTTCTCAACTTCGAGCGGCGAAGCAACGACGCCGTCCAAACCACATTTTGCCGTAAGCCGCGCCAGATTGACAACTTGCGAATCTATTTCTTTCCCGATTCCGACCTCGCGCAAGGTTTCCGCGTTTGCACTCGTCAAAATCGTCACGCCGATGATTTTCGGCGCCCGCAAATTTTCCTTCGTGCAGGTTTCGCGGACATTTTCGACCGTTCGCCGCATCATCTCCGAGCCGCCGAGCGCGTGAATATTGAACATCCAAACGCCGAGCCGTGCCACTTCCACAGACGCTTTCGCGACCGTGTTCGGAATGTCGTGAAATTTGACGTCGAGAAAAAGTTTGATGTTTCGCTCAACGATTTCACGCACAAAAGATGCGCCAGCCGCCGTAAATAGTTGCAACCCGATTTTGAACGCGCCCACTTCGTCGCCGATTTCGTCGATAATTCGGCGCGCCTGCTCGGCGGTTTCAACGTCGAGCGCGCATATGATTTTATTTTTTATAGCCGTCCTTTCCATTGTTTTAGTATCTCGAAAATCCATTCACGCTCGGGTTCCTGTAAAAACTTTCCAGTTAATTCCGGGAATTTGAAACGTTAAAAACCGCGCTTCGGAAAGCTTTGACCTCTATTTTCGCAGTTTTGAGTTCGGGAAATGATTTTTCGAACACTTCGCCGACCAATTTCCGTTTTTTTTCGACTGCGGTTTGCGAAAAAGCGGCGATTGGAAAAGCTAAAACAATCGCCGCCGGATAAATTTTCACGAAAAATCTGCTCATTCTTTACTCAATCGCTTTGTCGATTTCGTTTTTTAAAAATCTGGTCAAACGCAGCGCGCCGTTTGTCAGCAGCCGCCCGCCCGCCTTCTTAAAATGCTGAAACGGCAGCGCGGCGTCTAAATCGAGCCTGTTTTTTTGCAGGAATTCCGCGCATTGCGCGCCGGCTTCGCGAAGTTCCGAAGCATTTCGGAGCATATTTTTTTCGCGCTCCGAATCATTTTGACGGTGATAAACGACCGCCTGCATAAACCACGCGTCCGCATATTCGGGGTCGAGCGAGTTTGCCCGCTGAAAAATTTTGAGCGCCGCCGCATCGTCCCTTTGCTGAAAATTGACACAGCCGATTAGATAGAGCAGCTCGGCAGCCGGTTCGTTTTCCAGCGCCAGTTTGAAAGCCGCACCGCTTTCCACCCAGCTTTCTTCAGACGCCGCGAGCATTCCCCATATAAAATTGACGACGCGCGAAGTTTTTTCGTTTTCTGCCAGAATGCTTAGGAAAAGGCGGGCTTTTTCGGTTTCGCCTTCGTCGGCGTAAATCACGCCGAGCAGAAATAAAACGTCCGCGTTGTCGGGCGCGAGCGCGAACGCGTGTTCGAGATGTTTTTTCGCGTCGGCAAATTTCTCGGCGAAAAAATAATTTTTGGCGGTAAAAAAAATCAGCGGAACGTTGCGCGGCGAGAGCAGAGCGGCGCGCTCCAGCATCCGAAAAGCTTCTTTTTCATCCGCTTTTTCGAGCAGCTTGACGCCCTCGGTCAAAAGTTTTGTAAAAAGCTCGACGTTCCGCGAATCGTGTTCGGCAACCGCTTTTTCAATCGTTTGCGCGCGTTTATCGCTGGTATTTCGCTTTTGTTCCGGCGCTTTTTTGTTTGTTTGATTGCCGAGTCTTTTATTCAAAAGCCTGACCTGATTATGGTTTTCTTTAATGAGCTTTCCCTGTTCGCGAATAATTTCCATCGCAATTCGCAGACTTTCGCTCATTTGCACGAGACGCAGTTCGAGCAGCGAAACTCTTTCGAGCAGGTGATCTTCGTAAAACGATGGAACGTGATTTGTGTCGTATTGCAGCGACTGCGGGAAAACGACAAGCAGCAGACGCGTGCCGCAATTCCGGCAGTGCGTGTCGCGCAAGCTGTTCTGCGAGCGGCAGTTCTGGCAATAAACGTCAGGTCTTTCCACAATTATTAGTAGAGCGTGAAGAGCAGCGAGTTGAGAGAGCCGGAAACCTTAAATTCTCCGCTCTCTACTCGCCGCTAATCCAAATCCATCGGATTTTTATAAGGTAAATTCTCTTCGCCTTCGGCGCGTTTCAGGGCTTCTTTAAACTTTTCGTCCAAAAGGCGCTCCCGGTCTTTCATCGAAGACATTTCCTGTGAAAAAAGCTGGTCGCGCAATTCTTTTTGTTTGCTCAGCGCGCCCTTTAAATCTTCGAATGAGCCGAGGATTTTTTTCTTTTCCTCGTGCGCGAGCACTGCGCCGGTCTGCGCGTCAATCGTCAAAGCGGCTTCACAACACGGACAAATTATGCTGAATTTTTCCATAGCACAAGCGATTATACAATAACCGTTACTGTTTTTGTTCCTTTTTCTCGTCCGTTTTCAACGGCGCGCTCGTTTGCGGTTTCGGCGCCATTCCGATTGCTTCCAGAATATTTTCAGGCGCTAAGGATTCCATATTCGCCAGCTTGTCGGCAGGTCCGGCGACGACTTTTCCGCTTTTCAGATAGACCTTGTATTTAGTGGTTTTGCCGTCCATTATTTTTTCGACCTTATCTAAAACGGGGCTGCTTCGGAACGTCCGGGTTTCCAGAAAATCCGTACCGCGGCTGTTCGACGTAATGATTGAATCATCGGGCGCCGTCCGGCTTCCGTAAGGCAGCTCGTCTTTTTTCGGCTGGTATTTGATGACCTTTAAATTATCGTTCGACGTATTAAAAGCGTTCGGGTTGACGTTTTGAATACCGTTGTAAGCCTGCATTCCGGGCGGAGTTGAATTTGTCGCCGCCGCGAGGGTGGTATTTGCCGGATTTGAGTTCGCCGCCGCTGCCGGCGGATTTGCGCCGTTGGTGGTCGCCGCGCCGGTTTCCGTTTTTGGAGAACAACCGCTGAAGAGGGTTGAAATTGTAAATATAAAAACAATATATTTCATTGAATTTTTCCGAATTTTCGTAATAAATTTTCTTTTACAGGTTCCCATTCGTTATCCAAAATACTGAAATAAACCGTATCGCGCAAGCGTCCCGAACGGCAAATCACGTGCTGCCGGAAAATTCCTTCCTGCCGCGCGCCGAGCCGCAAAATAGCGCTGCGCGACTGCTCGTTGAGCGCATCGGTTTTCAACTCGACGCGGATGCATTTCCATGTTTCAAAAGCGTGCGTGAGCATTAAAAGTTTGGCGTGTGTGTTGACGTAAGTTTTCTGCCAGGCAGGAGTTATCCAGGTCCAGCCGATCTCCGCCCGAAGGTTTTTCGCGTCGATGTTTCCAAACCGCGTCGAACCGACGACTTTGCCGGAGGATTTCTCGATGGTCGTAAACGGCAGCCCCATTCTGCGCCGCTGCTCGTCGAGAGCCGTTTCGATGTAATTTTTCATCGTATCGGGCGAATCGACCGGCGTCGGAATCAAACGCCAGAGTTCTTCAAAAAGTCCGACCTCGCAAAGCGCGGCGTGATGCTCTGCAGTTAAAGGTTCAAGCCGGACAAATTCATTTTCGAGGACGACAGGCTCGATTTTCATAAAGATTCTACGGTTAAAACATTTAAGCCCGGGTGAGTTTTTTATGTCCGGGCAGATTCCTTCTTAAATTTAACTTTACCCGAATCTAAACAAAATCGCATTTCCCCCCTAAAATTAGAGCCTCATAATTCGCCCAAAATCGACAAAATTTCTTATTTTTTTTGTAAATTTCTTTAAATCAATGAATTTAATCAGCTTATTTTGATAATAAGGGTGATTTTTTCTCTTCCATTTCGGCAAAAAATAAGTTAAACTTCCGCCATATAAAAAAATTCTGAAATTCGAGTGACATTAGTAATTTAGTCAAGCATTCTTGAATTTTGAGTTTTGCCTTAGTGCCCAGGCATTCGAAGGCAAAGGAAGCAAGTCGAGTTTTGGGCTTTGCGGTCTTTGATATTTTTATTCGAGATTAAGATTCATTCTGTAATTCTCAGGAAGTATTTGTTTCACGAGTCAATTTTATCTCGGATGCAGTATGTAACTTTTTTGAGTAAGGGAGAAAGAAGAGCCGATTCCGAATGAACGTAAATTAAATCAGAGAGATTAGGATTATTACCACAGTCCCCCTTTTTTCGACGGATTTGAACTTACGCCCCCGGTTTGGTTCTCAATTGTTAGTACAAATTCGCAAGAGAATTTGTGAGTGTCATCGGCTTAAAAGCCGTTTAACAATGGAGGTCAAAGTAAATTTTATGAGTTCAATTAACAGAGGATTTTTTATTTTAGGTTTGTTGCTGATTTTCAGCATTTCAACAGTTTTTGCGCAGACGTTTCGAAAAAATTTATTGAATGTCGGCGCTTTTAGAAGTCAGGCGACGCTGACGACCGGCAAAACCGCTTATAACCGCGGCGAAACCGTCGCTATCAGCGGTGCAGGCTTTGGCAGTTTTGAAGATGTTTCGCTGTCGGTCGAAACTTATAACAATTCGTTAGGACAAAACGTCGCTTTAATGCGATGGAACGTTTATAGCGACAAGAGCGGCAATTTTACCGCTTCGATTCCGTTCGATTCATTAAGTTCGGAAAGCGGCAGATATACGATTAACGCGATTGGTTCGGGAACACAAACTTCCGCCGGAACGATAATTGAAAATGTTATTCTCGCCGCTTCAGCAGATCTTGACCAATGCGCCAACGGCGGTGTCGGCGACCCGCCCGATCCGTGTACCGGCGCGGCATGGGTGAACGGTAACGTCAATCAATCAAAAGGACACTGGACCGAAGGTCAATCAGTGGCTTATCGCCAAAAATTAACAGGCTTTACAGTTGGTTTAAGCAACAGCGTAACCATCGGCTACGATACGACCAAAGGCGGAAAACACGCGCTCGATTATCTGACGAGCTTTGACAGAACCGAAACTCTGGCAATGGGCAACAATCCGTGTTCCGGCGTTGCCGGTTGCAGTTTGGGAACGTTTACGACAGCTCCGATTCCGACCGACGCGAACGTCACGGCAGGTTTTGACCAGTTTCCGGGCAATGGCGATGACATCGCGCAAATTCCGGGTGTTTTCACATTGTTTGGCGGAACAATCACGGGTGTTTCGGCATATACAGTTACCGGTTCATACGCTGGCGACAGCCATACATCCATTACGATTACATTCACTGCCAATTCAGCCAATATGGTTCTCGCATGGGGCGGACATATCGGCACGAGAGCTGATTGGGGAACTGGCAACTCAGCTATTAACATCAGCGGTTCGCCTTATCATATGAATCAGGATTCCTGCAGTTTCGGCTGCGGCGCGATGGACCGCGCTCTTTCGGCGACCGCGGTTGCCTTGAATTCGAGAATCATCATCTTCAAACAGGCGGCACCGCAAAGTTCGTGGGTTTTCAATTTTACAACCACCGGAACGGGACTTTCGCCTTTCTCACTGATTGACGACGGGGTCGATAACGATGCCACGCCGAACAACATTACGTTCAATAATCTGCTTGCACCGAATGCTTCGGGAACGTTTACCGTTGCCGAAAACTTTGCGACCAACGGACAATTCGATTTAACCTCGATTGTTTGCTCGGTCAGCGCAGGCGGCACCAGCACGACGACGGCGAATGTTCCGCTCGGTTCGGTTTCCATCAATCTCGCTTATGGCAATACGGTGACCTGTACCTTTAACAATGCAGTCGTCACCGCCGCTAACGTCACAGCTGCCGGACGAGTTTCGGACGCCTACGGCAACGGAATCGCGCGCGCCAGCGTGACGATACAAAACACGACGAACGGTGAAACGCGAACCGTTCTGACAAATGGTTTCGGTTACTATCGCTTTGACGGTATTCCTGCCGGAAACCTGTATATCATCTCGGTTTCGCACAGGCGATATTCGTTTGATAACTCGTCGCAGATACTCCAATTAGAAGACGCGATTGAAAACATCGACTTTACGGCGCTGCCCGAGTAGAAAAGTTAAAATCGTCAGACAACAAAAAGCCGGAGTTTTTCTAAACTCCGGCTTTTTTATTTTGCGACAAATAAAAATTTAGATGTCGTAATACATCGAAAATTCGAGCGGGTGCGGTCGCAGCCGCAGCGGTTGAATTTCGTTCTCGCGCTTGTATTTAATCCAGCGCTCGATGAGCGAGGTCGTAAACACGTCGCCTTTTAGAAGGAACTCGTGGTCGTTTTCGAGCGCGGCGAGCGAATCGTCAAGGCTTCCCGGAAGGCTCGGAACGTCTTTGAGCTCTTCGGGCGACAAATCGTAGATGTCTTTGTCGAGCGGCTCGCCCGGGTCGATACGATTCTGCACGCCGTCGAGACCAGCCATCAAAAGCGCGGCAAAAGTCAGGTACGGATTGCACGACGGGTCGGGCGGACGAAATTCGAGGCGCTTGGCTTTCGGCGAGTTTGAAAACATCGGAATTCTGACGGCAGCCGAACGGTTGCGCGCCGAATAAGCGAGGTTGACCGGCGCTTCAAAGCCCGGCACAAGCCGCTTGTAGCTATTGGTCGTCGGCGCGGCAAAAGCGACAATCGCCGGCGCGTGTTTGAGCAGACCGCCGATGTAGAATTTCGCCATTTCCGAAAGTCCGGCGTACTGGTCGCCCGCAAAAAGCGGATTGCCGTCTTTCCACAAAGATTGGTGACAGTGCATTCCCGAACCGTTGTCGCCGTAAATCGGTTTCGGCATAAAGGTCGCGGTTTTACCGTGCGCGTAAGCCGTGTTCTTGACGACGTATTTAAAGAGCATCAAATTGTCAGCCGTGTGCAGAAGATTTGAAAAGCGGAAATCGATTTCACATTGACCGGCGGTCGCAACTTCGTGGTGATGACATTCGACCTGAATGCCGACTTCGCCTAAAATCGTCGAAATCGCGTTGCGCAAATCAATCAGACTATCAACCGGCGCGACCGGCACATAGCCTTCCTTCGGACGGATGTGATAACCGAAATTCGGTGACATTTCAGTTCCGGCGCGTCCCGAATTCCAGTGTCCTTCTTCGGAATTCACCGAAAATCCGGCGGAATTCTGGGTATTGTGATAAGTCGCTTCGTCGAAGACGAAAAACTCGGCTTCCGGTCCGACAAAAATCGTGTCCGCCAGACCGGTAAATTTCAGATAGCTCTCGGCACGAACCGCAACCGAGCGCGGGTCAAGACCGTAGCCTTCTTTCGTTATCGGGTCAACGACGTTTGCGATTAAGCAAATCGTCGTGTCTTCGGTAAACGGGTCGACCCAAAACCGCGACGGGTCTGGAATCAGAAGCATATCCGACTCGTTGATTGCCGCCCAGCCGCGAAGGCTCGAAGCGTCAAAACCGAAGCCGTCTTCAAAACTGTCTTCCGTCAATTCGCTGATTGGATATGTTAAGTGATGCCAGGAGCCGACTAAGTCCGTGAAACGCACGGATACGAAACGCGCTCCCTGGTCAGCAGCGTAATTCAAAACATTTTTTGCGTTCATTAATTCTCCTAAAAATTTGATTGTAAATTAAGATTTATCGGGGAAGATTGCACTCGATTACACGCAAATTCTCTGAAATTTTACACTACTCACCGGTAACTTCAAAATCGGTTCTCGAAATTTTTAAATTTTTGACGCAATTCCTATTTTCCCTACAAAATTGTAAGAATCCGGCATAATCGGTTTAATAGAAGTAACGTTATTATTGAGTAAAAATTAAAATGCCGGAGAAAAGATGTTTTTCTCCGGCATTTTTTCTTACTCGCGTCAGATTTGAAAATCGGCTGACTGAACCTGTCAAATTACTGGTTATAAACCTCGACTTTGTCCGGCGAAGCGAACCCGACGGATTTGCCGTTGCTGTTTATCAGGTGAACTTTTTTGAAATTTTTCTCAGTCCCGATAAGAAGTAATTTTCTGAGCATCTCTTGCTTTTTCTCGCCGTTCATATTTTCCCACGCGGCGGTCGTGATGCCGAACAAAGTTTCTTCGGAAAGCCGCGCCGTTTGGATATAATCCTTAAAGTCGGAGTTCTCGAAATTGACCTTTTTCACGCTCGGCGACGGTTTGATTTCCTGCGATTCGCGTTCCGCCCAGAAATAAAGCCCGCCGCAGACGACGAGTGTCAAAAGCGTCGCCGCCAGCAGCCACTTATTGATGGCGAACAGTTTGTTGCGCGGCTTCTGCACCGTTTTAACGGGACGCGACGCCTGTTCCTTGACCGAAACTTCGACGATTTCCGCCGCTTCCCTTGTGTTTCCGTTTCGTTCATTGAGCAATTCGGCAAGCTGGAAAGTTTTTCCGGTCGCGTCCGAAATTGCCTGGTCGTGGAGAAATCCGTATCTTTCTTCGAGCGTTGCGGCACTGAAATTTTCTTTTTCCTTATTGAGCAGTTCCAGATAGCGATTGCCGATTCTGACGTTCGCCTCGATTGCCGAAACCGTCACGAGCGGCGCAAAGAAATTTTCGTTGCAGTTTTGTTTAAAAAGCCGCAGGCGATTGAAAAAATCGCTCGTAATCAATTCTTCAAAACTTTTCGTGTTTTCGGCTTCCTCGACAAAATCGTCAAACTTCATGACCGAGATAACAATCTCCGAATCGGCTTCGTCCGCCGAATAAAGCTGAATACTCGACCAATCGGCATACAGTTCCTTGAGCTGCTGAATCATTTCTTCGCGGCTCAGGAGCAATTCCCTCTGGTCAGCTTCGGCTTCGCGGCTAAAAAGACGCGTCACGACCAGCTCGAATTTACTTCTGACCGGCTCCGAGTAAGGCGAGTTGCGATAAAAATGCGCCAGCGCAATCAAGGCTTGCGCGCTGAGCGCAGGTCGCGTCGTTTCGCAATGCCGGCGCAGGTGGGCAATCGAGATATGTTTGTCGCGGTGCGAGAGTGCCGAACACCAGTTTTCGGTTTCCTGCATCAGGCGAAATTCCGATTGCGCGTGCTCGGTCGTATTGGATTCGTGAGCGACCTGCATGAAGTCGTGCAGGGCGAGCTTGACCGTCAAATCGTCGTAAGGTTTCGGAACGAGCTTCATCTGCTCGCGTTCGACGCCCGACAGCACGTGGTCAACCATCTGCAAGCCGGTGACTTCGTCCATAGCGCGTTTGCGGAAAAATTCCTTTTCGCTGACGAAAACTTTCGGTTTTACAAAATCGGGACGCTTTTTCGCTTCTTCAGGTTCGAGCGGCGAGACAAAACCATCGGGATTTTCAAGCGCCATCGGCGGTTCCCCGGCAGCAATCTCTTCCGCCCCGTAAATTTCATCAGCCGCCGAAAATTCATACGATTTTTCATTTAAAATCGACGGTATCTGCGGGTTTGCGAAAGCGGCGGCATTTCCGGGCTGCGCATTGACGGCTGCGGCGTGTTCCGCTTGAGCTGTGGCGACGGCTTCTTTTCCTTTATGAAATTCGATAACCGTTTCCTCGAGCAGGTTTTCTTCTTTTAATTCTTCGATTAGGTCTTCAAATATGCTCATTGTATGTAAGATTTGGACATTATTATTTCACTTTGGACGGATGGGAGAAAAATGGGGAGAGATATTTTTCACAGGGCTTTTAGGGAGTTTGCTGCGTAATTTCGCCGGTTTGAGTAACTTTGAAAACATACGGCACGCCGCCGACGCCGTTTGCCCCGGTTGCGAATATCGTATAGGAATCTTTCAACTCAACGTCGGTCGGCGTCAGAGGACTCATTTCATAAATAAATCTGCCTTTTGTTAACCCATCACCGACCGGTGTGCCGAAATTTCCTTTCTGGATGACATTCAGTTCGTCGAGCCGCGCAAATCTGCCATGCAGCGAATAAAAACTGAGCTGTGCCGAGGAAAGAACCCGCATCTGGGCAAACGCCGCGCCGTTATCGGCGGCTTTCATGCCTTTCTGTAAAGACGGAACGCCGAACGCCGCGATGATTCCGATAATTGTTACAACAAGAAGTAATTCGATTAACGAAAAACCGGATTGAGTATTTTTTTTCATTTTTTCACCTTTCCGAAAAGAACTCTGTAGATAACAAGACTGACAATTTTTGTTACCCGAAGTTTGACAAGTTTCGACAATTTAATTATGAAAATTACTTTATGTTTTCGATAATGCGTTTATTTACTTTGTTTAGCATCGCGTTATCGAATTCCCGAAAACTTGCCCAAACTTGAAATTGCAACGACTATGCCACAAATTCACCGCCTCGGTTTAATAATCACGCGGCGATTATTTGCCGCTCAAAAAAAATAGTTGTTGTGATGAATTTTGTTTTTTGCTAAATTTTTTATAGGCTATAAATTTTTATGGTGTTTGCCTGGATTTTCCGGGCAAATATTTTTTCGGAGAAAGAACAGAATTGAGTGTAGTTACCGAACAGACGATAGAAACGTATGGAATTGAGAATTGGGGCGCGGGATATTTCGGGGTTAACCGTAAAGGAAATTTAATTGTCCGCGCCTCGGAAAATGACACAAACGCTGCCGACGTTAAAGAAATTGTCGAAGATTTAAAGAAACGAGGCATCAATCCGCCCATTTTAATTCGTTTCCCGCAGCTTCTCGTCGGGCAAATCCGCAAGCTGCAGTCAGCCTTTCGCAAATCAATCAAGGAATTTGAATACAACGGCAATCACATGTGCGTGTTTCCGATGAAAGTCAATCAAAACCGCGCCGTGATTGAAGAATACCTGCGCGAAGGCACGCGCTATAATTTCGGACTCGAAGCCGGTTCGAAAGCCGAGCTTTACGCCGGGCTGGCGATGGAACAATCCGAAGACAGCCTGCTCGTCCTCAACGGGTTTAAGGACAAAGAATTTATCGAGCTTGCCTTTACAGGCGCGCAGGCGGGGAAAAACGTCGTTATAGTCATCGAAAAATTGAGCGAGCTTGACCACACCTTAAAACTTGCCGAAGAGATTACGGCGGAAAGACCGGATGCCAAAATGCCGATGGTCGGCGTGCGCGTCAAGCTTTATTCGAAGGGCTCGGGCAAGTGGGAAAAATCCGGCGGCGAAGCAGCCAAATTCGGCTTGACGACGACCGAGATTTTAGAAGTCATCCGTCGCCTTCAGGAAGCGGGCAGAACCGATATGCTGAAATTGCTGCATTTTCACATCGGCTCGCAATTGACCGACATTAAGCGCATCAAAAATGCGATGAAGGAAGCCGCGCGCACTTACGCGAAGATTTACCAGATGAATATTCCGATTCAATATCTGGATGTCGGCGGCGGCATGGCGGTCGATTACGACGGCTCGAAAACGTCGTTTGAGTCGTCGGCAAACTACAACGCGCGCGAATTCGCCAACGACGTGGTTTACGTTATTAAAACCGTCTGCGACGACGAAAATGTGCCGCACCCGACGATTATTCAGGAATCGGGACGCTATCTTTCGGCGTATCATGCAATTCTGGTGACGAACATTCAGGATGAAATCGAAACGGTCGTCGAGGACATCAACGCGCCGATTGAGGTCGAAACCGACGACCCGCAAGTCGTCAAAGAGCTTTTCGACCTGCGCGAAACAATCAACGTAAAAAATCACCGCGAATATTATCACGACGCGCTCGAACATCGCGAAGAGCTTTTCACGATGTTTAATCTCGGGCTGATTACGCTCGAAGACAAAGGCAAGGGCGAAGTTCTCTTCTGGGACGTTTGCGAAATGGCGGACGAATACGCGCAGCAGAAAAAGTACGTCTCGGAAGAATTCGACGAGCTGCGGCGGCTTCTTTCGACAAAATATCTCGCGAATTTCAGCGTTTTTCGCTCGATGCCGGATAACTGGGCGCTCGAACAATTGTTTCCAATTGTTCCAATACATAGACTTAACAAAAAACCGACGGAATATGCTACTCTATGTGATATAACCTGCGATTCGGACGGGATTGTCGAAAAGTTCGTGGATTTGCACGATGTCAAACCGGTGCTCGAATTGCACAAGCTGGAAGCAGACGAGCCTTATTATCTGGCGATGCTGCTCGTCGGTGCGTATCAGGAAGTAATGGGCAACAATCACAATTTGTTCGGCGTGCCGCACGAAGCGCACATACATATCGGCGAAAACGGTCATATCATCAAAAAAGTTATCCATGGCGCGACGCTCGGCGATTCGCTGGCAACGGTGCGTTACGAAGCGACGCAGCTTCACGACCAATTTCGCAAGATTGTCCAGAAACGAATTAAAGAAGGCGAGCTGCCCGAAAAAGAAGGTCATCAATTGATTGAATATTACGAAAACCAGATTGATGCCTATACGTATTTGTCGCCGAACGGCAGCTAGGTTATTTGCAATTTGCGATTTGCAATTTGCGATTTTTATCAAGATTTAAGCGATTTACGCGTTTCTGCAAAGCAGACTTTTTTAAGTTGAAGAGCGATTAGATAAAACCTCTGTAGTTTGAGAGTCAGACAATCGCAAATTGCAAACTGCAAATCGCAAATTTATACAGTGTTTATTGGAGAAATTATGGCTACTCAGAAAAAATCAAAGTCTTCAAAGTTTTTAACCGTTCCGACTAGACCGATTCCGATTGACCGCGACCGTTCGGTCGCCGGACTTCTGGAAAAGATGGAAGGCGCGGGCTTTGGGGCAAAACAATTGGCGGAAGCGCATCGCATCTGGCTCGATATGCTCGATGATAATTCGACGATTTACCTTTGCGGTTCGGGCAACCTGATTCCTTCGGGAATGCGCCGCTTACTGGCTTACGTTATCAAAAACCGTTTCGTCGACGTGCTGGTGATGTCGGGCACGGTTCTTTTCCACGACATTCACGAAACGCTCGGACGCAATCATTACCAGGCGCACCCGTCGATGTCGGACGAAGAACTCGAAGCCTCGGAAGTCGCGCGCATCGGCGATATGCTCGCCAACATCGAAGAATATCACGAGGCGGACGAATGGATTGGCAGCGTCATCAATCAATTGGAGCAGGGACGCGCTTATTCGGTACGCGAATTTCTTCATCTTTTAGGACGCGAATTAGCTGAAATTGCGCACGAAGACGGACTTTTAACCGCCGCGTTCAAATCGCGTGTGCCGGTTTTCTGCCCCGATATTCTCGCCAGCGAATTTTCGGTCGGTATCGCGCGCAGCCGTTTTGAAAAGAAAATCCAGTTTAATTTCGACATCACGCAGGACACGATGGAGATAATGCAGATTGCCAACCGCACGCGCAATTCGGGCATTATTACTCTGGGCAGCGTTTGCAGCCAGAAAATGGTCAATATGGCGGAAGTTTCGTCATACATCACACGCACCAACCCGCGCGGTCACAAATACGCGATTTCCGTTACTACCGACAGCGTGCCGCTCGAAATTCGCACGCCGAGCTTTGGCGGAACGCACACGCAGATTTTCGGTAAGCTTTTGCGCGGCGCGACGACCGCCTACGTTCCGTCCGACCCGTCAATCGCTCTGCCGATGATAATTACGGCGCTTTCGCAAACGGCGGCAAAATATATGAAAGGCAGAAAGCGTCCGAATTTCTCGTTCAGCGGCAAGGATTTGGGCGTCGATATTCCGTAGGCGAATTCGAGTTGAATTGTAAAATAAACCACCGATGCACACCGAATTGGTTGGATGAACTAGAGATAATTAAAAAAATCTTTGCGTAATCCGTGAAAATCCATGTCCATCAGTGGTTTATTTTTTATGGTAAGACGCCGGAATTCCGGTGCCCCGGAAACGTATTTTGACGGACATTAAAAATTTGTGAACTTGCGTTATAATCAAAACGTAAGAAGCATTTGTTATTTTCTAAATCAACGCAGAAGATTTAAAGAAAAATTTCCGATTGTTTTTTAAGGATGTTTATATGAAAGTCAGAAATTTATTGAGCCTTTTACTGATTTTTTCGGTCGCCGCGATTTCCGGCTGCCGGACAAATCTTTTCAGCGGCGACGCGCCCGCCGCGCCGGAAACGCAAACTCAAACGCAAGCCCCACCGCCGCCGCTGGTCGTTGACGGCGTGCGAACGTCTTATGCCGATGTTGTCGAAAAAACTTCACCGGCGGTCGTCCGCATCGATTCCGAGCGGAAATCAAAACAGCAGCCGCAGCAATTTCCGTTCGGCGACGACGATTTTTTCAAACAATTCGTCCCGCGACAAGCGCCGCAGCAACAGCGTCCGCAGATTGAGCGCGGAACCGGTTCGGGCGTCATTGTCAGCGCCGACGGGTCGGTTTTAACGAATCATCACGTGATTGACGGCGCGGAAAAAATCACCGTCCGGATGCAGGACGGAAAAACTTTCGAAGCGAAAGTCGTCGGTTCCGACCCGCCTTCGGATTTGGCGGTTTTGAAAATCGAAACTTCGAATCTTCCCTTTTTAACGCTCGGAAATTCCGACTCGGTGCGCGTCGGCGACATTGTTCTCGCAATCGGAAACCCGCTCGGCATCGGTCAAACCGTGACCGCCGGAATTATCTCGGCAAAAGGTCGCCGGACGGGACTTTCGGACGGCAGTTTTGAAGATTTTCTGCAAACGGACGCGCCGATTAATCGCGGCAATTCGGGCGGCGCGCTCGTCAATCTGGCGGGCGAATTAATCGGCATCAACTCGCAGATTTTGTCTTCCGGTCAGAACGGCGGCAGCATCGGCATCGGCTTTTCGATTCCGTCGAATATGGCGAAATCCGTCATGGAACAGCTTTTGAAAGACGGTAAAGTTCATCGCGGAATGCTCGGCGTTAACATTCAGAACATCACCGAGGATTTGGCGAAAAGTCTCGATTTGAAAGACACGAAAGGCGTCCTCGTAAGCAACGTTCGCGCGGGCGGCGCCGCCGACAAAGCCGGTCTCAAGAACGGCGACATCATCACGGCAATCAACGGCGAAAAGGTCGAAGACGGCAACATTCTGCGCAATAAGGTCGCGGGAACTATGCCCGGAACGGATATTAAATTATCCGTCGTGCGCAACGGTCAGGAACAGGAATTTGTCGCCAGGCTTGACGAATTCGACACCGAAACAGCCAGCAAGGAAAATCAGCAGAATCAGGACAACGAAGAAAATCCGTCGAAATCGAGCGGCAAACTCGGGCTTGACTTGAAACCGCTAACGACGGACGACGCGAAAAAACTCCAGCTTCCCGGCGGCACGACCGGTCTGGTCGTAACGGACGTTGACCAGAACGGCGCCGCCGCCGAAGAAGGAATTTCGCGCGGCGACGTTATCCTCGAAGTCAATCGCCAGCCGGTCGAAACGCTCGAAGATATGCAGTCGGCACTCGAAAAATCCGGCGACAGACCGATTTTGCTGCGTGTCGCACGCGGCGGTCAGGTCAGCTATCTGACCGTCAAGCCGAGATAATTTCTCGAAACAAAAATCCCCTTCAGCCTTCGATAATTTAATTTTTATCGAAGGCTGTTTTTTTATATACAAACGGCTCGAAATTATGATAAAACAATGAGTTATGTGGAATAAAATTTATTTTGCGGTCCTGCTGGCGGCGATTCTCGCGATGAGCTTTTTCACATATTACGCGCACGCCTGGCTGCAAAGCATCGGCAACCCGGCGGACGCATTTTCAGGCTACCAGTATTATGCAAGTCTCGGCTCGGCGTTTCTCTGGATTTCAAGTGCCGTTTTGCTGATTCTGGCAAACGTCCTGCTCTGGTTTTCGCGCCGCGCGTGGGCGCTGTGGCTGAGTTTCGCGTATTTCGCGGTTTTTGTTGTTTTGCGTACCTTCTGGCTCGAAAAAGCCGCTTATAATTTCCAAAAATCCGAAAGTTTTTTCTTTACCCCGATCGTCGGCGTCATTTTGATTATTGTCGTCGGAGTAATCGTCTTTTTCAATCAATTCCTGAGCCTGCGCCTGCACGAAAAAATGTATCCGCCGTCGCCTGAAACGCCCGAAGAGACGGAGATTACTGAAAGTGAATAATAAAAAAGCTTGTCCCGCGGGACAAGCCTTTTTTATTGGTCGGGACGACAGGATTTGAACTTGCGACCTCTTCCACCCCAAGGAAGCGCGCTACCAGGCTGCGCCACGTCCCGATATTTGAACTCTTAGATTAAAAAACACATAAATATTTGTCAAATTCAGTATTTTCTTTGATACGAACCTGAATCGTCCGCCTTGCGGATTTTGAGCATTTCGCGAAGTTCGAGCAGTTGTGAAGCAAGCTCGGTCAAAGCCTGCCGGCGCTCGGAATTAATGGCAACAGGCGCGGCGTCCGCATGCATTTCTTCGACGTCTTCCAATTCGGGTTCAAAATCTTCCAGCTCATCGAAATCTTCGATCTCCGGTTCCGGCGCGCTGACGGGTTGAATAAAATTTTCGTGCCGCACGGGTTCAATCGGGACGATTTTCAGACGGCTCGTTTCGCGAAGCTCGTTTTGAAGCTTCTTTCTTGCCCCGGCAATCGTGTATTCGTCAACGTACAGAAGCTCTTTGATGCGCAGCGCGATTTCAACGTCACGGCGACGGTAACTTCTTTGCCCTGAACGGTTCTTCTGCGGCGACAATTGCGGAAACTCGGTTTCCCAGTAACGCAGAACGTGCGCCTGCACGTCAACGATGTCGCAAACTTCGCCGATTTTGAAGAAGATTTTTTCCGGTATTGAAACTGCCGCGTATCCCATTGTGTGCCTCTTTTATGTTAAAGTTTTTGATAAGTCTTGCCGCCGTTATTGTAAGATTTTATTAGTTTTCTTGTCAATGATTCTTTGTCTGAGGTTCAAACTTTAATGCTTTCCGAATTTCAATTTCTCGAAAATCTTCGCCAAAAATACAACTTGAAAAAAATCGGCGACGACTGCGCTGTTTTACCCGAAGATTCGCGCCACGATTTGGTTATGACCACCGACTTACTGGTCGAAGACATAGATTTTCGGCTGGACTGGTCAAAACCTGAATTTATCGGTCATAAAGCGCTCGCCGTTTCGCTCTCGGACGTTGCCGCGATGGGTGCAAAACCGGTCTGGTCGATGGTTTCCATCGGCGTTCCCGAAAGAGTTTGGAAGACCGATTTTGTCGAAAGATTTTATGAAGGCTATTTGAACTTGGCTAAACGATACGGCGTCGAATTAATCGGCGGCGACGTTTCAAGAACGCCCGATAAAATCGTCATCGATTCGATTGCCGCGGGCGAAGTCAGGAAAGGAAAAGCCATTCTGCGTTCGAACGCGAAAGTCGGCGATTTGATTTTTGTGACCGGAAATTTGGGCGGCGCGGCGCTCGCTTTGAAGCGTTTGGAAAATGGCGAGAGATTTGAATTTTCAAAACAAAAAAAATTGCTTTTACGGCAGCTTGCCCCTAATCCGCAAACGGAAATAGGACAAATTCTAGGCGAAAAAAATCTCGCGACGGCGATGATTGATTTGAGCGACGGGCTTTCGTCCGATTTGGCGCATATTTGTCGCGCGAGCAAAGTCGGCGCAAAACTTTTCGCCGAAAAAATTCCGGTTGAATCCGAAATTTTGGATTTCAAATTTGAGACGGATAAAATTTCACCCGCGTTGAACGGCGGCGAAGATTTTGAGCTGCTTTTTACCCTCAGCCCGAAAAAAAAATTTCAGCTCGCAAAAGAACTTCAAAACCATCAAATTTCGCACATCGGAGAAGTAAGCGCAAATGCAGAAATAATTGAACTTATCTTCGGCGAAAAAATTCATATTTTAGAGCCGGAAGGCTTTCGACATTTTTGAAAAATTTCACACCCCGCGAAAAAAATTTTCAAAAAGGCTTGACAAGCAATTTTTTTTCGTGCTAAAACTTTCATCTGTTCGGCACTTCTGTAGCCGAAAAAATTTTAGGAGATATTACAGTGATTCAAAGTTGGATACATACAAACCAGAGAACAATTGACTTCGCCGCCGGCAAAGAGATGCGGTCAAGCAGAAGTCTATTGGCGGGCTTGTGCGTCCGATTTGATAATACGAAATATCAACCGACCCTCGGCGGCTCAGACCGTCCGGAGTCCAGGAATTAGAAAAGCGGGAGCGGCGTCGTTTCCGCTCCCGAAACACAAAAATTTAGCGAGTTGTTGAACTCAAAAATTGTTTTAGGAGCGGTGACGCGAAAGTTCTCTTGAGAGAAACTGGAAAAGTCGCCGCTCTTTTGCGTTTTTGACGATATTTGACAACTGAATAACCGAAAAACAGTTCGGAGGTTTTGCGCTTTTGCTCCGCGAAGATGCGGCAAAAGACAAAATGCTCCGAACAAAAACGGAAAAAGGCAGAGAGTTTTGAAAGAATTTCAACTTGCGATACTTTGGCGAGTTCTCGAACAAGTTGAAAATCCAGCGGCTCTTTTTCGAGGGCATTTTTGCGCCCGAAGTGTGCCTAAATCTCTGCCTTTTTCATTTTACACGGAATTTTTGATTTAGAGAATTTAAACCCGCCCGCTGACGAAGCGGGGTTACTGACCTTTTTTGCATCGGTCGCCAATTCGGTTAAGGCAAGCAGTCTGTAAAACTGTCGCGGTTCGCGCTCTGAAAGTTCGAATCTTTCCCGATGCATTTCGATTCGAGATTTGAGATTGCGGATTTATTTTCAATCCCAAATCCGAATTCACAAATCCCAAAACAGAATGTGAGCGAAACTCAAACGGCTGAGTGCCGGTCTTCCAAACCGAATGTTGCGGGTTCGATTCCCGTCGCTCACTCCACATTTAGTTCAACGCCGAAGGCGCGTAGTTTCAATTGGCAAAATGTCGGTCTCCAAAACCGAAGTTTTCAGTTCAAATCTGAACGCGCCTGCCAAATTTACTCTAAAACCCCTTAGGGGAAGAAAAACGTGATTTCTTCCCGCCTCACAAACTCCCACTTATTTCGGAAGGCAAGCCAAATCGATCTGGCAGCAGTCCTGAAAACTGTAATGCGTTTGCATATAGGGGTTCGAGTCCTCTGCCTTCCGCCATCTTTTCGGCTTTGTAGCTCAACGGAATTAGAGCGCAGGTCTACGAAACCTAAGGTTGTGAGTTCGAATCTCACCGAAGCCTCCAAATTATTTCGGGGTCGTCCAGTGGAAGGACGCTCGTCTTTGGAACGAGAAACAAAGGTTCGAATCCTTTCCCCGAAGCCAACAATTTTTCTGGGTGTTCCGCAGGCGGCTATACGGGCTTGTTTTGGAAACAAGTGTTCGCAGGTTCGAATCCTGCCGCCCAGACCAAATTTTTCATGCCGACGTGGTCTAAACGGCAAAGGCGCTGGTCTTAGAAACCAGTTTATGCGAGTTCGAATCTCGCCGTCGGTACTAAATTTTTCGGGCTGATGATGTAACCAGACAGCATAGAAGTCCTGCAAACTTCTCGTAAGGGTTTGAATCCCTTTCAGTCCACCATTTTGATTTGGGATATTGGTTCGAGGTTCAAAACCATTGCGCTCGCGTAGCCCAAATCGGCAAGAGGCGTCGGTTTCAAAAACCGGAGGTTGTCGGTTCAAATCCGACCGCGAGTACTAAAATTTCAACCAGCGCGCCTAGCCCAACCGGAAGAGGCAATTGGCTTAAAAAGTTCGAATCTTTTCGCGCGCATTTTGAGGACGTAGGCAAATTGGTCGAAGCCACCAGCCCTTCAAGTTGGAGATTGCGGGTTCGAGTCCCGTCGTCCTTGCCAAAATCAATTAAAAGTTAAAAGTTAAATCATAAATTTTGCACTTTTAATTTTTAACTTTTAATTCTCTTTCGCGAGCATCGCCAAGCAGGTTTAAGGCGTTGGTCTGCAAAACCAATCATCGTCGGTTCAAATCCGTCTGCTCGCTCCAAACATCAGGGCGAATGCCGAACACGACTACATCGGTCAGAGCGTTTGACGTCGAAACTCAAAAGGTCGCAGGTTCGAGACCTGCAATTTGCTTATCGGGCAAATTTAGCTCAGTAAAATAAGTCGTTTCAAAATTTGTCGCCCAATTTTTCTATTCGGAAACGTGATGAAATGGTAGCCATAACGGTCCGCTAAACCGTCGAGAATTTCTCGTGCAGGTTCAAGTCCTGCCGTTTCCGCCAATTTTTCAGGGGCGAATGCCGGAATGATTACATCAACTCTTAATTGAAAAATATCATTTCGATTTTTGTCGCCCTTTTGCCTTTTCACGTGGATTGTAGCTTAACAGGCAAAGCACCGCACTGTGACTGCGGCTCATGCGGGTTCAACTCCCGTCAATCCACCTCTTCAATTTTTGGGGATGTAGCATAGCGGCAAATGCGCCTGGCTGTCTATCAGGTCATCGCGGGTTCGAGTCCCGTCATCCCCGCTCACTTTTACGGTTGGATGGCTTAGATAGATGAGCGCCGGTCTGAAGAGCCGGATAGGTTGGTGCGATGCCAACTCCAACCACCAAATTAAAATTATGAAAATCAGACTTTGGAAAACCGATTACGGTTGACGCGCGTTCACAAATTCCAACAACAACTTTCCAGCCGATTAGCTCAGCGGAAATCGAGAGCGGCGGTCTTCTAAACCGCAGGTCGCCGGTTCAAATCCGGCATCGGCTATCTTCAAATTCAAAGCCAATTAGCTCAGCGGAAGAGCGTCTGTCTTACAAACAGGATGTCAAAGGTTCGAATCCTTTATTGGCTATCCGGGGCGGTGTAGCTTAACGGGACGAAAGCGTCGGTCTCATAAACCGAAGATTAAAGGTTCGAGTCCTTTCACCGCAAAATCAATTAGGAATCAAGATTTCAAAAGCAATTCTTAATTCACTTTCGGCGGAGTAGCTTAATCGGAACAAGAGCGTCTGTCTTGTAAACAGAACGATGTGAGTTCAAGTCTCACCTTCGCCTCCAACAATTTTTATAATGCGGGAATGGAGCAAAGTCGGCTCGGCGGGTTCATATTCCGCCAATCGGCAGGTTAGATTCCTGCTCCCGCCGCCAAATTTCCTTCGGAACATAGCTTAATTTCGGTAAAGCGTTCGGCTGATAACCGGAAGACTGGAGGTTCGAGTCCCCCTGTTCCGACCAGATATCACAGACGGGACATAGTTTAATGGCAAAACAATCGTCTTATAAGCGATATTAGCGGCAGATTACCGCAAGATTACAGGTTCGAGTCCTGCCAGCCCCGATTTTACAATTCAACAATCTTACCTAAACAAACGCGGACGAAAAATCGGCGAGGACAAAAGAATGCTAAAAATCCTATCTTTTGTTTGCAACGAACATACTTGTCTTTTGTCCGGTGATGCGGATTTTTCGCCGCGTTTGCCTACCGTCGTAATTTGCGATTTTCAATTTGCGATTGGTCGAAGTTTTCAGTTTTATTGGCAGATAGCTTAATGGTAAAGCACTCGCCTGTTAAGCGACGGTATTATGCGATAAAACGCCGATAAACATTGGGTTTCAAGCATTCGAGACACAAACCGAGACACAAAAGGCTTGAAAAAGTTTCCTTTTTCCCTCTTTGACACTGGAAACTCGCTTACTCGTTTTCAAATAACTATTGACGAATATAATTTGATTTAGAATGCTTTTCAAATAAAATAACCGCTATGGAAGATAAAGAAAACTACACGGTCGAGTTTTCCGAACACGAAATAAACTCGCTTCTCGAATCTCTTACAAATTTAAGAAAGGTCTATGCCGAATATGGCAATGCCCTTCAAAATCCGCTCTTTGTCGAAGCCTGTAAACTTCAACATAAAATTGCTCGCGTCGTGAATCCTGATTCGACCGTGACCCTAGACGAATATCTCGATTACGGAAAATAGACTTTCTTTCGTTTGCTCCGTTTGTAATCGAAAGAAAAAAAGCACGGATGTTAGTGGCATCCGTGCTTGATTCCCTTTTGTCGTTTCCGGTTATGCCGTCTCTGCGTATCTGGCAAGCAATCGGGCGGCGGCTCGGTGTCGGCACGGCATCTTGTGTTCCGTGTAGCTGATGCACTGGCACGTTCCATTGCTTTGGTAGGTCGTGTTTGATGTCGTGGACATCATTATCAATTCCGTGCCGTCAAAGTTCCAGAACGGGTTCGCCTGTAATTCGGTGACGGCTTTCTTAATGGCGTTAATCCATCGTGTGCGGTCGGGTCGGTTCGATGTTTCGAGCTTGGCGATTGAATCGGCGGCGATAGTTTCGAGTTGGTCAAAGTTAAGATTTGTGTTGTTGATTGTCATAGTGTTTTTTGCTCCGTTTTTATTTGTTCGGCTTTCTTTGCCTCTTATAATATAAAGAGTTAATGACATTTTCTTTCCAGAAAATAAGACGATTGCGTCTTATTATTTATAAAACTTTAGCGTCTTATTTTTGAAACTATAAAGTCTTTAGTCGTATATTCTATTTATGGATAAAAAATTACTTACGACACAGGAAACGGCGCAACTTTTGGGATTAACAGACGGGCGGATTCGCACGATGATTCTTGACGGCAAACTTCCCGCGCAAAAGTTCGGCAAGCAAAATATGATTAAGCGGTCTGATGCGGAAAAGGTTCGGGTCTATGGCAAAGTCGGCAGACCGAAAAAGGTGGCTGAATAGCGGTTTATCGTTGCATCAAATTCTGTTATAATTCGTCGCATTATGAGCAACTGGATAAACAAACTCGAAAATGAAGACCGCCAGAAAGTACAATCCGATGAAGACCGGAAAACGATTTTCAATCAAAGCAGGGCGATAATTGCGGACATCGTGCAAAAGGTTAAAACCGATGTCGAAGAAGTCAATCGCCGACTGTTTAATGGTAGAGACACTTTCCAAGTAGAAGAACAACGATATTCTGAGACAGAGGCACGGAAAAGCGAATTTAGCGTTTTCACACAAGTGCTTCCCGCCGCTTATTTGTATGTGTATTTTGATTACACTAAATCCGCTTTGACGCGAACGATGGTAACGGTTGCTGACCAAAATTCGACCGGTAGAAAAAGAACATTACCTGACATTGAAATCAAACTGGCTCCGAACGGAACACCGTATTTTCAGTTTGAAGGCAAAACCATTGTAGAAGACGAAATCACGGAACAATTTATTTTGCCCGCCGTGCAATTTCATAAAGAAGGCAGATAACCAAAAATAGAATTTATGAGCGAAGTAAAATTCAATGGCACTATTCACGAGGAAGACGGAACTTATTATCAGGTTCAATTAGAATTCGTTCCGCGCATTGGTGAGTTTATTAACTTTCATTCATTTGTTGAGCTAATAGACGATAATCCTGCTTATAAGTATTACGAAGTTATTCGGATTGTTCACGAGATAACCGATGTTACAAACCGTGTAACATACGACACAGGTAGTCAGTTTGTCTCAATATATGTGAAGAATGTTGAACGCCCAAAGGAAATAGACGGCTAAGACCTTCTTTCGCAAGTAGTTAAAGTAGTTTCAAGATGTCGGCACTCCGACATTTTCAGGCTGCTTTTTATTATTTATCTGTTAGCTTTGCCGACCTCTCGACAACCTTAAATAAAGCCGTTAATGTCAAGTAATTATTGCAAACAAAAGAGGTTACATTTGCTATTGCGATATTTTAGGGCGAAAATGGAAGAATGCCGCTAACACTGGAGCGCGTTAGCGGCAAATTTATAACGAGGTGAAAAGCCGATGATTCTTGATGATACTGGAACATTAGCCTTTCTTTTCTTGACAATGAAAAGTATAAATTTATCTTATGGTAAAGTCAATTTTACCTTATCTGAAAATGCTATTGCCGATACACTCCGCGCTCGTGTTCCGTATGAATCAATCCCTCGTCGCGCCTTCGATGCTTATCAAATAAATAATGCGCCGGTGCTGGTCAATCGTCGCCGTCCGTCTCAAGAAAACGGCTGGCACGGTTACAACGATATTCAAATTTCAATCGCCAAGTATCTTTTCGGCGGCACGAATTATTTATTAGAATTCAATGATTACCACGTCAAGAAATACCGCAAAGAATACACTTCGATGTTCGCCGGTATGCAAGCCGATATTAGCATTCATTCAGGCATCGGGTTCAATATCTTCGCCGCGCCGGTTAGTCGTTATCACGTCGCCTTAAACTTGCAATGCAGTAGTCGAGCGGATGCCGAACGGCTTCGGGATTACTGGTTTGAAACGGTCACACTTAGATATTTACCCGTGAAGCGTCAAAAGGAAAATACACGATACTGGAACTGTAAAAGCTACGACGGCACGGGAAAGCCTAATCAATGCTTTGCCATTTACCCGACTGGAAATAATAAGCTGCGGCTAGAGTATCGCCGAAACAATATGGCATCAATGCGCGGTATATTCTCAACCAAGTTCGCCGAACGGCTGACACTGGAAAATAGTTTCAAATGCCTGACACAACCAAAAACAATGAATGCTATTTTCTGGCAGACCGCAAGGCATTTCTTCACCATCGAAGACCAAGAAAAAATCTTTGGCACGTTTCCCGCTTATAGTGAATGAGGAAGTGTAATTATCATCTCATTTTCTTTCCCGTCGCCGTTTTTATTAACTCAAACTGATATTCGCCCGAAATTTGCTCGGAACTTTTGTCAAGGATTAAATTTATTTTTCTCTTAATCCGCAAATTTATTTTCGCGCTTCATACCAAACCATTCGCCATTAAAAACTTGATACTGGAAACGACAAAGAAACCTTAGCCCTATAATATTTTCTTTTACTTTTCATAACTTCTAGTTATATAATATTAAGAGAATAATCCTTTGATTTTCGGGAACGTCTCCGCTCGCGGTTCGACTTAATGACGTGGGTTTTAGTTCTCGATTTGATGCGCCGGTTTATGTTCTTGAAATTTTCATTGGTCGGCGCATCTCTTAAATTTTAATTTTTGTCGTCTGTCAGAATGACTTTCAACTAATCAACCGCAGACGGCAATAAATCGGGCGGCGATTTTGATTACTCTTTTTCGCCGTCCGGTCAAACACTTTCGGGTCTTAATAGAGTGATGCCCGGAAAGCGAATCGGGCGGCGGGTCGAATGAGCCGATGAAAGCACTCGGAAACTCGCCGCCGATTCATAATAAATTGGAGCTTATACGAATGAGCAAATTAACTGAATTACTGAGCGAAGCCGACCGCACGAAGAAACGACTCGAACAAGCGATTATTTCGGGTGATTTCGATTTGATGACCGCAATCGAACGGGAACAGGCGGAACTTACGCGGCGCATCTATTTTGAAAGGCGCAACGATTACGCCGAACGGCTCGAAGATTTACGAATCGAAAAACAATGCGCTCTGGAGCTTCAAAGCGAACTTGCCGACGAATTGCAAGCGGCTGCCGGTGAAGTTCTGGCGGCTCGCTCGGCGGTTTATGACGCTGAACAGCGACACGCGGCAATCAAGGCGAAACAGTATTTCGTTGACACTCAAATCGACCAGAACCGCAAGGAGACGATTCGGGTCAACGGTGAACTCAACAATCACGTCAAAAGCCGTCTAAGCGGCGTTTCCGGCTCAAATTTGACCAACTCAATCGATTTAATGGAGAACAACTTATGCGAGATTTAACACTGGCTGAACGCGCCGCAATTCAAAAGCTGACCGACCAAGTTGCGAAAACATTCAAGACACGAAAACCTGCGGCACAAACCGGCAACGCTGCCGAAATGAGCTTTTCGGGTGAAGCTCGTTTTAGTGATACTGGAAAGAATTCGGGCAAGGCTGATTTCTTTGCGCCGGAAAAGGCAGAAGCGGCATTGAATGACATTCAGCGCATCGTGGTCAAGCACTCGGTCAAGGATTCGATTAAGCAGTATTTGACACAGCGTAACTCCGTCATCAAACGGAACAAACAGCGCAAAGCCGAAGCCGATAAATTGAAGCGCGGCGGCTATCAATCTACATAATTTTTATACCCAAATAGTCACGGTTTTATTTACCCCCCTACGTCAAAAAGCTATTGAAACGACGATTTTATGAGGGTTTTCTAAGTCCGCACCAAAAGAAAAAATCGAGAATTCTAGCCGGTGACTTTGAAAGGAAGTGCAATAAAATGAAAGGTTCTAATGAATTGCCGTTCAAAAAAGAGAAGTCGATTTTACTGCTCATAAGTGGCTTGAGTCTGGATGCGGTCGCTAAAACTTTGAAAATCTCGCCGGTTACTCTGTGGAGGTGGCAGCAGCAAAGCGATTATACGGCTCGTTACAGGCATTTGCGCCGTGTTCGGGTCGAGCATTCGATTGCGGCTCTCCAATCGCTCACAAATGAGGCTGTCGAGTGCCTTCGCCGTAATCTTACATCGGGCAACCGTCCGTCCGAGGTTCGCTCGGCTCTTGGAATTTTGAATCAGTCTTTGAGCGCAATTGACCTGATGGAAATGGAAAGTCGGGTTGCCGAAGTCGAAAAACGGCTTGAAATAAAATGAAAAAGCATCGGATAGACAAAATTCAAGAAATGTCCGACGCGTCTGAATCGGAAATCACGCCCGAAGAAGACAAGTTAAACCGGCAAGCGGTCGTTGATTTGATAATGCCGGTCGTTGAAAAGATTCAAAAGTTGCCTCTCGTGCCGGTCGCCGAAAGTTTTGATGAGTTGCTTTCACAATTAAAGAATCCGCAAAGATGTGCGTCGGTCGTGGCGCAAACCTATGACGGCAAACGCATCGAAGTTTCAAACGGAATTACTAAAATTATTTCGGACGGCTCGGAACTTCCCGCCGAAGCTACTAAAACTAATTCATCGGAACTTCCCGCCGAAGTTACTAACTTTAATAAAGACGAATTGTTGATACTGGAACGGATTAAGAATGGCAAGAACTGAAACGAACTATTCAGACCGAAAAATCTTTTGTCGAAAATGCCATAAATTTATATTGAAGACGGCTCTTGACGCTCAATGTTTGATACTGGAAAACGGGTTAATCTTGTTAAACTGCGCTTTCTGGCGTTGCCCGAAATGCGAAACTTTCGGGTCGTTCGTTTCGCCGATTTTGCCGAAGGAAAAACCGACACTCGACACTGAGTTTCCCGACCTGCAACAACTCGAACGACGGGCGTCAACTCTTAAAGAAAAGGTTAAGAATTTCACCGACAAGTCGGAAGGCAATCAGACCGATTATCAGCCACAAGAAAACGCTCAGACAGCCTAGCTTCTTTGTCGGTCGTCCGGCAAAGTTCGGGGCGGCGGGTTCATTCAGTTTTTGCCGTTCGCGCTCATACTCGGTCGAAACTACTCCTAAATTTATTTCGTCGTATTCGTCCATAAAATTTTCATTCCAATTTTGCTACTTTTATTATTTAAGGTCGGCGGGATTTTTCATCGAAAAAAAGCTACTAAGTTTATTAAACGCCGTGCGGAAAATTCGCCGTGAATTTCATTACAGGCATTAAATAGGACGGCGATTCTCCGCGTATAAATCGCCGTCCAGACGGTTTTAATTAACGAATGCCGATTCCTTTGTTTCTATTGGTTTATTGCGGTAATCGACAAATTTTTTATAACCTTCCTGTAAGTCTTCGAGTTCGAGATTGATATAAACTCGGTCAAGCAATTTGTCGGTTTCCGTGCCGATAATTTTTCTGATTAAGTGTCTCGGCACGTTCGCCTTTGCCATATTCGTCACGGCGCAATGCTTTGTGTCTCGCGCCCAAAATTCCGAAAGCTCGGCATCTTTGAAAATGTCTTTGACATCGTTTTTATAATTCGTCGTATCGAACACGGGTTTGTCTGCTGCCGTGCCGTGCGCGGTGCGCTCCAACAATATTTCCCGCACTCGCTCGGAGAACGGCACGGTTCGAGCCTTCTTCGTTTTAGTCGCTCTGGCAGTCAAAGCAAAATGGCATCTTTCGGGCTGGTCGAGATTCTTAACCATCGCCCAAGTGATATTTTTGAGTTCGCCGATTCTCATCCCGGTTTCAAGCAAGGTAACGAACATCGGCTTATATCGGGCATATTCCGGCTTCTCCAGTTGGAGCATAAGCCGTTGCTCCTCGTCGCCCTTCAAGGTTCGGCTTCGCGGTTCTTCCTCGTTGTTATTCACGCCGAAATCGAACCGCTCGCGCAGGATTTTGTCCTTGTATGCGAGCGAGAAAACACGGCGCAATAACTGGCAATCACGATTGACCGCGCCCAATGTGCGCTCATTGCCGTCTTTGGTTTTGGTCTTGAATCTTTTAGCCCTGAAAACGTCTATATCGTGCTGCGTGATGGCTTTTAGCCGCATCGCGCCGAACTGCTCGATGAGCATCTGCATTTCGTAACGCCTAACGGCGTCCCACGAATCGTAGCCCGAAATTTTGACATCGCCGCGCCAGACGGCTTGATGAAAATGCGTCTCTTTTTTCCGCTCGACATATTGCGAGAACGTGATTTTGTCGTCGTCAAAGCTCGCAATCGATTCGTCGTATTCTGCGGCTTGCTCGTCCAGCCAAGCATCTGCGGCTTTTTCGTTCTTCTTGCGTGTGGATTGCTCCTCGCAAAGTTTCGTTCGGGTCTTGTATTTTCCGCATCCTCGGTCGAGATACTGGAAAATTGCTTTACTGCCCGTCGCGCCCTTTTTTTGCTTTTTCTTGTAATAATCCGCTTTCATTCGTGTTTTGCTCCTTCTTTGTATCTTCAAAAGACACATTTTATTTTTATAAACAACGAATAAGCCGATATTTCCTACATTTCGGGATACATTTCGAGACACAAAACGATATTTTCGGGACACAAATCGAGACACAAAATCGAAAAAAAGTTAAGTGTCTGGAAATGCTCGAAATATCTCTTAACTTAACTATTGACAGATGTTATTTAATCTGTAATAGCACTTTTAACCTCGGTCGGTAACTTAGTCTGGTTTAAAGTACTCGCCTTTTAAGCGAGGTATCGTGGGTTCGAATCCCACCCGACCGACTCAATTTTGGATTTTCGGATTTTGGATTTCAGATTGGTCAGGCGTTTGAATCGATTCGCTGCTGTACGATTTGATTATGTACGAATAAATGCCTGCCGATAATCGAGTGTCTCAACGCGCGCGGGCAAATCCGAAAACTACATTCCGAAAACAAATGGCGAATGCCGCAAAAGGACTACATCACCTGATAAGTGCGAGGGCGTCGGTTCGAGTCCGACCTTTCCGGGCTTTCGGAAAGTAGCTCAGTTGGGTAGAGCGCGAAAACGTCCTTTCGATTTTGTCGCCGTTATAATTTTTTACCGGTGTTGTCAGGTGAAAGTTCAAATCTTTCAGCTTCCTAAAAGCTTGCGGAAGCTTAGTTTAAATGGCAGAACAGGCAAGCGGTTTTTTGTGGCGAATGCCGTCGGAACTACATTTAACTTACTGGTTGCGGGTTCGAGTCCCGTCGTTTCAGCCGTTGTGCGAAACGTAGCTCAAACAGGCAGAGCAGTAAATCAGTTTCGACAAACCTTGTCGCCAATTTATTTTTCGGAGCGAATGCCGGACAGGATTACATCAGAAACTAAAATCAATCTTGTTCACTTGCGGGCAGCTTTTTCAAAGCCATTTTGAAAACTGTGGAAGACGACAAATCATTTTGATTTCGGCTTCGGCGCTCTTCGGCGCAAGATTTGAAAAAGATTCGCAAAACTTGTCGCTCCGACTCAAATTTCAACGGGCGAATGCCGGATATGACTACATTCGTAAATGTTCGCGTCATATTCATAAACTTGTCGCCCTTTATTCAAAGACGAATCACGAATTACGAATTACGAATGATTTAAACCTTTTTATTTAACTCGTAATTTGTAATTCGTAATTTTCCAAAGGAGGAATTATGGCTGACAAAAATCTATTTCAAACCGTGCGCGGTTTATTCACACCGAAAGCAGACACAATCAACGAAGCGGGCGGAACGGCGTATAAATTAACGCCGAAACACGCACTCGCGCAGTATGCGGCGACCGGCTGCTTTTCACAAACCTTCTACGCCGACGCAACCGAACAGCTCGATAAAGTGCTGGCGCTGGCGAAAGAGCTTGACGCCGAATTCGTCGCCCGGACAGCGGTTTACGCGCGCGAAAGCGGCTTTATGAAGGATATGCCGGCGCTGCTCGTCGCGGTGCTTTCGACCAAAGACAAAGGGCTTTTCGCCCGCATCTTTCCGCGCGTGATTGATAACGGCAAAATGCTGCGCAATTTTGTGCAGATTATGCGTTCGGGCGCGGTCGGTCGCAAATCTCTGGGTTCGCTGCCGAAGCGTCTGGTGCGCGAATGGTTCAACACGCGCCGTGCGGAAACGATTTTCAAACAATCGGTCGGACAAGCGCCGTCGTTTGCCGACATTCTGAAAATGGTTCACCCGAAACCGCTCGAAGCTGAAAAAGAAGCGCTGTACGGTTACTTTATCGGTCGCGACGCGGACGCCGACAAGCTGCCGGAAATCGTCCGCGCGTACGAAAAATTCAAAGCGGGAGATTCGGCGGAAGTTCCGGCGGTTCCCTTTCAGATGCTGACGGCGCTGCCGATTTCCGTTCGGGAATGGACAGAAATTGCCCGCCACGCCGCGTGGCAGATGACGCGTATGAATCTCAACACTTTCCAGCGTCACGGAGTTTTCGCCGACAAGGAAATGGTTGAAATCATCGCCGACCGTCTGCGTGACCGCGAAGCGATTCGCCGCGCGAAAGTTTTTCCTTACCAATTACTGGTCGCGTACACTGCCGCCTCGCAAAACCGCGATATTCCCCGCGCGATTACCGAAGCGTTGCAGGACGCGATGGAAATCGCGACCGAAAACGTGCCTGAATTGAACGGAAAAGTTTACGTTTTCCCGGACATTTCCGGCTCGATGCATTCGGCGGTGACGGGTTATCGTAAAGGCGCGACTTCCGCCGTCCGCTGTTTGGACGTGGCGGCGCTGGTCGCGGCGGCGATTCTTCGTAAAAATCCGACGGCGGAAGTAATTCCCTTCTCGGATTCGGTCGTTGAAGCGCAGCTCAACCCGCGCGATTCGGTGATGACAAACGCCCAAAAACTCGCCGCGCTGCCTTCGGGCGGAACAAACTGCTCGGCGCCGCTGCGCCGGTTGAATCAACACAAATCGAACGCCGATTTGTTAATCTACGTTTCCGACAACGAATCGTGGATGGATTCAAACCGCACGTGGAACAGCGGAACCGAAACGATGCGGCAATGGAACGCTTTTCAAACCCGCAACCCGCAGGCAAAACTCGTCTGCATCGACATCCAGCCTTACGCAACCACGCAAGCCCGTGAACGCGCCGACATCCTCAACGTCGGCGGATTCTCAGACCAGATTTTTAATTTGGTTTCGGAATTCGCCAACGGCAACCTGTCGGCGGAACATTGGGTTGGCGTGATTGAAAAGGTTGAGTTGTAAGATAAAGGACAAGATTTTCTTGTCCTTTATCTAAATTTTGGTTACAGTAAAGTTATTTCAAGCCTTTAAAACATTCGTGTTAAGAATTCCCAAACATCATTTAAATCTTATGAAAAATAACGCACGCGCCTATTTTGTTGAAAGGGTTATTCCATCTTATGCAACTTTCGTCGATTATTATAACAACCGCGAAATCGGATTAAAAAAAGATACTTTCAACGCAGGTAACACTGCAGAAGCACTTCGAGATATTCCAGAACATATATTTATTGAGTTAGGCAGCACAATCGGATTCAATAATGCCTACAAATATAGAGAATCTGTTTCAGATAGATATAAATATTATAAGATTGTTTGTGATCTTGCCAATGTCATAAAACATCGGCAAATCAATAAAAATAACCCAACATTTTCAAGCCTTGACAATATAAAAGAATCGGTTGCTTGTGTTCGTTACGATGATATTTTAGGAAAATATTATAAAAAACGAAAATTACTCGAAATTACTCTTTCAGATGGAAATATTGATGAAATTGGTGAACTTTTGCAAAAATCAATTCTGCTTTGGGCGAAAGAGCTTTTTAATTTTGGCGTAATCCCTCAAATGCCCAAATTGCCAGAATTAATTCCTCTATTCGTCAAACGAAAAGATAAACGGCTAGATGGTGAAATTATCATGTTAGGTCATAAAGGCGAATATTTTGAACAACAGGTTAGAGCCTTAATCTATAACAAAGGCAAAAATGCCTTAATCAAATCTCAATCCGGTAAAAAATTTGGCAAATCAAAAATACCAATTACCTTTAAAATAGGCGCCTCACCTTTTTTGGAAGATGAAAATTAAAATTGATAGATTTTTACTTTTGATGATTGCCGTCGAAAATAAATTGATTTAGAAAGTTCGATTCTCATCCATCCGATGTCTGATCAACGAAACTTCTGATTTTATCGCAATAGTTTGTGTTAAAATTTTGTCTATGGAACATAATCTTTTACAGCGCATTACCATCAATCCGAAGATTTGCCACGGGAAGCCGACGATTCGTAATAAACGCTATCCGGTGGAAAATATCCTGGAATTGATGGCTTCGGGGATGACCCATGAGGAGATTTTGGCGGACTACGAAGACCTTGAAAAAGAGGATTTGCAAGCCTGTCTCTTGTTTGCGGCAAAATTGGCTAACGTCGGCTCCATTACTGGACTCGTAACGGGATGAAGTTTATTGTTGACGCGCAACTGCCTAAAACCCTGGCGCAGTTATTGTGCGAGAAAGGCTTCGACGCGGTTCATACAAGCGAATTGGCGGACGGAAACGGCACGACCGATGACGAAATAAATCGTCTTTCCCTGGTGGAAGAGAGAATTGTCATTTCAAAAGACGCCGATTTTTACGATAGCTTTACCGCCAAAAGAGAACCTTACAAATTGCTCCACGTTAAAACCGGAAACATCAAAAACTCACAATTGATCGAATTATTCGATAAAAATCTGGAATTGATTGTTAAAGAATTAGATGAAAGCGCCGTCGTTCAAATCAGTCAAAACTACATCATCAAAATTCAATAATGATTTCGATTCAAAACTCCCCAAACCATTTTGGCGAATGCCGTCGTGAGTACATGGAGCAAGAAAGTTCGATTCTTTCCCGCCCGCTTTCACTTGACGGGCGGAACTCTCGATAATATTTGTCGCCAAAATTTTTCTAAAACCGGTTTAGCTTTTCAGCGGCAGGAAAATGACCTGATTTTCCCATTCGTTTTCGAGACTGCATTCGGCAATGAGGACGAGTTCTTCGATGGCTTCGCCGATTGGTACGTCCTCCTGCGTAACTTCGATTACGCCGGGCGTCGGCAAACGTTCGGTTACGCGGTCAGAGGCGTGTTTGCTCATGGTCGTGACATCGTGCGTTAGAACGATTCGGTTTTCGCTTGCCGCCCATTTTAGAACTTCCGTACCGGGCTGCGTGATTAATCCGGCATCCTGCACGCGACAATATCGAGCGACGGCAAGCGGCGACGCAAACCGCACACGATGCGGCGATTGAAATCTTCGTCAGCGAGAAATAGGAGCATTGTAATTTAGGCGGCGTTTCGGCGGCGTGCCAGAAGTCGTTCGCGGATATTTTGCGGATTGGTGCGCGATTCTATTTCGTAGCGCAGCTCGGCGCGTTGAATCTTTCTTTCTGCCAGATAGTTTTCGACCGTTTCGCGATTTTGCAGATAATAACTGATAACGGCATAAACTTCGCCGAGTTCGAGTGAGTCGTAGTCTTCGACAATCTGTTCCGGCGTGGCACCCTGATTGAAAGCAATAACGACCGTATCCAGAGAAACACGCGAATTGCCGACGCGCAAAACTCCGGCTTCGGTTTCGGTCAATTTCACTTCGGAAGTTGAGATGACGACGCCCATAAATTAAATACTAACAGGAAATTCTTAGGTTTGTATTTTTCTTTCTCGCCCGCATTTTGTTTGACGGGCAGAACTTTCTACAAAATTTATTGTCAAAGTTAAATTAATTCATTATGAACTTAAACGAACTGCCGATACTCTCGAAACATCCTGACGTTCGCCTGCTGCTGGACGATATTACAGCCGGGCTGCAGAGTGTTCTCGGTCAAAAGCTCGTCGGATTATATCTTTACGGCTCATTGGTCGCCGGAGATTTTGATTATGAAATCAGCGATATTGATTTGCTGGCGGCGACTGAGACGGCGGTTGATGGAAATGAACTCGAAAGTCTCAGGAAGATGCACGCGGAATTGGTGAAAGGCAGACCGGCTTGGGATAATCGCATCGAAACGGCTTATGTTTCGCTCGAAGCGCTGCAGACGTTTAAGTTAAGAGGGTCGCGGATTGCAAACATCAGTCCGGGCGAACCGCTTCATTTTCTCGAAGCGGGACGCGATTGGCTTTTGAACTGGTATTTCGTGCGCGAACGCAGCGTCACGCTCCGGGGCGCTCCGCCCGAAACGATTATTGCGCCGGTTTCAAAGGAAGAATTTATCGAAGCCGTCCGCGGGCAGGCGCGCGAACGTGCCGAAACAATCGATGGCTGTAAACATTCGCGCCCTTATCAGGCTTATTTGATTATGACCGTCTGCCGCGCTTTGTATGCATCGCAACGGGGCGAACAGGTTTCAAAACGCCGCGCCGCGTCGTGGACTGCGCTGCGGTTTCCCGGCGATGCCGCCTTAATCGAAAGCGCTTTTGAATGGCGGGCGAAACATCGCGATAAAAACATTAATCACGAAGCGACGTTTGCGCAAACAAAAGAGTTTGTCTGCCGGATTGTTGATTTGATTGCGGACAAATAAATTTGTCGCCGATGACAAAAAAAATTTAGTTTAGCGCACAAAGCTCACGTCGCCGATGAGCGGGTCGGTGATGACGACTTCCTGGCGATTCACTTTCTTGAACTTCGGCGAGTTTTTCGATTTATACATTTGCCCGTAAACGATAAGCGCAATGCAGCCGGCAACAAACAATAAAAAGATAAAAAATGAGTTGGCAGCAACGGCGATAATAATCGCGGCTAAAAATATGAAGATTCCGCCGACCGCAGTTAATGTTTCGACCGTTTTCGTCTTTTTAAACTTTGTCCAGCAAACACCGCAAAACGGCGCTTGTAACTGATGCTCGACCTGCAAAACCGCAATTAAAATCACCGCCGGAATTAAACCGAAAAAAGCACCGAGCAGAGCAACGGGCGGAATGTAATTCTTTTTGAAATGCTGCATATAAACTTCGCGACGCTCGCCGCATTTGATGCACGACATCGGCGGCGCTTCGTATTGATTGCCGTAAAAGGCAGGCGTGGGCGGCATTTGCTGCGGATGATACTGCATCTGCTGATTTTGATAATTATTGGGCTGATGATAGCTTTGCGTGTAATTTTGTTCCGCGTTCGGCTGATAGGCTTGGGTTTGAAAGCTCTGCTCGGCGCTGGTTTGAAATGAGCGCTGGTCGGCGATGGGCGCGTATTCATTTAACGGGTTTCCACATCTTTTACAGTTTATTTCGGTGCTGAAATTGACGAGATTGCATTGATTGCATTTGATTGAAGGCATTCGGTTTTTCTCCTGAATCGGGTTTTGAAGTGAAATTGGGGAGGAAATTTAAGCCAGTTATAAGGATAAAATATTTCGCCTTATTTGTTCAAGATTTTTTTTTGCGAAAACGCCCGCTCTAAAATTAAAGGCAGGCTTTCTGCCTGCCCGTTCAATCATTAATTTGTTTATTTCTTGCCGTATTTTTTGAGCCAAAAGGCTTTGCGGTAAACGAGCCAATTTTCGGCGGTGCGGTTGTCGCCGGGGACGTTGCTTAAAATTCTGAGTTTAATTTTTTTCTCATGGGTTTTGTCAAAGCCGCCGAGCATTTCCCAAAGCTTAACCATCGCCTGCGCCGAACCGTGCAGCTTGTCGGCTTCCGCGCCGAACTCGAACGGCGCGATGCAGCCTTCCAGCTCGTCGGCGTCGTCATTATACGCGTCGTGAATCAGGATGCTGGAAATGTACATATTCGTCGGGCGCAGGCATTGTACATTGCGTTTTTTGTGCTTTATCGAATGATGCATTTCGTAATCGCCGATTTTCAGACTCGGAGCTTCGCCGCCGCGCTCCAATGTGCTGAATTTGCCGATTTCCGCGCCGTCTTTCTTAACGCTCATCGTCCCGAAAACGTGACCTTTATTCGGCTGCTGACTGACGCGCGTAACTTCAATAACTAAATTTTCGTTCATATTAAGACTCCTTTATAAAATTAAAGGCGTGAAAGGTTTTGATCGCTCGAAGCCTTTCACCCAATCTACTACGCGTAAATCGGGCGCGTTTCGTACCAGAATATTTTTGGAATTTCGCCTCTCGGAACTTAAACTAATACCGGGATGAGATATTTCACGCAGTATTGTCCGAACGAGGATTGGTTTCGAGAACAGGAAATTTTGGAGCGCGCCGCGGACGCACGGCTTTTTGATTACACGGCGAGCAGTTTGTTTCGTAAACGCGGTGTCGAAGTCGGCGATTATTTGTATTTGGTGACGGTGCTTTCGGGGCGTCTTTATGTTGCCGGAAAAATGGAAGTCGGCGAGATTGTATCTTTAGAAGAAACTCAGCGGCGGTTTCCGGGCGAGCGGCTTTTTCGGGTGTCCGACCACGTGTTTGCGCGGCGCGTGACGCCGCTCGATTATACGCGCAGCCTTCCGGTTTCGATAACCGCGCGGCTTTTATTTTACAAGGGCGGAAGCATTGCCCAGCTGAAATTTTCGAAACCCGGCTGGCTTGATTCGCAAACTCTGCGCGGAATCCGCGAAATGCCCGAAAAAACGGCGGCAACGCTCGATGAGCTTTTGCCGCCGCTTGAAGATGTTTGAAAAAAAGCGTTCAGTGGTAAAGTGAAAATCGTTACTCATTGTCAACTAATTACTTACCGTTTACCACTTAAAACTAATTACTTCTCGTTTCGCGCCTTTAATTCGCGCCAAATCATGAATAATAAAATGACGATTAACGGCGGGCTGATGAAAAAGAGAATGAAAATGAGTTGAAATATTCTGTCCATCGGGTTTGATGTTTGATTGTCATTTGATGGCGTACATTCCCTTAAATCCAATAAGGAACGATTATTTCTCAAAGATTCACAAGAAGGAATAAATTGCGCTTTGTTCGGGTTAACGGCATCAGGGATTCCCGTCATACTGAAACTCAACGCCCCGAATGCGAGAAGTAAAATGGCGAATAGTTTAACGAATCTACTTTTACAACACATAATTTTTACCTCGATTTCGGAACATCTTAGCACAGATTTTTCCTTTTCAAAACATTTTTTGGCGAATGCCGCCGGGATTACATTGGTCTAGCGAGTTCAAATCTCGCCCGCTCCACTTAAACTTACGGGGCGGAAATCTCGGCAATTTTGTCGCCAATCTTTAACAAATTACGAATTACAAATTACGAATTACGAATGACAGAAAATTTTCATTTAATTCGTAATTTAATTTTATTTGCCCTGCGCCGCTTGTTCGAGCGACTTGCGAAAAGCCGCGCCGTTCGGGACAAGCGCGTTCGGCGAAAGCGTGCTGGTCACCTTGCCGCTCGCGTCCGTCGCGGAAATAATCGAATAACTCTGCCGGGTTCGGGGAACGTAAATCAGGAATTTGTGCGTCATCCCATCGGCGCTCATGCCTTTGTAAATCACTTCCTCGAAACCGTCGCCGTCGGCGTCCATCGGCTCAAACGTCCAGCTCGCACCGTGAAATTCGGGCGTGTCGAGCGAAGTCCGCGCCGAAATCTCCCAGGGGCTGTTCAGATTCGTCCGTTCAACCGCGAACATATGCGTTTTGCCGAGTTCAATTTTATTATGCAGGCAAATGAGCGCGGAATCTTTCGGCGTTTTGACAATCTGCATCCCGTCGGCGTGGTGCTCGGTCGTGCGCGTGATTTCGGTGATGATTTTATCGGCTTCCTCGGTCGAAAGAATCTGCGTCGACATCACCGTCTTGTCGTCGGTCGGCGTTTTCGCAAAATCGTCGCCCATGTTGTGTTTCGAATGGTCCATGTTCGCCATCGAATCCATGTTGCCGTTCGAGGTGGTCGCCGCGTTCGGTTTCAGCAGAAGGAAGCCGCCGATCGCGAGCGCGCCGAGTAAAATTACCGCCCCCGCCGAAGCCGCCGCGATTTTCAAGCCGCCGCCCGATTTATTTTCCTTTGTTCCGGACTGCGTGTTCGCCAGCGTTTGCGGCATCTGCGAAGCCGTCACGGCATTCATTTGCTGCGTCGAGGGATAGATATTCTCGGCGGTGGTGTTGGTCGTCGTCGGCGTGTTGAGATTGAGCGCGGGCGCGGTCGAAGCGCCGGCGACGCTCCGTTCGAGCATCGCTTTCGTGACCGATGCGTTTTCGGGTCGGTCTTCGGGTTTCTTGGCGAGCAGGCGATTTATGACATCGGCAAGCGCCGGCGGAATATCGGGCGCGAATTCTTCGATGCGCGGCGCTTCGACCATCGCGTGCTTGATAATCACGGCTGAGAGAACTTCGTCGTCAAACGGCGGGCGACCGGCAATCATTTCAAAAAGCAAAGCGCCTAAAGAATATAAATCGCTGCGCGCTTCGACCGGATTTCCGAGGCATTGCTCGGGCGACATATAAAACGGCGTGCCGACGAGCAGCCCGTTGCCCGTCATCGAAAGCTGCATACTCTGGGCATTATCGGTATTGAGCATCTTGGCGATGCCGAAATCGAGAACGAAAACGCCCTGATTATTGAGCATGATGTTGGCGGGCTTCAAATCGCGGTGAATGATGCCGAGCGAGTGCGCTTCGCTCAAAACGTCGCAGACGCTGACTGCAATATCGACCGCTTTTTTATATGGAAGCTTCCCGTCGCGCTTCAAAATATCGGCTAACGTCATGCCTTCGACGTATTCCATGACGATAAAAAGGCGACCGTCGGGCAGCGTTCCCGAATCGTAAATCATCGCCGCGCGCGGGTGTCGGAGCTTCGCCATCAGGCGCGCTTCGCGGGCAAAGCGCTGCATCACGTCGGCGTTCATCGCAACTTCCGGATTAATGACCTTGACGGCAACCACGCGGTCGAGCGTGAGGTGCGTGGCGCGATAAACGGTTCCCATTCCGCCGCGACCCAGAAGGTTTTCGATACGCAAATTACTCGCGATAATCTGCGGAACCGAATTGCCGGCGTTGCCTGGCTGAGAATCAAAATTTTCCATAAATTTTCCCTTTTGTCTGATTTGTTGTTTTAGACACCGCTTTAAAGCCTATTCTGCAATAGAAAAATACTAATAATATACACTTTCTTTAATTTAACCGTAAATAAAAAACCGGTATTTCGAGAAAAATCCGGTTAAAGGGCGAATGCCGCAAATGACTACATTCTTTTGGATAGAAAAACCGTGTCATTTCTTTTTTTGTCGCCCTTTAACCGAACTTTTTCCGCCCGCGCGAAACTATTTCGTAAAACTTTGATAACGCTTGCGACATCAAACCTCTCGTTTTTGACGGAATTAGAGGAGGGTTACGTAATGATTCAAAAACTCAACCGCATCATCACGATTTCAGCGATTTTTATCGTTTGTTTCACCTTAACGGTCGCGGCACAGAAAACGCGCGCCCGAAAGATTCAGGATTGGTGCGACCCGCAAATGGGTCTGAACGGTTTGTACCGCGTCGATTTCGAGCGCAGCGACGCGCTCTATTCCGTCATCGAAGGCGCGTCGAGCAGCGTCCCGTTCGGCGAGCAGCAACAATTTTTTATCGACTTGTCCGTCCGGCTCGCGCCGCCCGATTTACTGTCGATTGAATGCCGCGAAAACCGCGTCTCGCTCGCCTCGTCGCGCGCTTCACGGGTCGAATTTATCGCCGACGGCGTGACGCGAAACGCACGGATGACAAACGGCGACGCCGTGCGGACACGAATCTGGCTTGACGCGAGCGGCTTGGTTTTCACTTCGAGCGGCGGCGGCAGCGACAACGTAAATTTCAATTTTGTTCCTATCGACGGCGGCAGGAGTTTGCGCGTCACGCGCCGCATCAGCGCCCGCGAGCTGATTGCGCCCGTCGTTATTCAAACCGTCTATAACAAAATTGGAGCGGTCGCGCGCTGGGATATTTTCGACGATGCGCAGATTGCGTCGAAAACCGACAACCGGACGACGAAACCGGTTTCTTCAAATCCGTCGCCGCGACCGCCGCAGCCGGAAAACCGGGCGCAAAACGCGACGGCGCAAAACCTGCGCGAAAGGCTTTCCGAGTGGATTGCGGCGACCAACAATCGCGACATCGAACGCCAGATGTCTTTTTATATGCGCGAGCTGAAAGCCTTTTACCTGACCCGCAATGTTTCGGTCGCTGCCGTCCGAACCGAAAAAAATCGCGCGTTCGCGGCGGCAAAATCCATCGACATCCGCGCCGCCGAACCGGAAATCGTCTTTCAAGACGGCGGTCGCGAAGCGGTTATGCGTTTTCGCAAAGTCTACGATATTCAAAACGGGAGAAACAGTCGGCGCGGTGAAGTAATCCAGGAACTGAGGTGGCAGCAAACTAACGGCGGCTGGAAGATTTTCAGCGAGCGCGACATCAAAGTCATTCGCTAACGGAAAAGTTTGCAGAAAGTTAATAGAACTATCTGCAACTTCCTGTTAACTTCCTGCAAACTTTAAAAAGGAATCGGGTAATTGTTTTGTCGTCGCTGTTCGCGGCGCCGGCGGCGCATTTCGCGCCATTCTTCCTCGCTCATTTCCTCGTTTTGCCGGCGGCGCTCGGCGCGGCGCATTTTTTCATCGCGTTCCCAGCTCGGGCGTCCCGTAAAAATCGATTCGATGTCCGGCGCCCGCTCGGATTCGACGATTCTTTCGCGCCGGTCGATGCTTGCCGAATTCGATTTTTGAGCAGCGCGTTTATTTTCCTTTTTGGCGGATTTTTGAGGTTGAACTTCCGCGACCGCGTCGTCTTCTTCGACAGGTTCCTCTACTATTTCATTTTTTTCGCTCGCTTTTTTAATTGCCGGGCTTTTAGATTTCGCCTTTTCGTGGCTTTCCGCTTCCAGCGCGTCAGAATCGATTGTTTGCGCAGCTAAATCCGGCGCGCTTTCCGGCTCTTTGGAATCCGTCTTTGTTTCGGAAACGGTTGTTTCCGATGGTGTCTGCGGGACTTCGGCGGGCTGCCGATTTCGGAAGATAAAAAACGCCGAAACCGAGGCGACGATTGCCAGTAAAGCAGCCAGCGCAGCCGCCGGGAAGCGCGACTTTTTGGCGAGCGGCGTAACGCGCGTCGGAACGTCTGCGGTTTTCTGTAAATTAACCGTCGGCGGCGCATAAATCGGAATTTCATCGAGCGGTGATTCTTCGAGCGGTTCGACGCTCTTAATAGGTCGCGCCGAATTTTCACTTGTTCCGGCGACAAAGGCATCGAGCGCCGGAAAATTATCGTTTTCCGCCGCGACTATTATTTTTGGTTCAGCCGGCGGCACGATTAAGTTCGGTTCGGGCGCCGCTTCGGTATTTTCCCAGGTTATTTCCTGCACGGCGTGGTTTAATGCCTGCCGCATCGCGTTTGCCGACGCGAAACGGTTTTCCGCATTCAGCGCGAGCGCGCTCGACAAAATGCTCGCCACGCTCAACGGAATTTCTTCGTTGAGCTCGCTTGCCAATTGCAGCGGGTCCGGTTTTCCCGCGACGATTGAAGAAGCCCGCGCGATTGAATCAGCCGGCGGCTTGCCCGTCAATAAATGATAAACGGTCGCGGCGAGCGCAAAAATATCGCTCCGCGCGTCGGTCCCCGTGCCCTGAATCTGTTCGAGCGGCGAATAGCGGCGCGAATAGCCGAAAACGCTGCGCTCGCTCAAAGTATTTTCTTTTTTCAGCTTGGCGAGCCCGAAATCGAGCAGAAAAACGTCGCCGCGCGGCGTTATTTTCAAGTTCGACGGCTTTAAGTCGCGGTGAATTATCGGCGGGTCTTGCGAATGCAGATAATCGAGCGCGTCGAGCAGATTATCCGTCCAGCGCAGCACGTCTCTGACCGGAAACGCGCCGTCGCGCTTTAAAATATCGGATGCGTCTTCGCCTTCGATAAACTGCATCACGAGAAAATGCTCGTCGCCTTCGGTGAAATAATCCGATACATGCGGCAAAACGGGATGCATCAGACCATTTAGTATTTTTGCCTCGCGCTCAAAGGCTTCGCCGAATTCTTCGTCGCTGTAAAAAGTTTCTTTAATCGCCACAAAGTTATCAAAACGCCGGTCAATAGCAAGGTAAACCGCTCCCATGCCGCCTTCGCCGATGCGTTTTTCAATGAGATAGCGGTCTTGTAAGACTGTTCCAGGATTAATCATTTTTATCACCTGCCCGACATACTGCAATTCGTATGCCTTGATTGACAGTGACCTTTCTAAAAATAACGGCGAAAACACACGGTTTTTCGCTCATCATAAATTTTCAAATTTTGACGATTATTCGGGTTTACACCATTTGGGCAACCGAAAACTCGTCTTGCTATAATTTTCTGTAGGAGGAAATATGCCATACAACAAACTTAATATTTCGGGCGCGAAAGCTGACGTTCTCGCATGGGTTCATCACGATTTGTCGCTCGATGAACAAAATATGCTGCGCAACGTCTCGCGTCTGCCGTGCCTTTACAAACACGTCGCGCTGATGCCGGACGCGCACCTCGGAATCGGTTCGATGGTCGGCTCGGTCGTCGCCACGAAAGACGCGGTCATTCCGGCAACCGTCGGCGTTGACATCGGCTGTTTTACGGGCGATACGCTTGTTCCGACTTCGGACGGAAAATCTTATTCGCTGAAAGAACTGACAGAAAGCGACAAGGAAATTGTTGTTTACGCGTGTACCGAAAGCGGAAAAATCGTTGCCGCAACAGCAACGGCGAAGAAAACCCGTTCAAAAGCCGCGCTTGTTAAGGTCGTTCTCGACAACGGAGCGGAGATTCGCTGTACGCCTGACCATAAATTTATGCTTCGCGACGGAAGTTTTACGGAAGCGATAGATTTGAAATCAGGCGAATCGCTGATGCCGCTCTACCGCGAAATTGATAAAGACGGTTATGTTCTGGTTCAGCAAAATTATTCGGGCAGAATGCAAAAAGCGCATTGGATTGTGGCGCGCAACGGTTTGCTCGGCAAAGTTCCGCGATTTGAAAACGATAGAACCGTTATTCATCACAAAAATTTTGATGAAGCCGATAATCGTCCCGAAAACCTGGAATTTATGAGCGCTGCGGCGCATTCGGCGTATCAGCGCAGCCTGGTTGAACGCAACGAACACTGGCAATCGGCTGAATTTGAAGCAAACCGCGTAAAAGCGATTGCCGAAAAAGCTAAAACGGCTGAAGGTTACGCCTTTTTTGCGGAGCGAGGAACAAAAAACATTTTGAAATATATGGGAGAAAATTCTGAACATTTCAAAATGTCGGTTGCCGGAAACGGAATGCGTGGCAAAAAGTTTTTGGTTGAGTATAACCAAAGCGAAAAAGGTCGCGCTAAATCGAAGGAAATCGCTAATCGCCTTTATGATTGCGAAACCTGCGGCACGAAGATAAAAAGTGGAATCGGTTTGCACAATCATCGTCTTTACACTCACGGGTATAACCACAAAGTTGTTGCCGTTGAAACTCTTCCCGAACGTGAAGATGTTTACTGCCTGACGGTTCCCGAATATCACAACTTTGCTTTGGAAGCCGGAGTTTTTGTTCATAACTGCGGGATGATGGCGGTCAAAACGCCTTTCAAAAGCGGAATTCTTGACGGCAAGCTGAAAGAACTGCGCCATGAAATCGAGCGCGCGATTCCGGTCGGCTTTAATCACCACAAAGAATCCGATTGGTTCGCTTCGCGCTGGGCGGGCTGGGATACTTTTGATGCGCTTCACAAAGGCGTTCAAGACCGTCAGAAAAAAGCGATGCTTCAGATGGGCACGCTCGGCGGCGGAAATCACTTCATCGAAGTCTGTCTCGACACCGAAGACAACGTCTGGCTGATGCTTCATTCCGGCTCGCGCAATATCGGAAAGGAAATCGCCGAACGCCATATCGCGACGGCGAAAACTCTGCATCGCCTGAACGAATTGCCCGACCCGAATCTCGCCTACTTTATTCACGGAACGAAAGAGTTTCAGGATTATTGGAAGGATTTGGAATGGGCGCAGGGCTACGCGATGATGAATCGCCAGGTGATGATGAAGCGGCTTTTGAAATCATTCAACCGAATGTTTAATAAACAAAAGGAGTTTCGCCCGGAAATCGAAGTCAACGCGCATCACAACTATGTCGCGCTGGAAGAACATTTCGGCGAAAAGGTCTTCATCACGCGCAAAGGCGCCATCAACGCCGAAGCGGGTCGCTACGGAATCATTCCCGGTTCGATGGGCGCGAAATCGTTCATCATCAAAGGACTTGGAAATCCCCAAAGCTACAACTCCTGCTCGCACGGCGCTGGAAGAAAGATGTCGCGAACGGCGGCGAAAAAACGCTTCACGCGCGAAGACCTCGAACGCATGACAAAAGGCGTCGAATGCCGCAAGGATTCGGGCGTCATCGACGAAATTCCCGGCGCCTACAAGGACATCGACGAGGTAATGCGCAACCAGTCCGATTTGGTCGAAATCGTCGCGGAATTAAAGCAAGTCGTTTGCGTGAAAGGGTAAAAGTTAAGGAATGATAGATTCGATTATTTATCATTCCTATTAAATTAAAGAAATCTGATACTTTAATTTTTCACGTTTGGATTAATAAGTAGATTGTAAAAAAATGCGCTTAGGAAGAAAGAGATTATATTTAAAAATATATAAAGAGCTGGTCCGTATTTGCCAGGAAATAGAGGTAAATCTGTTGTCCTAGCATATGTTCTAAGAATAATTCTAGTTTCTAACTCAGGTCTATTATCAGCAACTGCCGAGGATGAATTACTTTGTGTGGGTGCTTTATTTATATTCCATTGCAGTTCGTCGCTGATTTCCTCAAATATCGCATTTCCCTGTTTTAGACGGCTATCATATATAACCACAAAAAGAAAATTTAATATTTCAAAGATTATCAGAAATGTAAAAACCATTCCTGCCTGTGTTTTTCCCATTCTTGATAAAATATCGGGACTGGAACTATAATAGTCATTATTATCAAAGATGGATTTACCAACTCCCAATATAATTGTAAGACCTATACAGAGAAAAGAAAAACTAACTATTGTTAACCCAAATAATCTTAAATAAGACGATATTACACTGAGTCTTTTTAGGTTTTCCTCTAAAAAATTAGGTTCGACTGCGATAACTTCATCATTAGGAGAATCGTTATGTAAAATTTGATTTTCGATATTACTAGCCATTTTTTACTTTTCCAACAGATGCTAAAAGTTCTTTTAATAAGTGTGCCTTTGCTCTGACTCGATCTTCGTCCTGAAATTCACCAGACATTACTCCTTCATTATAGAACTTCCGGAAAACTGAACAATATTCTAGCACTACTGGATGTAAATCCTTAGCCGATCCCAATGCTTCGTAATAAGAACCAGACTCATAATGTTCACGCACTGTTTCCCTTCGATTCCACCACAGATCAGCTTTCGATATTGCCGTAATCAACCATCCTGTCGTTTCACGGTCGCCCAGAAGTGGCGTCCATTCGTTCAATTGCTCTATTTCAATTTGACGTTGTTTTTCTAAAAAAGTTTCACTAACAACTCCATTTTCAAAAACTCCTTGTTTTCCGGTGCGGGCTTCGTGATACCCATATGAAACAACATTAATTACTCCGGCAATTTCGTCTTTCATTAATTCTCTAATTGCTGTAATTCGCCTACTTTTGTGAAAAATTTGTCCTGGCGTATCAATAAAAACAAATGGATTCTTATCAATTATAATTCTGTTCTTGGTAACAAATTCTGTTCGATTCATTATATCTATTGCATTCGGAACGGCTTCTGTCAACGAATCAATAAAATTAGTTTTTCCTGCCCCTGATACACCTAAGACTAATACTTTATGCTTAGTTTTTAATGCAGTAAGAAGCGAGTCAAACCATCCTTGTTTATGAGCTAATCCTATTAATTCAACTGTTGCGACAGCTGTAGATAATTCTATTCCTGACATACTGAACTCCTTATTGTATAAATTTGTGTTGCGGAGTTTAACTTATCTCTAAAAGTTTACTTTTGCAAAACTGAAATGAACTCCCTTTGTTTAGTTCTAAAACGTTCCATTATTTCACTCAAACAAAACCTTGTTGCACTTGTTTATTCTCTCATTCTGATTTTCCGACAAAAAATAATTTAGCATCGTTGGTCTAGCGGTTTAAGACCCCGGCTTGCCATGTCGGGAACAGCGGTTCAAATCCGCTACGGTGCTCCAATACTTTAAATGACGAATTACGAATTACGAATTGAAAACAACTTTCTTTAATTCGTCATTCGTCATTCGTCATTCGTCATTGATTTCTCGCAGGCGGAAAACACAATGACCAGCCCGGTTCTCGGCTAGTCTCGTGAGCCGTGTCCGTCTGCCGGAGGGAGCGGGTTCGATGCAAACAATCCGCTCCTATTTTTCAATATTTTTTTCCGGTTCACAAAAAATTCATATACAAAACGGGTAAAAATCGTTTAATATAGTGGCAGTTATTAAATACTTGCACCATATATAGCGATTGCATCTTGATTTGTATTGAATTCATCAAATAACACAACAACTTAAGGAGGTGATTCCATTGATAACGGGTAGAGTTCTGCTCTTGAATTTTTCTTACGAACCGCTCGGCACGATTGGCGTGGCGCGCGCGGTTTGTATGTGGTTTTCGGGTAAATTGACGGTCGAAGAAAATGACGGCAAAAACGTGCTCCATTCGCCCTCGACAGTGATTCCCGTTCCGTCGGTCGTGCGTCTGCGTTCATACGTGCACGTTAAACGACGCCGGCAGGAAACAACGATGAAACGGGCGCGCATATATATCCGCGACCGCTATCGCTGTCAGTATTGCGGCGAGCACAAACACGCCAAAGATTTGACGCTCGACCACATTCTGCCGCGCGCGCAGGGCGGCGAATCGACGCCGCATAATCTCGTTGCCGCGTGCGTTAAATGCAACCAGCGCAAAGGCAACCGCACGCCCGAACAGGCGAGAATGCCGTTGCTCACGTCGCAAAAACTGCTTCGTTTAGGGCTTGACCACGTGCTCTTGTGCCACTACGCCGAATCGCGTCCCGAATGGAAGAAATATCTGTTTATGGACGACGCGTTCGAAGAAGAAGTTCGTATCGCAGCCTAAGAATTTGCGATTTGCGATTTACGATTTGCGATTGTCCGGGCGGGCAAGCGCGAATCGCAGATTGCCGGTCGCAAATTCTTTTGCGTTTCTTCAAATTTCAGCTTTCCCTAAAATAATTTCCGCAAATCGCAAATCCCTTCGGTTATTCAGTCGTCCATATTTTAATATTATGAGACTGCTTTTTATATACGGTTCACCGGCGGTCGGCAAATTGACGGTGGCGAATGAAATCGCCGCGCAGACCGGCTTTCGTGTGTTTCACAATCATCTTTCGATTGACTGCGTCGAGCCGGTTTTCGAGTTCGGTTCGAAATCTTTCGGGAAATTGATTAATTTGATTCGCGTCGAGACCATTCGCGAGGCGGCGCGCGAAAACGTCAATCTGATTTATACGTTTTGCTATGCAAAGAATTTGGACGATGCGCACGTAAAAAAGATTACGGAAGTGACGGAAGAAAACGGCGGCGAAGTGTGCTTTGTTTTGCTGAAAGCCGACCGCTGCGCGCTCGACGAGCGTGTGACGGAAGAATCGCGCAAAAATCTAGGTAAAGCGAAAACCGTCGAGATGATGGACTTTTTTCACGAGACTTACGATTTAATGTCACCTGTTCCCGACCGCGAGAGCTTGATTATCGACAATACGAATCTTTCGGCGGCAGAGACGGCGCGGCAAATCATCGAGCATTTTAATTTGGCAAAACCGGTCGAATTGAACTAAAATATTTTTTCAAACTTAACCGACGGAAGCGTTCAGGGAATCCTTGAACGCTTCCGTTATTTTTTTTGAAGAAATTTATGAAATACGAGAATGAAACTGCGATAAAATTATTGGTCGAAGCCTTTGAAAACGGCACGATTGCCGAAACCGACTGGCGGCACGCCGAGCATCTCGCGGTCGCGCTGTTTTATCTTTCAAACCACGATTTTGAAACTTCCCTGAAGAAGATGCGCGACGGGATTTTTAATCTCCTCGCCGCTTTCAAGGTCGATTTGACCAAAGAAATGCCGTATCACGAAACCTTAACGGTTTTCTGGATGCGCGCCGCCGACGATTTCAGAAAATCGCGCGCCGGCTCTCCGGTGAGCGAAATCTGCAATGAGCTGATCGCTAATTTCGATAAAAATTATCCGCTCCGGTTTTACAGCCGCGAGCTTCTTTTCAGCGACGAAGCGCGCGCCCGGTTCGTCGAAGCGGATTTGGAAAAAGCCGTCTAGCCGCGCCCTCTGAGCGTCCCCGGATATACCGTTCCGAAGATACTGAATTCGCGTAAACTCTTAATTTGGTGCGCGCCTTCGTATGTAAAATCTTCCTTTTCGACGGCTTGCGGCTCCATCACGGCGACTCTGGTTTTACCGTTCACGGTTTCCATATCGTAAATGACATTGACGTGCTTTTTCATGGTCGAAGTTTCGGTGTAACCGACATAAACCGGACCGTATTGCAGCATTTTTTGCAATTTGGAAGCGGTAAATCCGCCAGCCGCGACCGGTGCTTCAGCCGACATCCCCCATTGCGGGTCATTGATAATCTGTTTAATTACCTTATTGTTGATTGTCCCGTCATCGTTGCAGTCGTAAAGGCTCAGAATATCGTACTGGTCTCGCAGAACCGAGCGCGTGGCATACATCCACCAGCGCAGACACGCCGCCCAGCAAGCATTCGGATCAACCTGTCCCTCCGCCGGAAATAATTTGTATAAATAATAATTGTCCATAAGATGTTTTCTCCTTCTATAACTAAATGCGTTCGATTCTCGAAAAAACTATCATCGCCCGGAAAAAAAAATTTCTTTTTTTACCAAAAGGAGCGAAACTAACTTTCGCCCTTACAAAATCGCCGTCAACCCAAATTCGTTTTCGTTAATTTTTGCGAGATTATTACTCCTCTCACTTGTCCCTCACCTTTTGGATAGCGGGCAGAAGTAAACCCTGTAAAGGCGTGTTTTCGACCGTTAAAGACACATTGCAGTTATCGCCGCTTAAAACCTGCACTTTGATTGTCACGGTTTTGCCAATAAGCTCGGGACTCTGCGAAGCCGGCATCGTTCCGATAAAAACATAAACGTGAGTTTCGTCTTGTCTGGCTGTATGAATCTTGATTTGCGAATTGATTTCCGTAAAAACCGGGTCGCTGATTGTGGCGAAGCCGCTGCCGCCGATGTCAGCGCGCATCTGAAATTGAAAACAAGCCATCCCGAACACGCCGGGCAGATTCGGGAACGGTTCCGCAACGCCGCCGAAGACAATCAGCTGCTTAAGGTTGTTTTGCGTCGTCGGGCGGGCGTCCGATTTCTGCGCCGCAATCGCAGCCGGAACAGCCGCCGCGACGAGCAGCGCGCCCGCGCCTTTCAAAAAATTTCTTCTGTTGTTTGTTTTATCGTTTTTCATAATTTCCTCCATTTTTGCTTTTTATAAAGTTTCTATTTATCAACGCGCGCCGCCGCGCGGCTTTTTATTTTTTGCGTTAGTCCGTTGCTTCGTCCGAAACCAACGGTTCGCGCTTCTTTCACTTTTTCGCCGCCCGGCGTTTTCGACGCCTTTTGCGGTTTCAGCCGGTCGGGCGCGCGCCGCGTCCTGCATCGTCTGCGCCAGAAGACTGTAAACGGCTGCCCAGGCTTGCTTTGTCTCGGCGGTAAATTCCCGGCTCAAAGCTTTTTCGAGCGTCCATAAAAGCGCCGTTCCGACCGTCTCGTAATCGCCCGCTTCGACGCCGTAAGCGTCATGCCGCGCGCCCAAATCGCGCACCTGCGGAATAAATTCCTCAATCTGCTCCAGGCTTTCGACGGCGTAAGCGATGACCTGCATCAATTTTCGTCCCTGCTCTTTCATGTCGCCCTTAAAAAGCCGGCGCAGCTTCGGATTGATGTCAAAGAGCTTGGCATAAAACAAAGCCGCTGCCTGCGCGGCAATCGGCTCGATTTTTCCGAAAGTCTTTTTGACTAAATTTATTTGTTCGCCCGTCATGAAAAATAAACCTCTGGTTTTTAGAAATAATCTCCGGCAGTCTTAAAAAATCTTTTCGTCCATTCCGACTGCTTCGACAAACTAAGGCGCGTTGAAAGGGAGAAAACTATCACCGGCGACAAAAAGTTTTAAGTTTTTTTTTATAATTGTGCTAAATTTGAGAGCGCAGCCCGTCACTTTTTCAAAATGAATTCGACCGATACTGACAATTTGACCGAACTGCTGGCGGCGTGGAGCGACGGCGACGAGCTCGCGTTCGAACGTCTCGCGCCGCTCGTTCACGCCGAATTGCATCGCCTGGCGCGCACATACATGAACCGCGAGCGCGAAAACCACGTTCTTCAAACTTCGGCGCTGATTAACGAAGCCTACCTGCGTTTGATTGATTGGAAGGCGGTGAAATGGCAGAATCGCGCGCATTTCTTCGGCGTCGCGGCAAATATGATGCGCCGCATTCTGGTCGATTTCGCCCGTCGCCGCCCGCGAGTCGAGTCCGGCAGAGATGCCGAACACATTCTGCTCGACGAAGCTTTAACCATTTCAAACGAAAAGGATGCCGACCTGATTGCGCTGGACGAAGCCATGCAGGCGCTCGCCGAATTCGACGAGCGCAAGGCGCGCATCGTCGAGCTGCGCTTCTTCGGCGGATTAACGGTCGAAGAAACGGCGGAAGTATTAAAAATTGCTCCGATTACCGTCATGCGCGAATGGCAAAAGGCGCGCGCGTGGCTTTATTGCGAATTGAGCGGAAATTGATTTTTTAATTTTTTCAACGCAGAGACGCAAAGATTTTTAAATCTTTATTTCCCTTTGCGTCTGTGCGGCTCTCGTGTCTCCTCCTCGGCGTTAAAAATAAAATCTTGTGGAAACCGAACGCTGGAAACAAATTGATGAGCTTTTCGACGCCGTTCTGGATTTGCCCGAAACCGCGCGCGGTGCATTTTTGTCTGAAAAATGCGGCGGCGACGATGAACTGAAAAACAAAGTGCTCGCGCTCCTGAAGGCGGCGACGACCGGCAATTTTCTGGAAAAGTCAGCGATGAGCATTGCCGCAAAGAACCTGGCTGACGAGCAGTCGGGCGTCATTGACCGTCAGTTTATCGGAAGTTCCTTCGGAACTTATCTTATCGAAAGCAAGCTCGGCGCAGGCGGCATGGGCGAAGTTTATCTTGCCCACGACCAAAAGCTCAAACGCAAGGTCGCGCTCAAGATTCTGCCGACCGAGTACACTTCAAACGACGAGCGCGTGAAGCGTTTCGAGCTTGAGGCGCGTGCCATTTCTGCGCTCAATCATCCGAATATCGTCACGATTTACGATGTCGGAAACGCGAACGGCATAAATTTTATCGCGACCGAATACGTCGAAGGCAAAACCCTGCGCGAGCTGACGGGCGAAAAATTAAAACTCGCCGAAATTCTGAATATCATTATGCAGGTTTGCGACGCGCTTGCCGCCGCCCACGGCGCGCGCGTTATCCATCGCGACATCAAGCCGGAAAACATCATGGTGCGTCCTGACGGTTACGTCAAAATCCTCGATTTCGGACTCGCCAAGCTGGGCGAAACGGAAACGCGGACGATTGATAATTTCACCAAAACCGCCAAAGGCATCATCATCGGGACGCCCGCCTACATGTCGCCCGAACAGGTGACGGACGACCGGGTTGACCACCGCACCGATTTATGGAGCGTCGGCGTCGTGTTTTATGAGCTTCTGACGGGCTTTAATCCATATAAAAAAGCGACGCGGCAGGCGACGTTTCAAGCTATTTTGTTAGATGAGCCGCCCTTAGCGAGCACTAAAAATGCGGAAGTTTCGGGCGAATTAGACCGGGTTTTGTTCAAAGCGCTCGAAAAGGACGCCGATTTGAGTTATCAAACCGCATCGGATTTACGCGCCGATTTGAAACGCGTCAAACGCGAAATCGATTCGTCGGCGGACAATCCGGCAAACCCTTCAGCGCGAAGACGCGGAAATACAAAGACCGGAAGAAAATTTTTAATGGCTGCCACGCTGCTTTTGCTTTTAGTCACCGGCGCGGGCGTCCTGTATTTCGGGTTTTATAAAAATCGAAGCTTCGCGGCTGACTGGTCCAAAGCAACGACCGTGCAGCTTACCGACCAGCCGGGAACCGAAATTTTCCCGTCGCTCGCGCCGGACGGTAAATCCTTCGTTTTCGCGGCGCAATCGGCGCGCGGCGACTACGATTTGTTTTTGCAGCGGGTCGGCGACAAACGCGCCCGAAACATTACGGAAGATTCGAGCACCAACGACACGCAGCCCGCTTTTTCGCCCGACGGCGAGCGCATCGCCTTTCGCTCTGAGCGCGACTGGGCGGGCGGAATTTACGTAATGAGCATGACGGGCGAAAACGTGCGGCGCATTTCGGATTTCGGGTTTCACCCGTCGTGGTCGCCCGACGGCAAGGAAATCGTCGTCAGCACCGAGGGCAAGGAATTGCCCGACGTGCGCAATGGCATTCCGAGCACGCTTTGGATTATCACGGTCGAAACCGGCGCGAAACGCCTCTTAATCGGAACCGACGCGATGCAGCCCGCATGGTCGCCGGACGGAAAATTTATCGCCTTCTGGTTTTACCCGCCGTATGTCGGCAGACGTGACATCGGCATCGTCCGGGTGGCGGGCGGCGAACCGCTCGTGATTACCAAAGACGGCACGACGAACTGGAATCCGGTCTGGTCGCCGGACGGCGGATTTCTCTATTTCGCTTCCGACCGCGGCGGCAGTATGGATTTCTGGCGCGTGGCGTTTACCGAAGGCGAAATCACCTCCGACCCGGAACGCGTCGGAACGCCCGCGAAATACAGCCGCCATCTCTCGTTCTCGCGCGACGGCTCGCGGCTGATTTTCGTTTCGACCGATAACAAATCGAACATTCAGGCGGTCGAATTTGCGCCCGTCACGGAAAAAGTAATCGGCGAGCCGTTTTGGATTACGCGCGGCGACCGCAAAATCTCGCGCCCCGAATTGTCGCCCGACGGCACGCAGTTTGTATATTGTCTTTCGCGGCTCACGCAGGACGATATTGCGGTCATCAACCGCGACGGCACAAACCAGCGCGATTTGACGAAAGATGCGGCTTTTGACCGCTACCCGCGCTGGTCGCCCGACGGTAAACAGATTGCTTTTGCGTCGGACCGCAGCGGCGTTTACGAGATTTGGACGATTGATGCGGACGGCACGAACCTGCGGCAAATCACCTTTACCGGCAAAGAAGGCACGTCGTTTCCGATCTGGTCGCCGGACGGAAAACGTCTTTTGTATCGCAGCGCGCCGCAAAACTTTATTATCGACCCGAAGAAAAATCTCGCCGACCAGACGCCGCAAACGGTTCCCGAATACAATCCGAATAACCGGCGGTTCGTCGTCTGGGACTGGTCGCCCGACGGGACGCGGCTCGCCGGCAGTTTCAGCGGCGCGCCGATGGAAGCGGGTTTTTATTCTTTGACGGAAAATCGCTTTGATTTGGTCGGCAAGATGGACCGCTTTCCCGCCTGGCTGCCCGATAATCGCCGCCTCATTTACGCATTCGAAAATCGCATTTTCATTACCGGCACCGACACGCGCAAAACGCGCGAGCTCGACATTCACCCGACCGAAAACATTCAGGACGTCGGCATCAGCCGAGACGGTCGCCTGATTTATTTCACGCTCTTTTCGAGCGAATCCGACATATGGCTTTTGAACAACTCCAATAATTAAAACTTTCCGGAGTCGAATTTCAATTAATGGTGATTTTTTAGCTAGCTTGTGGTATAAATTTTCTATGGTTTTTGCTTCAAAAAATCCGACCAAACACCTGCTCGCCCGTCTCGGCGTCGCGCCGAAAGAATCCTGTCGTCATTAAAATCCGCTTCAAATTAACTAATTTCACGAACGCTTCGGAATTTTGTTTTTCAAAAATCCTAAGTTCTTTCGTTTTGTTGTATCATTATTTTTTTCAAAAAGGATTTTAATTATGCTTAGATTTCATAACACTTTAACCAACAGAATCGAAGATTTCGCGCCGCTCGAAGAGAACCGCGTCAGGATGTATATCTGCGGTCCGACGGTTTGGAATTTCGCGCACATCGGCAATTTTCGCACCTTCACCTTCGGCGACATTCTGGCGCGTTACCTGCGTTTTAAGGGTTACGAATTAACGCACGTTATGAATTTGACGGACGTTGACGACCGCATTATCAACGAATCGGCGAAAGCCGCGCAGACGATTGACGAATTCGTCCAGCCCTTTATCGCCGCCTTCTGGGAAGATATGGACGTGCTCGGAAATCTTCGCCCGGACATCGCGCCGCGCGCGACCGAACATATCGCGGAAATGATTCAGATTATTCAAACGCTGCTCGACAACGGCAAGGCGTATGAATCGGAAGGCTCGATTTATTTTCGCATCACGGCGTTTCCCGAATACGGCAAATTGTCGAAAATCAAGTTCGAGGGCAACATCGTCGGCGGCTCGGAACGCATCGACACGGACAAATATGAAAAGGAAGACGCGCGCGATTTTGCGCTCTGGAAACTGGTCGACAGGAGCGACCCGGCGGGCTGGGACGCGCCGTTCGGTTACGGTCGCCCGGGCTGGCATATCGAATGCTCGGCGATGAGCATGAAATATTTGGGCGAAACCTTCGACCTTCACGCCGGCGGCATCGATTTGCAGTTTCCGCATCACGAAAACGAAATCGCGCAATCCGAAGGCGCAACCGGCAAATTGTTTGCGAAATACTGGCTGCACGGCGAGTTTTTGAAAATCGAAAACGAAAAAATGTCGAAGTCCTTAGGCAATGATTTCACCCTGCGCGACATCGTCGGACGCGGCATAAATCCGCTCGCGATTCGGTATCTGCTTTTGAGCGTGCCGTACAATAAGCAGCTCAATTTCACGTTCGAAGGCTTGAAAGGCGCGGAAACGACCGTCGAACGCTTACAGCAATTTCGTCGTCTGGTGCGCGAAGCCGCGACCGGCGACGGTTCGGACCCGGAAGTCAGAGCTTTGATTGAAAAATCTTTGACCGATTTTGAACAAGGCATGGACGACGATTTAAATACATCGGTCGCGCTTGCCGCAATTCATAATCTGGGGCGCGAAATAAACACCGTTTTAGCCAAAGAGGCGCTTAAACGCGACGACCGGCGGGCGGTTTTAGAGGCGATTGAAAAATTCGATTCCGTGCTCGGGATTTTCGGCGCCGAGCGGACGGAAATTCTCGACGAAGAAATCGAACGGCTCATCGAAGAACGGCAGGAAGCGCGCCGCAGCCGAAATTTTGCGCGGTCGGACGAAATCCGAGATTTGCTTGCCGGGCAAGGAATTATTCTCGAAGACACGAAGGACGGTGTCAGATGGAAACGGAAATAACCAAAGCTGAACGAATCAAAGGCGGAATCGTCGGCTTGCTCGCCGGCGACGCGCTCGGCGTGCCGTATGAATTTCACGCGCGGCAGGAAATTCCGGCGTTCGATGAAATCGAATTCGAGCCGCCCGCCGGGTTTCGTCGCGCGCACGCAGGTGTGCCGCCCGGAACTTATTCGGACGACGGCGCGCAAGCCTTAATTTTATTGAATTCCCTTCTCGAATGCGACCGTTTTGACGCGGCGCATTTTGCGGGCGGTTTGGTCGATTGGTACGACAAAGGCTTTATGGCGGTCGGCGGCGTGGTTTTCGATGTCGGCATTCAAACTGCCGCCGCGATTGGTGAATTGAAACGCGGAACTGAACCGCTATTGGCAGGCGGCACGGACGAATATTCAAACGGCAACGGTTCGCTGATGCGCGTTCTTCCGCTCGCGCTCTGGCATACGGGCACGGATTTGGAACTGATTGCCGATGCTTTCGACCAATCCGGCGTCACTCACGGACACTTACGCGCAAAACTTTGCTGCGCGCTCTATTGCCTGTGGGCGCGACGGATTCTGCAAAATGCCGGAAACGCCTGGGAATCGGCAGTCGAAACGCTTTACGAAATCTTTTCCGAAGGCACGATTGAACGCACGGAATTTGAAACGCGGATTTTTTCGAAAGATGCGATATTCGATGTCAAAGGAAGCGGTTATGTTGTTGACAGTTTGAGAGCGGCACGTTGGGCAAATGGTAATAAAACCTACGAAGAAACCGTTAAGGCGGCAATTTCACTCGGCGACGACACCGACACGACTGCCTGCATCGCGGGCGGAATCGCCGGTTTGAAATTCGGTATAAATTCAATTCCCGAACGATGGCGTGAAAACTTGCGCGGAAAGAAAATTTACGAGCCTTTGCTGGAAAAATTACTGGAAAGAATTTAAACTTTTACTTCCAAACTTCGACTAAAAACCCGCTCAAACCCGGCGTTTCAAAAGTTTTCGACTCGCCGATTTTGTAGCCTTTTGCCTTTAAATTCCTGAGCGGCGGATGATGCTCGTTAAAAACCGAATCGCGGTAAGCCACGAAAAATCGCTCGCCGGTGATGCCGTCCTCTTGAGTTGTTTTAACTTTATCGAAGCCGCGCGGCAGAAAATATGCCGGGTCTTCCTGCATTCCTTCGATGCCGTTGACTTTGACGATTTCAAAATTTGTTTCGGCGTCGCGCAATGCGAACCACATATCGTAAGCGACCAAATCTTCAAAAACGTAAACCTTAGCGGGTTTGGTTTTATCGAGATTCTGCGCCAGATTTTCCCACGCGCACCAGATATAACGCGGCGCACCGCGCTGCATTTGCTGGTAAAACGCCGCGCCGAAAAGCAGAAAAATCATAACCAGCAAGGTAACGGTGATTGGAACGACTTTGATTTTCGTTAAGGCAATCGCCGTTAAAATCGCAAACGGCACGAAGACGAAAATCAGGTGGCGCGTGCCCCAGACGGAATACGGCAGCAGCCAGCTCGCGAGAAAGGTCAGCAAAATCGGGAGTTTCAGAAAAATCACGAGCAGAATCAGGTTTTGTTTTTCTTCCGCTGTCTGGTTTTTCCAGTCAATCAGGTAAATGACGAACGCCGTCGTAATGAGCAGCAGAATCGGAACGGCGATGATTGAAAGCGAAACCGGCGAGGTATTGCCCGGCGGGTAATAAAATATTGAAAACGAAGGCGGTTCGGCACTGCTTTGCTGGAAGTAAAACGGCTCGATTAAATCCAACAGAAATTGGTATAGCGTGGTGAGATTCGGCGCGGCAATCCAGCCGATGTTTTGCCCTAAGTTTGAATTGACCTGCGATGCTTTCCAGACGGCGAAAAACCACGGCGCGAACGCTGCCAGCAAAATCGCGAACATAACGAGCATCTGGCGAATCTTGATGCGCTGCAAAACGATGATTGCCGTGATTTCCGAGAGCACGACGAGCCAGCCGAAGTAATGCGTGTAAACCAATAAAACATTGAGAACGGTTAAAATCCAGATGT
>DASWRC010000101.1:0-3289 GCA_036403375.1 Pyrinomonadaceae bacterium
AAAGGCAAGAAGAAATAGAAGCTATGCATTGTCTATCACAATTGATTGTTTTGATAGATGAAGTCGAAGCAATATTAAAATCTAAGGAAGATGAGGATTATGAATTATATAAAACTCCGTTGCCAAAAATTCGTTTGGCACTTGTTCCATCTAGATTCAATGAAGGATTTTCAGCTACGTTAGCTCAGATAACTGATTCAGATGTTCATCTTCTTCGTTTGTGTGCAAAAGCAATTGCCAAAGATTTTTCAGAAAAAGTAGTAGATGAAGAAACCCTGTTGAAAATTGATTCTGAAATTAGAGAGCTTTATGAGGAAATTAATAAGGCAGAAATAAATCAAAATTTGAAAATAGTTCTATTAGAGTTATTGGAAGCAATGCACCAAGCAATTCATGAATATAGAATTAGAGGTATAAATAGTCTGAAGGATTCAATTGCTTTGATTATTGGTAAAATTATAATGAATGAAGAATTAATAAAAACACAGTCGAAAGAAGTTACAAAAGTAGGCAAAATTGTAAATAAATTTATTGCAGTTTATTCTTTCGCTGCTGATACAGTTCAACTTTTAGGTGCAAGCGAAATAATTACAAAATTATTAGGAAAATAATTATCTTAAGGAAACATAATGAACAATCTTTTTAATGCGAATTTAGCGGAAGTTGACCCGGTGATTGCGGAAGCGATTGATAACGAAACACGGCGGCAGTCGGACGGTCTGGAATTGATTGCGTCGGAAAATTTCGTGTCCGAAGCCGTGCTGCAGGCGATGGGTTCGGTTTTTACCAATAAGTACGCCGAAGGGTATCCGAAAAAGCGTTATTACGGCGGCTGCGAATTCGCCGATGTCGTCGAGCAGCTGGCGATTGACCGCGCGAAGGAAATTTTCGGCGCCGAGCACGCCAACGTTCAGCCGCATTCGGGCGCGCAGGCGAATATGTCGGTTTTTCTGGCGGCTTTAGAGCACGGCGACCGGATTCTCGGGATGAACCTGTCGCACGGCGGGCATCTGACGCACGGGCATCCGATGAATTTTTCAGGGATAAATTTTGAAGTTTCCGACTATGGTGTTTCAAAGGATACCGAAACCATCGATTACGACGCGCTCGCGAAAAAAGCGCAAGAAACGCGCCCGAAAATGATTATCTGCGGGGCGAGCGCCTATCCGCGAATCATCGATTTTGCACGCATCGAGGAAATCGCCAAATCGGTCGGTGCAATCGTCATGGCGGACATTGCGCACATCGCTGGACTGGTCGCGGTCGGACTTCACCCGACGCCGGTTCCGCATTGCGAATTCGTGACGACGACCACGCATAAAACTTTGCGCGGTCCGCGCGGCGGGCTTATCCTGTGCCGCGAAGAATTTGCAAAAGCGGTTGATAAGGCGGTTTTCCCGGGTGTCCAGGGCGGACCGCTCGTGCATATCATTTCGGCAAAAGCGGTCGCGTTCGGCGAAGCCCTGCGTGAAGATTTCAAAGCGTACCAGCAGCAGATTCTCGACAACGCGCAAGCCCTGGCGCAGGAGTTAATCGCGCAGGGTTTGCGGCTGGTTTCGGGCGGCACGGACAATCACCTGATACTCGTCGATGTTTTCGCAAGCGGTGCGGGCATCACCGGTAAAGTGGCGGAAAAAGCGCTCGACGAGGTTCACATCACGGTCAATAAAAACACGATTCCGTTCGATACGAATTCGCCTTTCACGGCTTCGGGCATTCGTTTGGGAACGCCCGCTTTGACGACGCGCGGGATGAAAGAAGATGAAATGCGCGTCATCGGGCGCCTTATTGCATCGGTCATTCGCGAGCCCGAGTCGGAAGAAGTTAAAACGAATGTTAAGCGGGAAGTCGCCGAACTGACGGAAAAATTCCCGCTTTATGTACATCGCCTGCACGGAGAGAAAAACGAAGCGACTTCGGCAAGCTAAACGGTCGAAAAGCCGAACAGTATTTTTCGCCTGATAAGAGCGGCTCGAAATATTTCGATTTATTTTTAACTCTAAAATAGAAGAGCGCTTTTTTCATGACTAATACATTCGGGCGAATGAGTCCTCCGGCTTTTAGCCCGAACAAGAAGTATTTTTATTATGAAACAGTGGTTCTCATTATTTATCGTTTTATTTTTCATATCTCATTTGCATTCGGTGAGTGATATTTACGGTCAAACGCCGACCGTTGAAAAAGTGCAAAATGTATTGAAGGATAAAGCGGGATTTACTGCTGATGATTTAGCAAGGCTTGAAAAGGGCGAAATAATTGTCAAACAACTCGAAACCAAAAACAGCGGAGAAGTTGCTATTTGCGGAGTTTTAAAGTTACAGGCATCGCGCGACGTTGTGTTTTCGGCTTTTCGCAGAGCAATCGAAAAACAGCGGCAGGCGGTTTCCAAAGATAACGGTATTTTCAGAAATCCGCCGGTTGCTGCCGATCTCGCAAAATTATCCATTGACAAATCGGACCTCAGGAGTTTGAACAATTGTAAGGTCGGCGATTGCAATTGGAGTCTTTCGTCGGATTTGATAAAGCGCCTTGCAAACGAGATCGACTGGTCGGCTTCAGATGCCGATAAAAAAGCATCCGAGCTGGTCAAACAATTTATGGTCGAGAATCTGAACAATTATCTGCAAAAAGGCGACGGCGCATTAATGGAATATAATGACGATCCCGAACCGATGAGTCTGGCTAATGAGCAAAAGTCCCTGCTCGACGAAATGCTTTGGATAAATGATTTCGCGCCGGAATTTAAGGACTATTTACAGAATTTTCCCAACGGCAAACTCAATGGTATCGAAGACCTCGCAACCTGGGAAAAAGTCCCGGTCGCTTTCAAAACCGTGATAATAAATACACACGGAATTTTTTATAAAAAGGACGAGGGCGATATTCAGCAGGGTTTTATACTTTCAAAACAAATTTATGCCAATCATTATTTTCATTCTTCAATGTCTTTAACAGGCATCCTAAGTTTTCCGAAACCCGACAAGACTTTTGATACATATCTTTTCTTCGATAGTCATTCACGGGCGGGCGCGTTGACCGGAACAATGGGAAAATTGGCGAAATCTGCGGTTGACGGTGAAGCCGAATCCAAATTGAATGCTGTTCTCAAAGACACGAAACGCTTTACCTCATATGAAAATGAAGCATCACAGGCGGAGCCGAAAGACGGATTTTTTAAACGTCTCGTTACAAACAAATATTTTATCTTTACGATAATTTTGGCTTTGGTTGCAGCCTTAATCGCCTGGTTTACGAGAAAGAATTCGACAAAACAGAAAAAATTATGAGT
>DASWRC010000102.1:0-12142 GCA_036403375.1 Pyrinomonadaceae bacterium
ATGGAATTGTTTGTTCGTCATAGTTATCGAAGACAAGGAGCAAAACAAAGCGACCAACGTGGCTATTTGGGACTGACTAGCCTAGAACGTGAATATTTTATGGAGGGTATCGCCACATATATGTTCGCTAATTTACTTCCGAATCAAATTCAAAATTACCAGCTTAACGAGGCAATTGCGAAATTAATTGAATCTATTCCTGACTCTGTTTCAACAGCATCAACTTCCATAACAGATGAAACGAGAGTTCCCCTCAAAGGTCGAATTAGCGATTTAGAATTCGGTGTTGAATTAATAAAAACTGACGTTCGTGCTTGTGGCTTGTTAGTTGCCGACCCTTCTTCTGCCGGGACTTTTAAATTTGGGCATAAATCCTTTATGGAATATCTTTTCGCTTCAGTTTTAGCGGAAAGTTTTGCCGAAGAATCTTCCGAAGCCTCGTCAGTCTTGTTGTCAACATTCGACGTGGGAGTAATGGGTTTAAGACAGAGTAAGGAAAGCCTTGGCTTCTTTGCAGAGTTATTGGTCGAACGGGTTTGCAGTCAACTAAAACAGTCAGAAAGTCAGAAAGTTCAAATTGCTAAATTGCTTTTTATTCAAATAATAGGGAATTTGACTTTTTCGTTTCTGCTTAATAGAAAATTGATGTTTGTAGTTTATAAAATACGCCAACGAAGCCAAATATTGCTGATAATACTTCACATTTCAACATTTTTACCCGTAATGTTTGGGTCCTTTTATTTATTAGAATATTTTAGATATTTCGGACTAATCCGAGGTCAGACTTTTTACCTCAATCAGGTTGTTTTTTGGGTTGCGTTCACGTTAGTGGGATTAATCCCCTATTCGGCGATTGGCGCAGCTGTTAAAAAATTGCCGAGATTTGGGCTTTGGTTGTTAATTTGTGATGAAGCAAAAATACCGGATGAGGATGTAAAAGCTTCGTTAGGTATTTCAGGAACATCATTTTTGAGAAATTTATCGGTTGATTAGTACAATTACTGCGTTGGTCACTAAATAAGGAGTTTGTTTAAAAGTTCTGTCTCAGGACAAAAAATAGTAATATGCCTCGTGAAAAGAAAACACGAAATCCGCTTGGGTCGATTTTTACGCGCAAGCTCACTATAGACGGAAAAAAAGTAACTCGTTACGACGCGCGCAAGCGCTATACCAACCCACAGGGCGAACCGGACGAGAAATTTCAACGGTGCCGGACCTACGCCGAAGCGACGACCGCGCTCACGAATTTTCAGAACGAAATAACCAATGAATTTGAAAAGGCAAAAGTAGAACAGGAAAAACAAAAGGAATATTCTTTTTTTGAGCTTTGCGATTATTTCTCAAAGGAACATATCAAAAAGCCTGTTTACAGCGGTAAGCTGAAAATCGGCGGCTACTTTGCCGAAAACACGAAAACCGGCGTCGAGGGAATAATCCCGATTACCGAGCGGCTGTATAATGAGATTGTTGGTATCAGGAACGGAAAGGCAAACTTTTTCGATTCGCAATTCGTATTCCCGTTCAAGAACGTTTACAACGCTTGGAACAGGGCGTGTAAACAGGCTAAAATTGAAAACTTGCAGTTTAGAGATTTACGTTCGACCGGAGCGACGCGGATGATGCTGGCGGGTAATGACGGCACGCTCGTCAGAAAAGTGACACGCCACACGCAGGAAAAAATGCTGCGTGAACATTACACGAATATCGATATTGAAAACGCCCGGCTAATCGGCGAAAGATTGTCCGAATTCAACGAATTTTCGCTGGCTAAGGCGAATGCTAAGGTAAATGACGTTCTTGAACAATCGGCGACGGCAAGCTAAACGATTGAGTTTGTTGGAATAAATTTAAGGAAAAGGAAAACACCAAAGATATGCATTGTCAAAATTGTGGTCAATTCAACACGCAAGCCAGCAATTTCTGTCGTTTTTGCGGGACGAAATTTACGGCGATGCAGAATTTCAACAATAATAATAATTACAATCCGCTGCCGAATCCCGCGCCGGCAAATTACGAAAACGCGCCGCCGCGTCCTTATTCGTGGAAAACGGACGAGTACCAGATTACGGACGCCAAGGCGGCGAAGAATAAAACCATCAACCGCGTGCAGCCGCTCGCGAATTTTCAGCAGCAACCGCCCCCGCCCAACGCCGGTCTGCAAACCTTTCAGCAATCGCCGGCATTGAATCAGAATTTTCATTGCCCGCGCTGCAGCAGCAATCAATACCCGCGCGTCACGCGGCAGATTTCGACCGCCGGCTGGATTGTCTTCGCGGTTCTTTTGATAACTTTTTTCCCGCTTTTCTGGATTGGTTTTTTTATTAAGGAAGAAACAAGAATTTGCCCGGTCTGCAATTTTAAGTATCAATAACTACTTCGGCGATAATAATAGCCTTTCGGATGTTCGATTTTGATTTCGGGGTTGGTGCTCGTGACCTGCACTTTGTGAAAGCCTTTTTTCGGATGAGTCGAGAGATAAGTCAACGCAAACTGCCGGGTGAGCGCCAGATTCAAATCCCTGAAAAAAGGTTGAAAGCTGATCGGCGTAATCGTGCCTTGAAAATAAGCGCGACCGCCCGTTTCTTCCGAAAGCCGTTCGAGCGAGCCCTGCCCGCCGAGCACAAGGTTTGAATTTCCATTTTCGGTCAGCGTCGCCGAAGAATAAAACGAATAAATCGCCACGCTGCGACGCTGCGCTTTCAAAATCGCGCGGTCAAGCTCCAAACTTTGCCCGGGCGACGGATTCGCTAAATCCAAACCGTCGGAAACCAGCAGAATCGCGCGCCGACCCGTCGGCAGCGCGTCGAACCGCTCCAGAACTTCTTCGATGCCTTCATAGGGACTGTTAGGCGCAATCGTCGGGCTGCCGACGACGGCGCGAATCGAGCCTGCCGCTTTATCCAAATCGGTCGTAAATTTTTGCGTGACCTGCGTCGTTCCCGAGCGCAGGTAAGCTACCATGATGCGCGAATCGGGCGGCAGTTTTTGGATAAAATTCTTTATTTCTGCGAGCTGCAGATTGATGTTCGATGAAAGATTGTCCTGAATTAAAACGGCGATGTGGAGCGGCGTATTCATCACGCTGCGGATAGAGAGAATCGTCTGCTCCTCGTTATCTTCTTTGACGATGATTTCGCCCGCTTCCAGAATTTCGCCGGCTTGGTTTGTCTTTAATTCCTGTTTTGTGAAAATCGAAACCGGAATGGTTACGGGACGCACTTTTGACTGGTTGTCCTTTTTTTGCTTTTTATCTTTTTCGGTCTGTGAAAAAGCGAAAGATGCAAGCAGGCTGACAGACAAAAAAGCGGCGATTATTTTAGAAAGTCGGCTAAAAAACATAAATTTTCGGCTCGGATAAATTGCCTGAGCAAAGCAATTTTAATAATAATACGAAAAAGTTGTAAAAGCTAAGTTTTTGATGCCTGAGGGTTGAATAAAGTTTGCACAGTCGGTAGAGTAATCGGTTAAAGATGAAAGAATTACAGCCCGGATACGAGATTACGCGAAGCGACGTTGCCAGGGACAAGCTCCTGAAAATCGGCGCGTGGAGCCTGCCGTTTATTCTCTCTGTCATTCCGGCGGCGATTTTCTTCTTTTTCTTTTTGATTTCGAGCCTTCCGGCGCAGGCGGCGGTTTGGTTGTTTATTGCGATTGCGTCGCTTATCGGCGGATTTATTCTGGGCGCGATTATCTCCGGCGGCTTGATGTATTACCGCTCGCGGTGGCTGGCAGAGGTTCGCGAGCGGCTCGCGGTTGACGGCATCAAGGCGCAAGAAGTCGAATGGTTCAAGCACGAATTGACGACCGCCGAAAAACGTTCCCTGAAGGAAATCGAAGCCAAAAATCTGCTGCTCGGCGACGCTTTCCGCGATTCATTAGCGGCGCGGCTGACGGCGACGCGGATTCAAAAATCGGCTAAACAGGAGCTCGTGCTGATAAAACGCCGGCAGAGCAAATTAAAGCATACAAAGGCGGAAAACTCCGCCGCTTTCAAGCAGGAATTAGATCGTGATTTTTCTAAAGTGACGGAAATCCAAAAAGAAGCCGAAGCGATGCGCGTCGAAGCCGAAAACCGGATGCATCAAATTGAAACCGCCGCGCGGCACGGCACGAATTTTTCCGAAACCGAACTTGCGCTCAAAAAACTCTCGGCGCGCACTTCGGAATTGCCGCTCGCGCTCGAATCAGCCCGGATGGAAGAGGAAATGCGAAGGGAACTGGAAGAAGAACTTAAGAAGTGAAAAGTGAGAAGCGAAAAGTGAAGGAGTTTTTCATGAATTCGGTTAAACGCTTTCACTTTTTACTTTTTTAATTTTTAACTTCTTACTTTTCACTTTTCATTTTAACTTTTAACTCAATTAGTAGTTTCGCATGTTGTAATCCTGCCAATCGTAGACGCCGTCGCCGTTGAGGTCGGCGTGACCGCCGGTTTGGCTCATCATGTGGGTTATTTCGCCCTGCGGCGCATGGATGAGCCGCAAAACGCACAACTGATACTGGTTGGCTTCCTGTTCGGCAACCGTTCCGGCTTGGTAATGACCGTCGCGGTATTGCCAGAAATGAATCGCCTCGTGGATAAAAACGCTCGCCAGCCAGGTGTCGGACGCGTCGAACGTCGTGCGGGCAATGTCAATCGCGCCGTCAGCGAAATTCGCGCCGCTTCGCTGTGCCGGGCGAAGCGAAAGATTATACCTTAAAAGCCACATGTAATATTGATTGGCGCTGGTTCGCAATAAATCCAGGCAGCGCTGCGCTTTGGGGCGAAAGTCGCTGTCGGGAATCGCCGCGTTGTTGACCAAAATCATAATCGACATTTTTTTATACCTCCTAAAATGTGAGATTTTGACGTTCGACGCTTCGGATGTTTGCCGAATTAGTTAAAAGAATGTTCGATTTTTAACCGTTCGATTTTTGTCGCTCTGCCGTTCGCCTCGTCAACCTCAATAACGACGGCGCAAATCCACACGTCGCCTTTGCAATGCTCGGCGCGCGGTGCGGGAATTTTCGTGAAGCGCTCGATGACGGCGCTCTTTTCCATCCCGATAACGCCCGCGTAACTTCCGGTCATTCCGATATCGGTAATATAAGCCGTGCCGCCGTCGAGGATTCTTTCGTCCGCCGTCTGGACGTGCGTGTGCGAGCCGACAACCGCCGAAACTCTGCCATTTAAAAACCAGCCCATCGCGTACTTTTCGCTCGTCGCCTCGCAATGCATATCGACGAGCCGAATTTTCACGTCATCGGGAATCGCGCCGACGCATTCGTCAGCCGCGCGAAACGGGTCGTCAACCGGCGGCATAAAAACTCTTCCCAAAAGATTAAGAACCGCGATTTTGAAGCCATTTATCTCGCCGACAAACAGCCCTCGCCCGGCGGCGGTCGGCGGATAATTGGCGGGACGAAGCAGGCGCGGATTACTTTCGAGATAGGGAATTATTTCGTGTTTATCGAAAATATGATTGCCCGAAGTCATCGCGTCGATTCCGGCGGCGAATAGTTCATCGGCAATTGCCGGCGTGATTGAAAAACCGCCCGCGACGTTTTCGGCGTTCATCGTCGCAATATCGATTTTATACGCGGCGCGCAAAGCCTGGATTTTGTCCAACACGGCGCGTCTGCCCGGACGCGCGACGACATCGGCTATCATCAGGATATTCATAGGCTTATGATAAAGAAGTTGAAATGATTCAGCCAGCGAGTAATTTGTTTTTATTTTGAAATTCGGGGAACGGGAAGACAAAAAAATCACCGCGCAAAGCCTTTTAAGTGTTAAAAGATTAGCAGTGAATTGTAAATTTCGACTAAACCTGTTTTTATTAGCAGAAGATAACCGCCTAAGCCGTTCAAACGTAAAAATTGAACCTGTGTTTCAACAGGTGGGGGGCTTTCTGCAAGTTTCCTCGCATCAGAGCCGTGTTCTCCGGCACACCTTTAACTTTGAAAGGTAGCACTGAACAACGGCATTAGCCTCCCGTACAATTAGTGTTGGCTCAATTATGATATCGTCTGGTCACGAACTTCGCAGTAAAGTTCTTCCGCTTGATTTGTATTGTAGCAAACCATCCGGGGAAAAAGAAGAGGAGAAGAAGCGAAAAAGCGAAGAGAGACAAATTATTTTGTAAATTTTCGCAAAGTAAAAGGAGAAGGGAAATTAAAATATCGCCTCTTCTCCTGTCCGCCTTTTTTTCTCTGCTGCCGCTTTACTGTTCTGTCTCGAACTCCTGTGCTGCCTGCTGGTCTTTTTGTTTGAAAACATGGTCGAGCATTTCGGTCATCTCGGCGCTGCGCGAGGCTAATTGCGCGTCGGTTTGTTCCTGTTGACTTTTTAGTTGATGGTATTCGTCGGCGATGTGCAGGGCGGCTAAAATTGCGACTTTCAGGCTGTCGACGGTTAATGTTCCGGAAGAAATCTCGCGCATTTTGCCGTCCACGTATTCTGCCAAGCGCATTATGTATTCATTGTCGCCGTCGGAACGAATGTTGTAAGTTTGGTTATAAATCTCAACTCTGATGGATTGTTCCGCCATATCCGCTTTCCCTCTGGTTCCAAACATTTTTATCTTCCCAAAGCCTCGGCGACATCCGGCTCGATGATTGTGATGGCATCGAGCATCGCCTCGACTTTTAACTGTATTGCGTCGCGCTCCGAGAGTAAATCCTCGATTTTTTCTTCCAAGCGATTTTTTTCCGATAAAAGACTGCTGACTTCGTGCCGCAAACTCGATAGTTCGCGTTCGAGTTTGTCCTTTTCCTCGCGCATCTTTTTGACGTTTTCGATTGTCAGGTAAATTTTATCTTCAAGATGCGAGAATTTTTCCATTCCTGCAAGACCGTTCATTGCTTTCTCCAAAGATTTTTTTGCTAAGTGCAATTGATTATGTTTATTTTTACCGAAAACTTCAAGTTTTTAGTGAAGTTTTTTTACAGTTGTCGGTGGTCAGTGGTCGGTGGTCGGTTAGAATAATTTCTGACCACTGACCACCGACCACTGACAACTGCTCTAAAACCGCTGCCGCGCGCCGAAATTGTCTTCGAGCGTTGCTAAAATACGGTTGTGAACCGCTTCGACTTCCGACTCGATGAGCGTTCGCTCGTCGCTTCGGTAAACGAGCCGAATCGTTAAAGAGCGCTCGTCATCGGCGACGCCTTTGCCTTCGTAAACGTCGACAAATTCGACTTTTCGAAGCAGCTCGAAACCCTGCGATTCAATCGCCTGTTTGATTTCAGCGAATGAAAGGCTGCGTTTGACGAGCACCGAAACATCACGCTCGACCGACGGGTAAACCGGCAGCGGACGATAAAGAATTGTCTGCTCGTTTGCCGCCAGAGCGGTTTCCAAATCAATCTCGGCGACAAAAACCGGCTGTCGGAATTTATAGTTTTGGGCGATTTCGTCAGCCAGCCGACCGATTGTGCCGATTGTTTTGCCATCTAACAAAACTTCCGCCGACTGTCCGGGGCGCAGATGTTTCGCGTCCGCCGCCCGGAAAGATAAAGCGGGCGCATTGGTCGCGCCGAGAGCGCTTTCGAGCGCGCCTTTCGCATCGTAAAAATCGAATTCGCGCGCTGCCGTCGCCTTGTTTTCAAATTCTTCGCTGCCCGTCACGACGAGCGCCAAAAGCTCGCGTTCGTTCGGCAGTTCGCCTTCTTTCGATGACGCCGAAAAGACTTTGCCGACTTCGTAAAGCCGCAGGTTTCGATTCTGAAAATTCATATTCGTGCGCACCGCGTCGAGCAGCCCGGAAAGCAGCGAGGGACGCATCCGCACCGCGCCTTCGATGATTGAATCTTTCAGCGTGACAAACTTTTCTTCGAGATTCGCGTGAACGAATCCGGGAATCAGCGAAAACATCGAATCGAATTTTGAATCGATAAAACTGTACGAGAGCGCTTCGTCAAAACCTAAATTCGAAAGGTTTTGCCGGAGGTGAAATTTGCGGATTTCGTCCGGTTGATATTCGCCCGCGCCGAACGCCGGCGGCAATTCTTCGCCGATTTTATCGTAACCGACAATCCGCGCGACCTCTTCCGTTAAATCTTCCTCGATTGCTAAATCGTGCCGCCACGTCGGCGCGACGAAGATTCGGGATTCGGGATTGATTTTCGAGCTTAAGCCGAGCGCATTGAGGATTCGTGAAATTTCTTCAAATTTAACGTCCAAGCCCGTTAATCTTTTCACCGCGAATTGAATATCTTTCGATTCGATTTCAGACGGATTAAATTTCGTCGGGTAAACATCGACGAATTCGCCCGCCGTGCCGCCCGCCAGCTCACAAATCAACTCGGTCGCGCGGTTCGATGCGCGAATCAGATTTTCGATGTCCACGCCGCGCTCGAAATGGTGGCTCGCCTCGGTCGAAAGCTTTAAATTGCGTGAAGTCTGGCGAATCGATTCGCGTTTGAAATACGCGACTTCGAGCAGAACTTCGGTCGTTTCTTCCGTTATCGAAGAATCGAGACCGCCCATCACGCCGCCGACCGCGACCGGTTTTTCGGCGTCGCAAATGGCGAGCATCGTTTCGTCCAATTTGCGCTCGACTTCGTCCAGAGTTTTTATCGTTTCGCCCGCGCGGGCGCGTCGCACGACGATGCGATTGCCCGCCAGTTTTTTAAAATCGAACGAATGCATCGGGTTGCCGAGCTCGTGCATCACGAAATTCGTAATATCCGCGACATTATTAATCGAGCGCTCGCCGACGGCTTCCAATCGTTTGACGAGCCAATCGGGCGACGGACCGATTTTCACGCCGCGAATCACGCGCGCCGTAAATCGATGACACAGGTCGGCATCTTCAATTTTTACTAAATTCCGGTCTTCGGTTTTCTGCTTTAGGTCTTCGTAATTTTTAATTTTAAAGATTGAATTTGTAATTACCGCGATTTCGCGGGCGACGCCGAGATGCGACAAACAATCGCCGCGATTCGACGTTAAATCAATATCGAACACGAAATCACCGCCGAATTCGTGGATGCCTTCGACCGCGAGCCCCGCATCCGTCAATTTCCGTGCTAAATCGGCAGGCGGCAAACTAATTTCAACCAAATCTTTCAGCCAGTTATAACTAATATTCATAAAACAAAAAATTCGCTTGTCAGCCGTATCTTTCTACAAGCCATTTCAAAAATACGCCTCGTCTGAGATTCAGCCTTTGTTTCTAAAAGCGTTGAACGCCGAGACAAAGAACGAAATCGTCATTACGAGTTTTAAGCCCGTCAGCCCGTACTCCATCACGGGACTGTCGCCCGGCGCGACGCCGCCCCGCGACGCGTAGCCGATGGCATCATAGACGAACCACAGCAGCGACAAAACGCCCAATACTATATATAACAATCCTCTCGAAGTTGAATTCATACGAATCTCCCCGGTCGTTAAATTGATTTTCAAAAAACTTTAATCTTCAACTTTGCTCACTCTATCTAAACTGTTCCGAAAATCTGACATTGTTCTCGAACATCAAACGAATGTTGTCGAGCGAATACTTTAGGGCGCACATTCTTTTGTTTAATTTTGCTGCGTCCATTCCAAATTTTTACCGCCGAAAAGAATAGAAAACTCATTTAAAATGTCGCGTCCGATTATTCCTTCTTCCTGGTCATAAACCAAAAACTTTCCGCGAAAAATCTTGTTTAGAAAAATAAAATCCAAACGCACATAATAAGCGACGCTGGTTGTTTGATTAAAGCCTTCGAGTTCGAGCGATTCGGTGTCAGAAACTTCAACGCCTATTTCGTCGCAGTAATTTCTCGATAAAAGCGTAATGTCCGAACCAGTATCCAAAAGCATCGGAACATCGGCGATTGATTCCAAAGTTTTGGGATTCCGCAATTTAACTGTGGCGACGGGCGCGGGCGGACTGTAAGTTTCGCTATATTTCATCGTCTTCGATTTCAATTATTTCTCTTTCAAAATCTTTCAATCTCGTCTTATCGACAAGGCGCGGGCTCATAATTCTTGCCGTGCGTCTTTCCAGATTGGGAACAACGACATAAACTTTTGTGGATTCAGGCAATTTTATATCTTCAGTTAAATGAATCTGACCGTTTTTGACGATGCCTTCGATAGTCGTGATTTGCATATTCTTACCTCAGAATTATTTTACCTGAATTGTTCCAAAAATCTGACATCGTTCTCGAACATCAGGCGGATGTCGTCGAGCGCATACATCAGCGCGCACATTCTTTCCAGTCCGAAGCCGAACGCGAAGCCCGAATAAACGGCTGGGTCAACGCCGCAGGCGCGCAGGACGTTCGGGTGAACCATGCCAGAACCGCCGAGTTCGATCCAGCCCGAGCCTTTGCACGGGCGGCAGCGCGTTCCTTCAAACGTACCGCCGCCGCCGCATTTGAAGCACGAGAAATCGAATTCCGCGCTCGGTTCGGTAAACGGGAAATAGCTCGGGCGAAGCCGGATAACGGTGTCTTTGCCGAAGAGCCGCCGCAGCCATTCTTTGACCGTGCCTTTGAGGTGCGCCATCGTGATGCCTTTATCGACACATAAGCCTTCGATTTGATGAAACATCGGAACGTGCGTCATATCGGGCGTATCGCGTCGGAAAACCTTGCCGGGCGCGATGATGCGCAGCGGCGCGCCGCGTCTCTCCATTGCGCGGATTTGCACGGTCGAGGTCTGCGAGCGGAGCGCGAAACCTTGCGAAGTGTAGAAAGTGTCCTGCGATTCGCGCGCCGGATGACCTTCGGGAATGTTGAGCGCGTCGAAATTGTAATAATCCGTCTCGATTTCGCGGTCGTCCTCAATCGCGTAGCCCATCGACACGAAAATGTCTTCAATCTGCTGGCGCAGCAAGGTAATCAGATGCAGATGCCCGACGCGCGGACGCCTGCCCGGAAGCGTAACGTCGAGGCGTTCGCGTTCGGTTTTGGTTTCCGCAATGTAATCGTTCAGACTCGTTTCGGCGTCTTCAATCGCGCCGACTATTCTTTTTTCGACCGATTGGACGAACTGCCCGAACGCGCCGCGTTCTTCCGGCGCGACACGTCCGATAAGCTTTTTCGCGTTCGCGATTTCCGACTTTTTGCCCGTGTGTTTGGTCTTGAATTCATTAATCTCGCGCTGCAATGTTTCGGCAGCCGATAATCCCAAACTGTTAATTTTATTGCGTAAATCAACAAAGCGTCCGAATTCCTTCTCGAACGCTTCGCGGATTTGTTCAACTTGTTTCTTTTCGTCTGACATAAACTCTAAGACAATTCCGCGTGCCTCTTTTTTCTAAATAATAGCCAGGTTGTAAACTGGGCTAAAAAACAAACCAAAGCAATGGCGGCGGCAAATTTTGCTCCTTCCACTGCTCCGTCGCCACAGTCACCGCTATTGACATTACTTCCCATAAATATAAGTCCGATCGTTACGCCGCTTAAAATAATCGGTATCAAAGCTTCACGGGTTCTTTTAATGAACAAAACAAACGCTGTCGCTACAAAGAACAAAGCAGCAATCGCAAAAAAGAAATAGACGCTGTTTTGTTTCTCCTGAAGAAGGTTTTCCTGCCCTTTCACCAAAGTGCAGCTCAAGCATCTTATAGTTAAAGAAGCAAAACAAATCAGAAAAGCGGCGAACCTATGGGTTTTCATCTCAGAAAAAATTAAACCACAGAATCACACAAATGAACAGATTTTCTCATCCGTCGTATCCGTGTTCATCTGCGGTTAATTCTTTTTCAAAACTAAGCTGACGGCTGATTGCTGATGGCGTCTTTCGCCTGACCTGCCAGCGCCGCGAATGATTCGGGCTGTTTGACGGCTAAATCGGCGAGAACTTTACGGTCCAATTCGACGCCGGCTAATTTCAAGCCGTGCATAAACTGCGAATATTTCATTTCGTTCAAACGGCACGCCGCGTTGATGCGGACGATCCAGAGTTTGCGAAAATCGCGTTTTTTCAGCTTTCTGCCCGTATAGGCAAAGTTCAATGCGCGTTCGACCGACTCTTTAGCCGAACGATAAAGTTTCGATTTCGTTCCACGATAGCCTTTGGCTAAGGCTAATATCTTTTTGCGCTTCTCGGTGCGCTTATTTCCACGTTTTGCTCTAGGCATAATTCACTCCTTTCAGTCGTTCGAATGCGGATTGCCGGATACGGACCTTGCCGGTTCAACGCGACGTTAGGATCAATCCAAAATTCGAA
>DASWRC010000103.1:0-6086 GCA_036403375.1 Pyrinomonadaceae bacterium
ACTGGCAGTTTTCCATCGCTCAAGCAAGAGCGAAATTAAACCGCCATTACGAAATTGTTTTTCAAAAAACTTAGTTTACAGAGCACTAGGCTTTTCAAATATAGTTGCCGAAATCAAAAAAGATTTAAGTTTTCGATGAGAAAGTAATACTTACAGTAATATTACACGCCCAAGTTTCGCCTTAAATTATCGCTGTGCAGTTAAGTTTATCTAACTTGCACGGCGATATTTTTTATTGAGAAAACATTCCAAAAATAAGCCTGCTTTATTTGTTGTTTAATTATTTTGGGGGCGATTTTCTCATTACTTTTAGCTTTTTCGGGAGATTAAAAAAATGACACAAAAACTTTTGACAGTGAAAGAAGTTAGCGAAATTTTGGATTTGAAACTGGCGCGGATTTACGAATTGACGCGGCAAAAAAAAATTCCTTTCGTCCAGATCGGCGAGAGGCAATACCGGTACAGCGAAACTGCTTTGCAGAATTGGATTGAAAACGGCGGCAATCAAATTCAAAAAACCGAAGATGAAAATAACTGAATTTTTAAGGAATTTTCAAAACGTCAAAAAGACGGTCAACGGCTTCGTTGCTCTTTGTCCTTCGCATGACGATAAAAGGCAAAGTCTTACTTTGAGAGAAGGCGACGGCAAAATCTTGGTCAATTGTTTCGCCGGTTGCGATGTTCAAACTATTGTTTCTGATTTGGGTCTAACAATGCGCGATTTATTTGAAGAATCAAAAGGTTTTCAATCGAATTCGTCAAAAAGACGGATCGTTGAAATTTATAAATACACAGATGAGAACGGCAAAACGCTTTATGAAAACGTCAAATTCGAGCCGAAAGACTTTCGCCAACGGCATTTCGACAAAACCAGCAATGAAATATGGAATCTGAACGGCGTTCGACGGGTTTCTTACCGTTTGCCGGAACTTATTAAAGCCGTTAACGAAGACACCGACATCTGGCTTTGCGAAGGCGAAAAGGATGTCGAAAATTTGCGGTCGTTGGGTTTTACCGCTTCGAGCTTCAAGAATTGGAAACGTGAATTTAATGCTTTCATCAAGGGCGCGCACGTTTGCTTGCTCATCGATCATGACAAAGCCGGAATAAAATTGGCGAACGACGCTGCCAAAGAGCTATCCGGAGCCGTCGCTTCTATTAAAAGCATTGATTTATTCAAAGATGAGCCCTTGCCGGAAAAGCATGGTAAGGACTTTTCCGATTGGTTCGAGAATGAATTACAAAATGGATCGGAAAAGTCTGAGCTTGCCGAAAAAATTTGCCTCGTCGCTGGATATGCCGACCACTGGCAAAGTTCCAATGACGAGCTCAAAGCCGATTTAAATGATTCCGAAGATTTTATTTCAACCGAACTAAAGCCATTTCCGAAACCGACCGAAAAATGTTTTTACGGATTAGCCGGTCAATTCGTGCTAATGGTCGAGCAAAAAACCGAAGCTGATCCGATGGCTTTGCTGGTTCAATTTTTAACTTACTTCGGAAACATCATCGGTCATACGGCTTATTACCAGGTCGAAGCCGACAAGCATTTTACGAATATATTTTGCGTCCTCGTCGGCGACACTGCTTCCGGTCGAAAAGGAACCTCTTTCGGGCGCGTCAAAGAAGTTTTCAAAGGCGAGGATTTAGAGCACGAAAAAAACTGTCTTGTCAGCGGTCTGGCAAGCGGCGAAGGTTTGCTTTGGCAAATTCGAGACGCAGTTTGGGAAGAGAAAACGAACAAAAAATCGAATAAACTCGAATCGATTTGCACCGACGCCGGCGTTTCCGATAAACGGCTTTTAGTTGTTGAGGGAGAATTCGCACAGGTCTTGCGGGTCCAAGGCAGAGAAGGAAACACTCTTTCGGCGTTCCTCCGTAATCTTTGGGACAACGGAACGGCTCGAAACCTTACCAAAAACTCTCCTCTTCGAACCACGGAAGCGCACGTTTCCATAATCGGTCACATCACGAAAACCGAGCTTTTATCGTGTCTCGATGAAGTCGAATCCGCGAACGGATATGCTAATCGTTTTCTTTGGGTTGCCGTGAGAAGGTCGAAGTTTTTACCTTTCGGCTCGCCCGAGATTGATTTCGATGAATTAGCGGAATTCGAGCGAAAACTTTCGGAGCGGATCAAATATTCAAAAACCGTTCAGCGAATGATTTTTAATTTCGAGGCGAGGATGTATTTTGCTAGCGAATATCAAAGATTGGAAACCTCAAGATTTGGATTCTTAGCAAAAGTCACGCAAAGAGCTTCGGCTTACGTTTGCCGCCTTTCCTGTATTTTCGCGCTGCTCGACGGGAAGGATGAGATTGACTGTAATCATTTAGAAGCGGCTTTTGCGGTATGGCAATTTTCCGAAGATTCAGCGCGTTACATTTTCGGCGAACGGATCGGGGATAAAAACGCGGATTTGATCCTAGCCGCTTTACGAGATGCTGAAAACGGTCTCTCGCGTACGGGGTTAAGAGATTTGTTTGACCGTCACTTGAGTAAAAGCAAACTCGATTCTGCGTTGCAGACATTGCTTGAAAACGGCTTGGTTAAATGCGAATCGCAGGAAACAAAAGGCAGATCGCGGGAAATCTGGTTTGCTTGCGACTTATGCGACAAAAGCGACAAAAGTTTTGAAAGAATTTCGGAAGACCAGCTTTTGGTCGCTTTTGTCGCTAAAAGCGCAGACGAAGAGAAAATTTCGAAGTTTGAGCTGTGCCCCGAATGTCAAACGGAACTTTCGACGACGGCAAACGGAGATTTGCTCTGCGAGGTTTGTCTTTACATGAAGCCCTGAGCGAAAGAATCGCGGCTTTATGGACGGAGAAAGCGGGGCAAAAAAATTGGTGTAGCACAAAATGGTTTTGAATTATGGCTTGGGAAACGCGCGGAAACAAAAGATATTTTTACCGGAAAGAAAGAATCGGCAAAAAAGTTAAAACTTGTTACATCGGCATCGGCGAGCTCGCCGAGTTCATCGCCGAATCTGAAAACGCCGGAAAACTTGAAAGGAAACTCGAAAGGGAACGAAAAAAACGGCGGAGAATAAAATCGGAAATTATTGATGAGCAGATCAAAGATTTATCCCAATTCAATCAAAGTTTAGTCGAAGCATTATTTTTATTGAACGGATACCGCCAGCATAAAAGGCAATGGAGGAAGAAACGATAATGAAAAAGGAAAAGTCCGAAGAAATCGATGCGGTAAATGCCTTAATCAAAAATACAGATAAAGAAAATCCTAAGCCCGAACATTTGGAAGCTTTAAGAAAAGAGCTGGACGAAAAGCCTGAACTCGCGCGAATTATCGGCAATATCAACAAACAGGTTTTCGCCGGGATTCTTGACCAAGCGACGTCAAAATCTGCTCTTCTCAAAGAATGCGCCGAAAGGTACATAAACGAGATGAAAGCCGAATTAGGTTATCACTCGTCAACCTTCGTCGAAAAAATGTTGATCGATGAAGTCATTATGCGATGGTTACGGCTTCAGGTGATGGAAAACGATCACAAAAACACAACTTATAAAAGTCATTCGTTAACCGAAGGAATTTATATTGATAAACGTTTACATTTAGCGCAGGCACGATATTTACGCGCTATTGAAACTTTGGCAAAAGTTCGTCGAATGATCGCGCAAGCCCAAGCTAAAGGTGCCGAGATGTTTAAGTATTTAATGCCGAAAATATTTCGGATAAGCCGAAGCGGAATCCATCAAGCTAAAGGTGCCGAGATGTTTAAGTATTTAATGTTAAAAGACGAATAATTTCATTTTGAAGTTATATTTTTCGGCGGTCTGCCAACTTTGCGATTTTTGACAAGTTCTAAATCCGATTCTTTGATGACGTATGAATTACCAATTTTTTGAGCCGGAAGCCGACCTTGAGAGATTAAAGCCTGAACTCTTTGATGATTTACTCCCAGAATTTGAGCTGTTTCTTTCACACTTAAAAGTTTGTCGTTTTCCATATCAAACCAAGAATAATTTCTTTTGAAAACATAGTCAAACTACTACTGTTTTCATTGATAAATTATAGTAGAACTACTATAATTTATTACGACAGAAATGACAAAATCAATTAAAAGGAAAGTAAAGAAAATGTTTATTTTGAAGGACAAAACGCAACTTGAAAAGGCAATTGAAAAGGCAAAGAAATTACGCCCGACCGTGAAATTCGACCATTTCGGGCGTTATCGCGTTTCGGGAAGCAAAGACGGGTATTACACGGTGATCTGCAAGAAATCGGACAACGGTTTCAAATTGGTCGAATGCACTTGCAAAGGCGCGGAAAGAGGATTGGTTTGTTACCACGCGGTTTCCGCATTGAGTTTGCACATCGGTTTAGCGCGGCAACGCCAAAGCGCATAAAAGGCGAAGGCTAAGGAAAGCTACCAACAATCCTAAGCCCTCTTTATCCGAAAGGATTCTGGTCAGAAACTAACGGACACGCTGATTCTACCAAAATCGGCGTGTCCTTACCAAAAAATAAATGGCAGGACAACTTATTAAACGCGGCGAAACTTGGCTAATTAGAATTTATTTAGGACGCGATTCTAAAGGCAAAAAAAAGTTTTTCAATAAAACCGTTCGAGGCTCAAAAAAAGATGCTCAAAAATTCCTGACGGCAAAGCTCCGGGAAAAGGATTTAGGAATTTTTGTTGAACCGGCTTCAATGGGTCTGAATGATTATTTAGACCAATGGCTTGAAGAAACAGCCATATACAAACTGCGCGCCCGAACTTTAGAAAACTATAAGTCACTTCTAAATCGGCATATTCGCCCGAAACTTGGATTGAAACGGCTTTGCGATTTACAGGCGTATGAAATCCAAAAACTCTACAACGAAATGAAAAAAGCGGATTATTCACCAAAAACGATCCGACACGCCCACAATGTTCTTTCCACTGCTTTGAATCAAGCGGTCAGATTGAAAATGCTTTCATATAATCCGTGCGATGTTTGCGAGCTTCCTAGACAGGAAAAACCGGAAATGAAATATTTTTCGCCCGAAGAAACCGCAGAGTTTTTGAGGTTTGCGAAAAACGATAAATATTATGCAGTTTTTCTAATTGCCATCGAAACTGGAATGCGCCCGGAAGAATATTTGGGTTTGCAGTGGAAAGACGTTGATTTTAACTACAATAAAGTGAGTGTTAGACGCGCCGTAGTTGTCCGAAAGGGCGGCGGTTTTGATTTTACCGAACCCAAAACTAAAAAAAGCCGTCGCAGCATTCCAATCTCAAAATCTGTCATCGATGCTTTGAAAAAGCATCGAAAAAACCAACTCGAAGAAAGAATTAAAAACGCCAAAAGGTATCAAAATTTTGATCTTGTTTTTGCCTCTGAAATCGGAACGCCTTTGCTTCATCAAAACCTGACCCGACGGCATTTCAAACCGATCCGAGATGCTGCCGGGCTCCCTAAAATCCGCCTTTATGATTTAAGGCACACGACTGCAACGTTGCTTTTGTCGGCAGGCGAAAATCCAAAGGTAGTTTCGGAAAGATTAGGACACGCAAGCATTGTTTTAACACTCGACACTTACAGCCACGTTTTGCCGACAATGCAGGAAACAGCAACAAACAAAATCGAAAAACTGATGCTCGGAAATTAGTATTTGTTATTAAGAGGAAAGACCTGATTATGCAATTCTGATAATAGATACCACAAACTGACGATTTCGCATAATTTCAGGTCTGTGCAACCCTAATATTTGATTTTAGAATGCATGCAAGAGTAAGAGATTTTTAATTTACCTTAATAACCTCAATTAAAAAGAGCATTAACTACCTAAATCGAGAATTATCAATTCTTTATATTGGTTATACTACCCGTGTTTATGTTCGAGGAATGGACGTTCCCACCTATGGCGACGCTATGCTCGCCCGAAGCGATTACATTATTTGCATCAGCCTCTTTTGCCTCATTTATAAGGGTTATAAGTCGTTCCGCGAAATCAGAATCTTCTTCCATTTTTTCCTTGATTACGGTTTCCAAAGCCGACTTTCTGTCTTCATTTTCGGGGGCTTCTTCAAGCCTCAGCAATGTCAGTCCAGCATACTCGTCACCCGCGAATTTTTCTTTCA
>DASWRC010000104.1:0-10406 GCA_036403375.1 Pyrinomonadaceae bacterium
ACACGCCGCGGTAGATATTCAAATCGTTGGTGATTTTTTGAAGCTCGCCCGACGGGTACGAGAGCCGCCAAAGCTGGAAAAATTTATTGTTTTCACGCGCCGAAATTATTAAATCCTCGCTGCCCGGAAGCCACGCGATCTGCTCGAATTGATTAAGCTGCGGCGTTTTGATTTCTTCCGCTGCGCCGCTTTCCGCATCGACCACCAACAGTTCGGAATTCGCCTTCTGTCGTATTTTATTGAAAACAACGACCGCGATTTTGCGTCCGTCCGGCGACCACGCCGGATAACCGTTGTCGAGAAATACGCCCGGCAGTTTAAGCGCGGTCAATTTTCTTTCCGCGCCGGTTTCCAGATTTTTGATAATCAGATGGCTGTCGGCTTCGTTCGGATTGACGCGAACGAAAGCCATCTGTGTCCCGTCCGGCGAAAAACCGAAGCCGCTCCAGACGTTTTCCGCAATCAATTTCGGAGTGCCGCCGAAACGCGAAACCTGAAAGACGCTCGCCGCCAGATCAAAGCTCACGCGGTTGCGAAAATAGAGCGAATCGCCGTCGGGCGAAAACTGCAGGATGCCGAAAATTTTTTCGCCCGCCACATTAAGCCGCATTTCGTCGCCCGTCGAGACATTTTGAACAAACAAATTACTGCCGCGCACAAAGGCAAACGAATTCCCGTCGGGCGCGAGCGCGGGAAACAGCAAATCGCCCGTGAACGTCATTTTTTGAAAATTGACGTTTTCAAGCGGCGCGGCAATTTTTTTCCCCGTTTGCCCTGACCATAAACGAAAGCCGGCAAAGCCCAAACTCGCCAGCAAAATCGCGCCGACTAAGAGGAGTAGAGGAGACGCTGTGACCAGGTGACGAGGAGATTTTGAATTTCGGGCGTCGTTACGGTTTTCTTGTTGACGGTTGTTTGCCGTTTCATCACCGCCGTCGTTAATCGCCGCCCGGCTCTTTGCGGTATTTTTCTCCTCTTCACCGCTTCTCTCTTCGACGTCTTCTTCCGAAACGACGCGAACGGGCGCGTCGAACCGATAGCCACGCCGCGCGACGGTCTGAATAAAATTCTTACTGCCGAGCGTTTTTCTGAGCTGGGAAATCGTGTAATTGATGTTGGCTTCTTCGACGAACGTATCTTTCCAAACCGTCTCCATCAAATCTTCGCGCGAAACGATTTCGCCTTTTTTTTCGACCAGAAGAATTAAGACTTCGAGCGATTTGGGCGAAATCGCAACGAGTTTGCCCATCCGCCAGAGACTCGGATTTGCGGCGTTGAGATGAAACTCTTCGAACTCATAAAAATGTTTGGAGTTACCGGTCATTAGCGAAACCTTACAACTTTCTTACAGTTTCCAAAGGATTTTTTTCGTCCATTAAAGATATAACTAATCGCTATATAAAGCAATAAAAATAAGGCTCAGGAAACAAAAGCGATTTATGCCGGACGCAATGATCAAAAAACTTTTAACCGCCGCTTTACTCTTCTCCGCTCTTTTTTTCGCGGCGTGCGCAAACGAAAGCGAATCGGCGACCGTGGACGATGCGTGTCAAAGAAAAGACGGCACGCTCGTCGCCGTCGAGGGCTTTCTGGCGCTGCCCGAGCTGATGAATGCGGCAACCAGTCCGGAAACCGAATTGACGATTTACGAGCTGATTCTTGCCGCCGAACCGGACGGCAAAAGCGCGGCAATCAAAACATCGGTCTTCGGCACGCGCAGCCGTAAAACAAACCGCATCGACGAGCTTCCGGCGGAAGGCTACACGCAGAAAGATTTGCGAATTTTTACGGACACGGGCGAGATGGTCGGTTCGCTCGACCGCGTGAGAATCACGGGCAAATTATCGAAAGAAAAATCGAACACGGAAGCATCGCCGAACGGCAGACAGTGTGTTTTGAAAGTCGAAAAAATCGAGAAACGAGCCGAATGAACGTTTGTCGCGCTTTTAGAAGACCGCGCACGCGTGGAAAAGCCGACCGCATCTTCGGAATGGAAATCAATGTGAACCGAAACCAGCGTTTTCGGTCGGAAAAATACTTGGAGGTCAAAAAACTATGAAACGAAAAATTACATTATCAATCGCGCTCGCGCTGAGCATTGTTTTGCTGTCGCTGTTTAAATCCGATTCGGCTGTCAACGCCGAACCGCCGCAAAGATTTAGATTCGACACGGGCGTCATTACGTTGGGCACGAATCAGGTTCTTCGTGTAACGACGGTGAGCGGTCAAGGCTCGGGTGATCCGATTCCCGTTGAAATCATATCGCTGAATTATATGCAGACCGCCTGCAGCGGCGGAATATGCAAACAAGCCGTTTCATCGCAAACAGTGTCCGCGCCCTTCTTGCTGGCTTCGAACGAAGCGGCGACGTTCACGTGCATTCCCGGCTCGGTAACTGTTCGCGCAGTCGTTTTGAGCAATAATCGAAATCTGCGGGTGAATGCGATTGTTTTCGATACGTCCACGCAGAGAGTGACCGCTACCTTAGAAATGGAAGAGGTCGGCTTTGTCTTTAACTAAAAAGGGAAACTATAACACCCAGGATTACATTATCAATCGCACTCGCCGCCGGCGCGGACTTAATTTCGCTAACGGCTTTTAACTCGCCGGTCACGCGACGCCAGAGAATAAAGGAGTTAAAAATGAAACGAAAAATCACATTATCAATCGCGCTCGCGCTGAGCATTGTTTTAGTGTCGCTGATTAAATCCGATTCGATGGTCAGCGCCGAACAGCCGCAAAGATTTAGATTTGACACGGGCTTGGTTCAGCTCGGTCCGGATCAGACACTTCGCGTCACGGCGGCGGGATTCGATCCGGGACAGCTCGACGGAAAGTTCATCAATTTTCGACGGGTCGAATATACGCCGGGCGATTGCAGCGGCGGAATCTGCAAATCCGTCGTCGCGTCGCAAACGGCGTCCGCGCCGCTCGCGCTCGCGCCGAACGAAGCGGCTGTCGTCGATTGCGAGGGTTACGTACAACCGACCTTTTGACAAAGTGAATTATCCGAACGCCGCCGGCGGCAATGGCAGCGACATCCGGGCTACGGCTCCGGTCGGCTTTACCGCTCTCGGTGCATTTCAGAAGCTTCGTCCGACGGTAGTTAATCGCGACAACAAAAATGCCGACATACGTTTCGGACAGCAACAATATACGCAGGAAATTTGTAATGGCGGCGTGTGCAGACACTCGGTCTCATCCCAAAACGTATCGAACCCGATCAGACTGATGCCGGGCGAAGCGGCTTCAATAGACGATTCGGTGACCGGAGAAATTGTTTCATATCAAAATGAATATGCCGGCGGCGCGAGCGGTGATCTCTAAAATATAAACGAAAAATTATTACTTCAATTCAATAATTATACCCAAAAGGAGATGGAATTATGGCAGCAGTAAATTTTCACGGGCATCAGGTTTCCGATTCGGTAGTTAAACAAGTTCTACAAAACCTGTGCGATTATTTCCAGACTAATGTCGATGTCACGTCCGGCGACCGCACGACGGTTCCCGAAGGCGGCAGTCCGACGAGCCTGCATCTTTTAAACAGAGCCGCCGATTTCCACATCGACGGCATCGATGACGGAACGGTTTATCTGAATCTGCGAAATTTAGGTTACAAGCAAGTCTTTACGAGCGGGCACAGTTACGAATTTATCTGGCACGGCATCTATACAGGCACGTCCGGCGCGCATTTACATCTGGGACGTAAAGGCGCAAATCAAAACGGCTATATCGACTTTATTTTCGAGGGAATCACGCCGGAAGGCAAAAATAAATATCCGCTCGACATTAGAAATGCGATTCCGAAAGGCGTTTATCAAAATGTATATGTCGGCGACCTGAAGTGAAGCCGCATCGGTCATTTCTTCTGAAAATCGTGTAAAATAATTACGAAAATCTTTTACTCGTAATCTTATGCGCGATATTCCGGTTGGAAACGGCTCACTGCTTGTTACATTCGACGATAAATACCAAATCCGCGACGTTTATTTTCCGCACGTCGGGCAGGAAAATCACACCGAGGGCTTTCCGTTTCGCTTCGGCGTCTGGGCGGACGGCGAATTTTCGTGGGTTTTCGAGGACGAATGGCAGCGCGATTTGCGGTATTTGCCTGAAACGCTCGTTACGGACGTTAAACTAACCAACGAAAATTTGGGCTTGCAAATCGTTTCGAACGATACGGTCGCGAGCCACGAAAACATTTTCCTGCGGCGCGTGCGCGTCTCGAATCTGACCGACCGGCGGCGCGAGATTCGCGCGTTTCTGCACCATGATTTTCGGATTTATGAAAACAAGGTCGGCGACACCGCGTTTTTCGACCCCGAATCCCTCGCGCTCATTCATTACAAAAAACACCGCTTTTTTCTGATTAACACCGAGCCGCAGTTCGATAATTTCTCGACCGGGCGCAAGGCTTTTCGCGACCAGGAAGGAACGTGGCGCGACGCCGAAGACGGCGAGCTGTCGGGCGGGGCGAAGACGGAAGGCTCGGTCGATTCGACCGTCCAGATAAGTTTCGAGCTCGGGGCGCAGGACACGTTCGAGTTTTTCTACTGGATTGCGGCAGGCACGACGCACGAAGAAGTCAAGCGGCTCAATTATCAAGTTCTCGACGAGCGACCGCACCGCCTGCTCGATTACACGGAAAATTACTGGCGCGCGTGGGTTAATAAAAACGAGACGGATTTTGCCAGCTTAACGCCCGAAATCGTCGAGCTTTACAAGCGCTCTCTGCTCATTCTGTACACGCAGATTGACCGCGCCGGCGCGATTTTGGCGGCAAACGATTCGGACGTGACACTTCGCGCAACCGACCATTACAGCTATCTCTGGACGCGTGACGGCGCGTTTGTCGCCAACGCGCTCGATTTGGCGGGTTATCGCCATCTGGCGCGCAAGTTTTATCAATTCTGCGGCGAAATCGTTCACACAAAAGGCTATTTCCTGCAAAAATACAACGCCGACGGAACGGTCGCGTCCGGCTGGCACACGGCTTGGGACAAATACGGCGGCGCGGCGCAGGTACCGATTCAGGAAGACGAGACGGCGCTTGTTCTGTGGGCGCTCTGGCAGCATTACGACAAATATCGCGACATCGAATTCGCGCATCTTTTGTATCGCAAATTAGTGACGAAATGCGCCGATTTTATGGTCGAGTTTCGCCACGAGGAAACCGGACTTCCGGCGCCGAGCTGGAATCTCTGGGAAGATCGGCGCGGAATTCACACTTTCACGTGCGCGTCGGTGGTCGGCGGCTTGCGGGCGGCGGCAAATTTCGCGCGGCTTTTTGCCGAATCCGAACGCGCCGAAGCTTACGAAACGGCGGCTGACGAAATCACGGCGGCGATGCGCAGGCATCTCTACAGCACACAGCTCGGCAGATTTATCCGCGCTTTGCAGTTTCACGGCGATGAATATTACGAAGCCGACACGACGATTGACGCGTCGCTGTTCGGCACGTTTTACCTGGGCGCGTTCGAACCGCGCGACGAAATGGTGATGAAAACGATGCGCGCCATCGAAAAATATCTCTGGATTGAGAGCGAAATCGGCGGCGTGGCGCGTTTTAATGATGACGGTTACATGCGGGTCTCGGAAGAAGTGACGGGCAACGCGTGGTTTATATGCACGCTCTGGCTGGCGGATTTTCGGATTGCGATTGCGCGAAAAAAGCAGGATTTGAAAGGCGCGCTCGAAATCCTGGAATGGACGGCGAAACGCGCTTTGCCGTCGGGCGTGCTCGCCGAACAGGTCAATCCGCTGACGGGCGAACACGCTTCCGTTTCGCCTTTAACGTGGTCGCATTCGACTTTTGTCGCGACCGTGGTAAATTATTTGCGGAAACTTAAAGAGCTGCACAGGTGATTTATGGAGAAATATGAAACTTTAAGAAAGCGTTTCGGGGCGGCGTTTGTGGATACTTTTATCCTCGTTCCGGTAAATCTGGTAATTTCTTTTGCTACCGTATTTTTCAATTCATCGGCGACCGCGGTCGCGCTTTCGTCGGCTGTCGCCGGGCTGATTTCGGTCTTTTACTATATTTTGGCTCACTATTATTACGGTCAAACGGTCGGAAAAATGCTGGCGAAAGTTAAGGTTCTGGACGATTCCGAAAAACAGATAAATTTCGGGCAAGCGGTTTTGCGAAGTTTCCCGCAGCTTATTATGGCAATGTTCGCCTTTAGCTTTTCGAACGCCCAAAAAGGGACGACAGGGATTGTCGGAACTCTTATTTACTGGCTCGTCATGATATTTGGTATCGCCGACATTTTAGTTTGCCTGATGAATGAAAAACACCGGGCGCTGCACGATTTTATTGCCGGAACGATTGTCGTCCGAACCGATGTTTGAGAGTAGAAGTTTTATGGAAAAATACCAGACTTTTTTCCCGCGCCTCGTCGCTTTGTTGATTGATAATTTTATTATGCTGCCGCTCGGCATTCTGCACGAGTGGTTTCGGCAAGCCGAATTTCCGCCGCTGTTTTTCTACGTCTGGATTCCGCTCGCAACGATGGTTTTTCCGGTTTACACAATTTTGATGCACGCGCGCTTCGGGCAAACCCTGGGCAAAATGTGGATGAACGTCAAGGTTTTGGACGCGTCCGAAGAGCCGCTAAGCTTCGGTCAGGCGATTTTGCGTGCCGTTCCGCAATTGATTTTCAACCTCGGCGCGATGTATCTCGGCATCCGATATTTAGGCGAAAATCCCGAGTCGGAAAACGTGCGGGCGGCTTACGGAATCCTTACGAGCTTTGCCGGCAGCTGGGCGCTGGCGGACATTCTCGTCTTTTTTTTCAACGACAAACGCCGCGCGCTGCACGATTTCGCGGCGCGTTCGGTCGTCGTCAGAATTAATCAACCCAACTAGAATTATGAAACTATTTGCCGCTGCAATAATCGTTTTTACCTGTGCTTTATCGGGATTCGCGCAAAGCCGGTCGTCGCTCGACGTAAAGCTCTCGGAAATGTTCGCACGAAATTTTTCCGACTGGACGGCGGAAAACGGCGCGAAAGCTTTTTACCCGATGATTCAAAATTCATGGAAATTCGACCCCGAAATTCATAAACGGGCGGAAGCGTCCGACCTGCATTCGGTTTGGACGAAAGACCGGAAACGCGTCCAAATCGCGATGGAAGTCGTCGGGGGCAGCAAAGGCGAAGACGAAGTCGCAAGATTCGGCATCAGAAACATCAGCCCGCCGAGTTATAAAATAAAGAATGTCGGCAGCGACGCAACGCTCGTTAAATTTCACAACCGCGTTGAAATCGCCTTCGTGAAATTCAATGTTTTAACCCGCATTTATTACGATTTTCCGAGCCGGTACAAAAAAATTCCGGTTTACGGGACGGCGAAAAGCGTTAACGCGCCGCCGGAGGAAGTCGATTTTCTCCTCAAAGCCGCGCGCCTTATTGCCGATGAAATCAACGGGATTCAAACGACGGAAACTTTAACGGGCGTCGAGCTGGCAGGCGCGGCGGCGAACTGACAAAGCCAGCGGCGCGCGGTTACAATTCATTTATAAACCGCACGGTTTTAATCGAATAAAATGGCACGAAACTGGACGGAGAGCCGTTTACAAAATTTCATCACGAGCGAGATTGAAGAATCCTTAACGCTCGAATATAAATCGGCGGAAGCCTTAGACCGCAACGAGACGAAAAAGAAAGAAATCACGAAAGACGTTTCGGCGTTTGCCAACTCGGCAGGCGGAATTTTGATTTACGGGATTCGCGAATTCGAGCAGGAAAACCGGCGTCACCTGCCGGAAAAAATCACGCCGGTTGACCGCCGCCAGTACCCGCGCGAATGGGTCGAGCAGATTATTCAGGCGATTCGCCCGCGCATCGACGGCATCGTCATTCATTCGGTTTCTTTAAGTTCGGGCGAAACGGATGTCGCCTATGTCATCGAAATTCCGCAGAGCAACACGGCGCACCAGGCGTCCGACCAGCGCTATTACAAGCGCTTTAATTTTCAAGCCGTGCCGATGGAAGATTACGAAATCCGCGACGTGATTTTTCGCGAGCAGACGCCGAACATCGCTTTGAATTTTCTAATCGAAATTACGCCCGAATCGCAAAGTCTGGTGATTCAGGCGCGCAACAGCGGTTCGGCTTTCGCCCAGTACGTCGCGGTTTTTCTCGACGCGCCCGTCTCGATTCTGCAAAACACCGAAAACAAGCTGAACATCAAGGACGGCGGCAGATTTTATCGTCACCGTTTGACGAATCTCAACCAGGAATACGCCGACGAACAGTTCAGGGCGAATTTTCCGCTTCTCAGAAGCATGACGATGGACTGGAAAATCCCGCTCAAAGAAAATTTCGAGGAATTCGCGGCGCAGGATTCAGCCGTCAAATGGAAAATTTACGCCGACAACGCGCTGCCGAAGGAAGGAAAATCGGCGCTCAAAGAAATTGAAGTTGTTGATTTGAGAAAAGGGCGTGTCCAGACGTAACATTGATGAATAGTGGTCGGTAGTCAGAAAGTCAGAAAAAGACAAATGCTGACCGCCCCTCTTCGAGCCACTGACCACTGACCACTATTTTTATGGGAAGAGCAAAAACTTTAGCAACGCTCGGACCGGCTTCGAGCACGCCGGAAATTATCACTGAAATGCTGGAAGCCGGACTCGACGCCGTGCGGATAAATATGTCGCACGGCAATTACGACGAGCACGCGACGCGCATCACAATCGCGCGCGCGGCGGCGAAAAAACTGAATCGCCCGCTAGCGGTGCTGGTTGACCTTTCGGGTCCGAAAATCCGCACCGGTTTGCTGCAAAACGCGACGCCCGTCACATTGGAAAGCGGCGCGGAATTTATCCTGACCTCGCGCGATATTCAGGGCAGCGCAAAGGAAGTTTCGACCAATTTCAAGGAAATTCCAAAGCTCGTAAAAAAAGGCGACAAAATCCTGCTCGACGACGGCGCGATTGAATTAAAGGTTAAAAAGGTAACGAAAACCGATGTCGTCACAGAGGTCGTTAACGGCGCGGTTCTTTCCGAACGCAAAGGCATCAATCTGCCGACGGTGAAACTGCCGATTCCCAGCCTAACGGAAAAAGACCGCAAAGATTTGGAATGGGCGATGACCCAGGACGTAGATTACATCGCCCTTTCCTTCGTGCGGCGCGGCGAGGATTGCCGTGAGGTGAGGGATTTAATCAAAAAGCTCAATACGCGCAAATGGGGACGCCCGCTCCTGGTCGCCAAAATCGAAAAGGCTGAGGCAATCGAAAACCTCGACGACATCATCCGCGAAACCGACGGCGTGATGGTCGCGCGCGGCGATTTGGGTGTCGAAACGAGCGCGGAATTAGTTCCGGTTTATCAAAAACGAATCATCGAACAAGCGGTAATGAACGATAAATTCGTCATCACGGCGACGCAAATGCTGCAATCGATGATTGAAAGCCCTCGCCCGACGCGCGCCGAAGCTTCGGACGTGGCAAACGCCGTCTGGGACGGAACCGACGCCGTCATGCTCTCGGCGGAAACCGCTTCGGGCAAGTATCCGGTCGAATCGGTCGCGACGATGGAAAGCATCATTAAAACCGCCGAAACCGTCTCGACCACCAAGCTCAAACGCCCCGTGAAATTCGCCGAAGCACCGACGGGCAGAACTTCGCAGGCGCTCTGCAAAGCCGCCGCCATCTGCGCGCGCGAGATAAAAACCGAGAAGGTCGCCGTTTTCACCGAATCGGGTTTAATGGCGCGCCGCCTATCCTCGATTCGCTCGGGTCTTTCGACCTATGCGCTCACGAACAGCACGGAAGTTTATAATCAGCTCTCGCTGATTTGGGGCGTCAACCCGCTTATTTTCAGCGGTGCCGAAACGACCGAAGCGATGCTCAAAGACGGCGAAAAAACGCTGCTCGGTGCCGAGACGGTCGAAAAAGGCGAAACCATCGTAATGATGGCTGGACGCCTTTCGGGCTTAGGACTTTCCAGCTCAATCATCGTCTGGACAATCGGCGAAAACACGCCGCGCCGGTAAATTTAACACGGAGAAATAAAAAAGACCGGTGAGAGCCGGTCTTTTTTATTTACTCATTTTCCTTAGAAAAATGTTCTCTTTGGAAAACCTGTTGTGCCTTCGGCATTTGCGTTTTTAGTATTTCTTCGCGTTTTCTGTCCAGTTCCTGAATTTTAAGCGGTTCGGCTTCGGGGTCTATCCTGAAACGTTCAGCGATTAATTTTTCTACCTCGTCAATCTGTGCATCGGTCAGACCTTCGTGTTCTTCCTTCAAAGCGGCTCGAAAACTCGGTTTTAACGGTTCCATCTTTTTTCTCCTTACGAATTTATTTTACTACCGTATAAGTTTGGCATTCAAGCGGTCACGAAACCACTGATACGTCAGCTTGTCGAAACGGCAGAGCTGCGGGTCGTCCGCTTGCCA
>DASWRC010000105.1:0-29760 GCA_036403375.1 Pyrinomonadaceae bacterium
GGCTCGTTTCGTCAGCAGGCGATTGACGAATTTCGCGCCGCCTGTCCGGAAGTCGCAACCGCCGCGACGCCTTCGGAAGTCAGAGATTTTCTGGCGATGTATAAACTCGGTTTAGGGACGAATTACAGCCCGCCAATGCAGGTTTTGCAGATTCCCGAAAGAATCGGCGCGCTCGAAATCGTGTCGAAAGATTTTATCGAAACAGCCCGCCGGCTGAATCTGAAAGTTCACGTCTGGACAATCAACAATCCACAGGATATGCAGCGGCTTATCGAAATGAAGGTTGACGGCATTATGACCGATTATCCCGACCGCCTTTTGAAAATTCTCGGCAGCGGGCAAAATATTGTAAAAAAAGATAATTGACGTTTTTCTCCGATTATTTCGAAGACTACAAAAAAGCGGGCAGGCTTTTCTTTACCGATTTGTTAAGGAAACAGTTTTATAAATATTCGATTTCTTCGAGCAGCTTTTCGATTACCGACCAATCGGCGTAAGGTCTTTCGGAATCCGCCGATATGATAAGCGGGCAGCCGAGCGCCGCGTCGTCTATATAAACCGGCGCGTAGGCTTTCGGAGATTTTGACCAAAATCTCTGCTGCGGATTTTTGTTGACCGCCCAGATACCGATTTCCCGTTCCCTGAACCAGCGCATCGCCTCCAGTAAATAAGCGCCCGAGCGAATTGTCCAGAGAATCATTCTGACGCCGTTGGCGTCCAATCTTTTTAGAACACGCACCGCATTCGGAACATCCGCGCCGATGTCGGGATATTCGTGCATCACGCAGGTTCCGTCAAAATCCACCGCCACAATTTTCTGTCTGCTCATGACAAGATTAGATTTTAACAAATATAAAGCCTTGCAAGCCGGTATTTTTGCTCACAAATCGGATGCCGCCAAAAAACGTATTTATCAAGCGTCTTTCACAGCAGAGTTTTCGAGTGATAGAATATTTTGAGAAGTTCGATAAACTTTCACCCCAGCAAACTAAATAAACATAAATTAATCTCTTTATGCACTATCACTTAATCGGAATTTGCGGAACGGCGATGGCTTCGCTGGTAAGTATTAATATAAAAGGTGTAAATTGAGTATTAAAAGGATTCCGAGGTGAAATTTATGACTCCGACGCTGGAAAATGCAATCGAAATTGTTAAAGCTCTGCCGCCGCCCGAACGCGAAAAGTTTTTTGATTGGGTAGAAGAAGAAAAACAGAACGAACAATCCGAAAAAGAAACCAAAGGTCTCGAACTTGCGCAAAAAAACGAAAAGTTTCGACAGGCTTTGCAATGGATTGAAGAACATAAGGAAGAATACGACGGGCAATTTGTTCTGCTCGAAGGCGGTCAATTGATTGGTCATGGCAAAAATCCAAAGGAACTTTATGCTGCGGCAAGAGCTAAAGGTATTTCCGTTCCTTTTGTGAAACGGGTGAAAGCTAAAGATTTACCTTTCGGAGGATGGTAAACTATGCCGGAACTTCCGGAATTCGATATTCTTCACAAATACAGTTTTTACAAGGTCGGAATCACGGTCGAAACAATTTTAAATAGCGGCGATTTACGCGTTGATGTCGAAGCGAAAATAGATACAGGTTCTACTTATTGTATCTTTGAACGACATCATGGCGAAGGTTTGAATTTGGATATTGAAGCGGCAATTTAATTGAAATCGGTACGGCGACGGGCAGTTTCCGCGCTTTTGGACACGAATTAACCTTAACGGTTCTCGGCATCGAAACCGTTTCGACCGTCTATTTTGCCGAAAACGATTATTTCGACCGCAATGTGCCTGGCAGAATCGGCTGGCTCGACCGCGTGAAATTAGGTCTGATTGAACAGGAAGGCAAATTGTTTTTAAGCGAATATAGAAAGTAAATATTCTCATCAATTTTCTTTAGAACTTTCTCCGGTAAGAGTTGTCTAATTCTGTAAAATAAGCTTCAAAGCGTTTTATGAAAAAAGGTTTTACATTTCTAGTTGTTCTCATTGTCGTTTCTACTTGTCTTGGACAAAAAATAGAAAAAGAAAAATTTGTAGATTATGATTGGAAATACGGAGAAAGAATTCTTCTGGAAGATACAAAAGTACCGGCAAACTTTAAGGAAGAAACACGGAACTATCGTGAAGGAATTATTTCGTATCTTAAATACAAAAATGATTCTTACCTCATTATTCATCGTGGCGGAATGATGAATTTACCATTTTTTGTAGAAGGCGACGGGTATAAAACTGAAACCAAAGAAGAATTTGCGGATAGAACCGTTCGATGTGGAAAAAGCAAAAACAAAAAATTCTACTGGTGCGAAGTAAACTTTAGAAGAACTCCCGAAACAATAAAAGCTGGATTACTGTTTCCCTCAAACTTTGCATTCGACAAGGTTAAAAAGAAAAACTTAGAATTATTCAAGGAATCGTTGAATACTTTTGTTTTACAAGAACAAAAACGAGTGAAAGAAAGAAAAAATCGACTGACCACTAACAACTGACCACTTTTTATGCACTATCATTTAATCGGAATTTGCGGGACGGCGATGGCTTCGCTGGCGGGAATGCTGCAGGCGCGCGGGCACAAGGTGACGGGTTCAGACCAGAATGTTTATCCGCCGATGTCGACGCAGCTTGAGGAGCTCGGAATCCAAATTTTGAACGGTTACCGCGCGGAAAACGCGGACATCGGCGCGGATTGCACGGTCGTCGGAAACGCGATTTCGCGCGGGAATGCCGAGCTTGAAGAAGTTTTAAATCGCAAACTGCTTTATCGTTCGCAGGCGGAAATCGTCAAGGAAGAATTTATTCGCGGGCGGCGCAGTCTGGTTATCGCAGGCACGCACGGGAAAACGACGACGACGAGTATCGCAACGTGGATTTTGGAGAGCGGCGGCTTGAGTCCGGGGTTTCTGGTCGGCGGAATCGTGCAGAATTTCGGCGCGAGTTTTCGCGTCTCGGAGAGCGATTTTTTCGTCATTGAAGGCGACGAATACGACACGGCTTATTTTGATAAAAAGCCGAAATTTATGCATTATCTGCCGGAAATCGCGATTGTCAACAATGTCGAATTCGACCACGCCGACATTTACCGTGATTTAACCGAAATCAAGTTCCAGTTTTCGCGGCTGATGAACCTCGTTCCCGCTAACGGTCGCCTGATTGTCGGGATCGATTCGCCGGTCGCGCGCGAGGTTCTGGACGAAATGAGCGGCAGGCTTTTCACGCAGATTGAGACTTTCGGAACGTCCGATGATGCAAAATGGCAGGCGCGCTACATCGATTTTTCGGGCGACGTGACACGGTTTACGATTTTTAAAGACGGTCATAGCTGGGGCGAGTTTGAAACGCATCTGATTGGCGAATTTAACGTGCGTAATTGTCTCGCCGTCATCATCGCGGCGGACGCGTGGGGAATCGGTAAAGACAAAATTCAGGAAGCGTTCGACACGTTCAAATCGGTCAAGCGCCGGATGGAAGTGCGCGGGATAGAGCGCGGCGTGACGGTAATTGACGACTTCGCGCATCATCCGACCGCCGTCGAAGAAACTTTGAAGGCTTTGCGCATGAAATACGCCGATAAACGCCTGATTGCCGTTTTCGAGCCGCGTTCGTGGTCGTCGCGCCTCGCGGTTTTTCAGGAACCTTACACGAAAGCCTTTAATTACGCGGATTACGTGATTATCGCGGGCGTTTATAACACATCGAAAGCCTCGGAACTCGGCAAGGTTCTGGACGTTGGCGAGCTCGTCGAAGATATAAAACTGCAAGGAAAACCGGCGTTTGCCTTCGCGGACGCCGACGCGATTGTCGAGCATCTCGCGCCCGAATTAAAAGACGGCGATGTCGTCGCGATTATGTCGAACGGCGGTTTCGGCGGCATTCACGAGAAAGTTCTGAATATTTTGAAAGATTAAATTCGGCTTTTTAACCAATTGCGAAAATCTCGCAAAATATGAGTTTGACCTTCGTTTTTTGTTCGTAGAACAAATTCGGTCAAAATTGGGGCGGGTAAAACCGGAAATGAAAGACTGTTTTCTATTTCCTTATATTTTTCTCCAACTAGTTGATAAAACTTGACTTCTGCGCTGTCATACCTCCAAATCTCCGTTACGCCGAACGACGCGTAAATAGGAAATTTATCCCAAGAATCATTGGTTGTATCAATCTCTATTACGACATCGGGCGGCGGCGCAATCGCAGTATCAAAATTATCCAAACCAATGATAAATTCTGCATTTGCAACATAAAAACACACGTCTGGTTCCGCGCCTTTTTTCTTGAGTTCCGATTTATAAGTAGTTGAGCCAAGGTCTTCAATATCTAAAGATAATTCATCTGATAAAATTTGTCCTATTCGAGTAAAAAAGGTTTTCGGTTTTTCGTGATTAGGTTTCGGACTCATAATAGATAGTTTTCCGCCGTCAAACCAAATCCGGTGAGCTGGAAATTGTTCCATTTTGTTCACCAAATCTTCATAATCTTCCCACGAAACGCCATAAATTCTTGTCACGGAATTGTTTGGAAGCGCTTTGACGGTTGAAAACAAATCTGTTTCGGTTACAATCATTCCGCTATTTTACTTTTGTTTTACCTTTATTTCAATAGTATTTGGACTATCTCAAACAGCGGTTTCGGTGGAATTCACGAAAAGATTTTGGATATTCTGAAAGATTAAAAGCAAGTGCCAACTGTGGAGATAAAAGAAGTTATTACTGCTTCAGCTATCGAAGTCTTTGATCTGTTACACGACTACGACCGGCGGCTGGAATGGGACACGCTTTTGCAAAAAGCCTATCTTGAGAATGATTTCCCCGAATCCTGCAAAGGCGCGATTTCGGTCTGTCAGGGGAAAGCTATCCTCGGCGGATTCGCTCTCCGAACACAGTACGTGTCTTTCGAGAGAGGAAAAGTGGCGGCTGTCAAAATGCTCAATCAACCGCCTTTTTTTAAAACTTTCGCCGCCAGCATTCGCCACGCGGACACGGGCGAAAACCAATCCGAGATAATTTATAAAGTAAATTTCACGTCGAGTCCCGAATTCCTGAGATGGATTCTGCACCCGATTATGAGAATTATTTTTGTTTGGGAAACGCGAAAAAGACTTGCCTCATTAAAAGAGTTCTTCAGGCAGAACAATCTGCGAACAGGCTGAAAAAATTTTGTATATTCTTACAAATTAAAAATAGAAATGCGCAAAAGTCAGTTCGATAATCATTATGACGGCTTTTGCACGTTTTCACTTTCCTCTTGATTTTATTAGTAAAAACGGGCATAATTTCTACTGTTTTTGCTCTCAGAGTATCTCGGTTGATGCGCCCGCACTTGTTAAGCAAAGCGACAAAGTTTCGGTTCGGTTGGAGAGTTTGGTTTGGGTATTTTCTTGAAGCAGTCTAGTAGTTTTTTGACGAGCCGGGCGTGTCGCAGTTGGTAGAGTTTTCATCTTTCCACAAGTTGCCTGTCTTTCGCTTCTTTCAAAGTTAAATAAAAATAAGAGGATAAATGAGTACAAAACTTTATGTCGGAAATTTGTCGTTCAACGTGTCGAGCGACGATTTATTTGAACATTTTTCACAAGCCGGTAAGGTTGAATCGGCAAACGTCGTCGAGGACCGTGAAACCGGTCGCTCGCGCGGCTTCGGATTCGTCGAAATGTCGTCGGAAGACGAAGCAACCAGCGCCATCTCGCAGTTTAACGGGTCGGAATTCGATGGTCGCAACCTGGTCGTCAACGAAGCTCGCCCGCGTGATAACAACGGCGGCGGTGGCGGCGGTCGCGGAGGTTACGGCGGCGGCGGTGGCGGTCGCGGCGGCAATCGAGGCGGCGGCGGCGGCGGTCGCGGCGGCTACGAGGGCGGCGGCGGTTCACGCTGGTAATCCTGGAAAGGGATAAAAGCAGAAGAGGAGTCGAGGAGATTTTATTGTCTCCTCGACTCCTCTTCTGCTTTTATCCTCTACTAATTTACCGTGCCGCTAAAATCTGCGAGATGACCGACGATTTCGTCGATTATATCCGTCCGCGCTCCGCTGTCGTTAACGCCGTTGACGATGATTGAAAAAACCAATCTTTCGCCGGCGGCAGTCGTGACATAACCCGAAAGCGCCGAAACCTGGTCGATCGTGCCCGTTTTGCCGCGCACGTTTCCGCGCGTTCTGACGCCTTTGAAACGGGTTTTCAGAGTTCCGTCAACGCCGCCGATGGTCAGCGAATCGAGCCATGCCTGCGAATAACGGCTTTGTTTCGCCATGTAAGTATAAACCGTGACAAGCGACGCCGGCGTCACCAGATTATGGCGCGAGAGACCGCTGCCGTCGAATTGAATCAAGCCATCCGGAGCAACGCCGATTTCATTCAGAAAATTTCTGACGACCGCAATGCCGCGTTCGGCGCTCGTCTGCTTCGGATTCGTTTTATCGCCGAGCTGTTCGCCGAGCGTCCGGAGAATCGTTTCGGTGTACATATTCTGGCTCGGCTTCAAAGTTTTTGCCGCGATGAGGGAAAACGGCGGCGATTCGATTTGCGCAATCGGGAAGGGCGCATTCTGCGAAGCGACCGCTAAAAACGCTTTTTCCTTTGCGCCGATAACGCGCGGTTGTCCGGTGACGACGACGCCTTTTTGTTCGAGCCGCTGTTTTAAAAGCGCGACGAAAAGCTCTGCCGGGTGCGAAACCGCGACGTAATCCGTAAAGCCCTTGTCGCCGACCGACATCGTGCCGCTGATTTCCAGCGTGTTCTGGTCGAGGTCTTTTTTAACCGTCAAATCGCGCTTGACGCCCGCAGCGGTGGTTAGACAGGTGTTAATAATTCGCACAACCGGATTGAACGGCAGAAGATTGACGATGCACGGCGCGCCGACCGACGCCGGTTTGACCGTCAAATCGAGCGCGTTGTCGTTGAGCGGCAAAGCCGAAACTTCGGCGCCGTAATACCACTGCAAATCGTCCCATTCCCAGCCCGGCGGCAGCGAACTACCCGAAAAGTAGCTTTCGTCGCCGACCACACTTCCCTCGATTCTTTTGACGCCCGCCGCCGTGATTTTATCAACTAAATTGTCCAATCCTTTGTAATAATCGCCGTCGTAAAAAGCGGTCGAAAACGAAACGTCGCCGCGCCCGTAAACGGTCAAATCGCCCTTTATCGTGCCGCTCGCGTCGGGCTGCGAAGCGGCGAAAACGCTGGTCACAAAACGAAAATTCGGAGAAAGTTTTTCCATCGCCGCCGCGACCGTAAAGCTTTTCATGTTCGAGGCGGGCATAAAATATTTTTCGGCGTCGTTTTCAAAAACGACTTTCCCGCTGTCGAGCAGCGCGATTTTAATGCCGATACTGCCGCGCCGCAGGTCGGGATGCAGCAGCGTCTGGCGAATCTTCGCCTGCAAATCAAAAATCGTCAGCGTGCCCGTCGCCGAAGATTTCGCAGCGGGTTTGACATTGCAAGCAGCGCCCGGCGGGCATTGCGGCGTCGGCGAAACTGCCGGCGTCGCGCCCGTGATAACCCGCTGGCGGTTATCGTTCTGCGCGGCGGCGGCTGAGCCGAGCGCCGCGATTAGAAAAAGGACGAATTTGATTCGGGTAATTTTTTTCATCTACATTATTTTACGGAAAAGTTCCGACGCGCGAAAATCGAAAATATTTTTTCACTAAAAAAGGCTGTCAGAAACGCTCTGGCAGCCCTTTCTTCGGTGAAAAAAGAAGAAGAAAAACTATTTCTTTGCGCCGACAATAACATTTAAATCGGATTGCGGTATCAGCAAATCGATTGTGACTTCGTTGCCGAGCTGCGCGATGCGCGCATTTTCGACCATCCGCCCGTAAACTTTTTTATCCGGCGATTTCGAGCCGCCGAGGAAAGCTTTGCCCAGCATTTGCAGCCCGTCGAGAGTTTCCTTCAAGCCTTTCGCCTGTTCGGCGTTAAGGGTTTTAGCGGAAAACGAAACCGCAGTGTTTCCTTCGATAACGTCCATCGAACCCGAAAGCGAGCGAACCGCGTCAAGATTTTTACCAATCTCGTCGTTGTCGAGGTCGAAAAATTTCGCGAGCCCGTTCGGAACGCGCGCGCCGAAATTGACGACCGCGTTCGGCTTGCGCGAAACCAAATCCAGAACCTCGGCGCTGAGCCGCGTTTTGCCTTCAAAAATTTCGCGCACGCGCGGCAGTGAACCCACAGCCACAGTGTTCGCGTCATAAGCCGTTAAAGCAAGCTCGTCGTTCAACCCCGCGAGGATTTTATCGAGCAGTTTGCCAATCATCGAATTGGTGATTTTGCTCCGGTGCTGTTCGATAATTTCCTTTGCCGAGAAAACGTAAACCGTTCTCTCGCCGATTTTTTCTTCGCGGTATTTGCCGTTCGAAGCAATCTTGGCGACCGCCAGAAGTCCGGCGGCGTTGTATTGCCCGCGCGCTAAGATTAGCGGCTCGAAATTATACCGGGTTTCCGAAATTTTAACTGCGTTGACGCCGATTGCAATCTGGTCGAATTTCTTGTAATCGATGCCCGTCGCGGTTTTAATGGCGTCCAGCTGACCTGTCAGGTCGGTCAGAAGCGGCTGATTGGCAGACAGAATCTGCGGCAGCGCCTGACCGAAAAATCGTTTGGCGTCAATCGTCACCACGCCGTCCGAAGCCGGTAAAATAGCGAGCAATTGATTCGTATTCTTGGCTTTTTTATCGTCTTTCGGATCGGCAAATCCAACGCTGACCGCGCTCAGGACGAATCCGCAGAGCAAAAAAAGCACGAAAATCTTTCTCTTCATTTGAAAAACCTCTTCTAAAAACTAAACCTTTCGTCAAATTATAGATGATTTTGAAGCGAATAAAAGTTTGCCGCCGATTAGCGAAAAGATTTTTCATCAGTCTTTGACGACTTCAAACTCGAATTCCAGCTCCTTACCGCGAAAAATGTAGCTCAAATAAAATTCCCAAAACTTGCGCGTCCATCTGAATCCGGGTGATTTCTGGTCGAGATTGACGACAAATTCAAGCCCGAGCGCGCGCCACAGATTGGCAAGCGAAACGTAGGTTCGGACGGGTTTTAAGCGCACGTCGGTGTAAAAATCGAAAACCTGCCGGTCGGGCAAAAACGTGTTGAAGGAATACGAATTAAAATGATTGCGATGCGTCGGGTCGGTCGCCCAATCGGGATTCGTATAATGCGGCGTGAGGAGCTTTATCTTTCCGCCGCTTTTCGTGATGCGGTAAAGTTCCGTCACAAAAGCCATCACGTCCGGTACGTGCTCGGCGACGTGGCGCGAAACTACTAAATCAAATTCGTTATCCGCGAACGGGTAGGGTACAACGCCCAAATCATGAATCACGTCAGCCGCCGTGCGCGGATTATTATCTAATCCTATCGCGCCCTCGTATTTATTTGCGCCGCAGCCGACATCGAGTATTTTCATTGAAAATAATTTACCACAGAGACGCCGCGGAAACGGAAGTTTGAAAGCAATAAAACGACACTCGCCGGATTTGCCTTCTGCCCTCTTAATGCCTGTCTGTCGACGGTGCCTCGGCGGTTAAAATCTTCTCTTCGATTCCGCAGCGCGGGCAGACGAGCGCCGTGCGCGTCGGGTCAGTCCATTTGGCGAGCGCTGAATTTGAAAGCCGCACGCTTTTGCTTTCGGCTTCGCCTTCCCGCATCAGCCGCGAACGGGTTGCGGGCGGCGTCAGCGCTTTTAGCTCCTGCTCGCAAGCGCGGCAAATCCAGCCGAATCCATCGTTGTAAAAATTGTCGGGCTTAATCATTTCGGAAAAATAAACGGACAGCAAAAACCCGCAGGCTCTTACTGTCCGGATTGTTTGCGCTCCCTTGCGTGCCGCACTGAATTACTGCGGTTTGCGAGTGGTCGGCGGGCGACCCTGAACCGCCGCCGGAAGCGGCATTAATTTCAGCCCGATCGTCTGCGTTTTATTGCCGCGATAAATTTCGATCTGAACGGTGTCGCCGATTTGTTTCTTGTCGAGGACTTTGTAAACGTCGTCCATGTCGGAAACTTTTGTACCGTCAATCGACGTGATGATGTCGCCCAACACGACTTCACCGTCGCCGTCCTGCGAGATTCCACGAAGACCGGCGCTCGCCGCCGAACCGCCGGGCGAAACGCTGCGAATCAAAACGCCTTTCGGAACCGGCATCTGCACACCGCGCTCGGCAAGCTGTTCGACGCTATAGAGCGTCGCGCCGAGCTTCGGACGACGAACTTCGCCGTATTGAATCAACTGCGGAACAATCCGCTTGGCAATATTGACCGGAACCGCAAAGCCGACGCCGACCGAACCGCCGCCGGGCGAAAGAATCTGCGAGTTGATGCCGATCATCCGACCGAATTTATCGAGCAGCGGTCCGCCCGAATTACCCGGATTGATTGACGCGTCCGTCTGAATCGCGCCTTCAATCGTGCGACCGTTGCGCGCTCTGATAGGACGCTGCAAGCCGGAAATCACGCCGGTCGTCAAGGTTCTGTCGAGTCCGAACGGGTTGCCGATGGCGAGAACTTTCTGCCCGACTTCGAGCTGGTCTGAATCGCCGAGCGGCACGACCGTTAATTTGTCGGTCGTCGGCTCGATTTGAATTACGGCTAAATCCGTGTCCGGGTCGCCGCCGACGACTTTCGCCGAGTAAGCTTTTTCGCCGCCGAAGGTGACGGACAATTTCGTCGCGCCTTCGACGACGTGATAATTCGTTAAAATGTGACCTTGGGCGTCAATCACCGACCCCGAGCCCGTGCCGCGTTCGGTTTCCGATTCTTCGCCCCAGAAATTTTGCGCCTGCGCGCTGGTCGTGATAAATGCCACGCCCGGTGAGAGTGATTTGTAAACTTCGATGCTGTTTTGCTCGTCGCTGACCGTCGTCGGATTCGAGATGCCCTGCGGCGTCGGCGCATTTTCAGCCGACGCGATATTCGCATTGCGAAGCTGAAAAAGTCCGCCGAAATTGCTTAAACAGGCAGCCGTTCCGATGGCGATGAGCGCCGAAGCGAACGCTAATAAAACTATTTGTCGCGCTGATAATTGATATACTGCTTTCTTTGACATATCTACCCTTTTAGAATTCCTGAAAAAAATTTCAAGTATTTGATGCCGAATTGGAAAAAAATCGTTGCGTGCTGAAATACGAAAAAAAACAACCCGCTGTTTCAACTTAGTATAAACAACGGGTCGCCACAAAAAAAGTAGTTTTTTGTAAAATTTTGTATAGCGCGCGTTAGGCAAAAAGTCCGGCAATCTGCTTTGTAAAATCATGAACGAACGTATTTGAAACGTAACCCATCGCCGACAGCCCGGTCAGAAAATGAATTCCCATCAAACTGATGTAAACCGCGAGCGCGACCGTCAGACCGTATTTTGCCAGCCGTTTTTTTCGCCAGCGCCAGAGAACAATCGCCGTGACCGCGCCGATAGCCACTTTAACCGCCAGAAACGGCATGTCGCCGATGTCCAGAAGCGTCGCCATCAGTTGATTTCCTTCGGTCGCGAACCCGTTGCGTACCCAGTAAATTGTCAGCACCGCATCAAGAAAATTGAGTGCGAAAAGCAGAACGGTTTGGTGGATTAACGGCATATAAAGACAACTCTCCTCAAGTGCGAAAAATCTGTTAAAGGTTTCTCTTCAAACAACATAAGCCCTGACAAAAAGGGCGGCTGACGTTCAAAAGGAACGAAATATGTTAATTGCCTAGAATATACGCTTAATAAATGCCGATTTCAAGAAAATTTTTAAAATTTCACGATTTTTATTTCCGCCGATTGGTGCTAATCTAAAACCGGAAATGCTCTGCTAACGAAAATTAGGACAACGATTTAAGGTCGTTTGCCGTCATAACGGGCGACTAACGCAGGCAGGTTTTAGTGGTTGGTTTCAGCAAATAAAAAAAGAGGTGAAATATGAAGAAAATATTTAATTTCCGTAGTTTAACCGCGATTTTAGCGATGCTGTTAGCCTTCGGCGCGAGTGACGCGGCGCTGGCGCAAAAGAAAAAGCCGGTCATTCGCAAAAAAACGACCGTCAGAAAAACCGTCGTTAAACCGGCGGTCAAGCTTTATACGGTCAGCACCGGAACATCATTCCGCGTGCGGATGAATAACAACATCAGTTCGAAAACCGCGCGCGTCGGCGAGACGTTTACGACAACCGTCACCGAGCCGGTTTATTCAAACACGGGCGTCGTTGTCATTCCGACCGGAAGTACGGTGACGGGTCGCGTCGATACCGTAATTCAGGCGAAAAAGGGCGGCAATCCGGGGCAAATCGGCGTCAGCTTTACTTCGGTTCGACTCCCGACGGGAAAATCGCGTGCGATTAATGGCTCGCTGACCGATTTGGATAGCAAGAGTGCGAAAAGCGACAACGAATCGGTCGCGTCGGGCGACAAGATGAAGAATCGTAAAATCATTTTCATCGGCGGCGGCGGCGCGGGCGGCGCTGTTCTCGGCGCGGCAATCGGCGGCGGCAAAGGCGCAATCATCGGCGGACTTTTAGGTGCCGCGGGTGGATTCCTGGGAGAAAAAATGACCAAAGGCGAAGAAGCGGAAGTCCGTTCCGGAACGGAATTCAGTGTTTATCTGAACCAGGCGATTTCGATGCCGAAATGGTCTGAACCTGTTAACTAACGCTTTTGGTGAAAAAGTTTTGAGTACCCAAAAGCCGCGAGAATTGAAACTCTCGCGGCTTTTTTATTTCAAGTTCATCGAAAAATAATGCGCCTCGATAATCATTCCCTTGCGCAGATAAAACCGGTGCGCGCCGAATCTTCGGACGTGTGAAACCAGCCGAAGCTGGTCGCAGTTCTCGCGTTTTGCAAGCGCGACCAGCCAATCAAAAAGCGCGCCGCCGTAACCTTTCGAGCGCTCGCCGTCATGCGTCGCAAGGTCTTCGATTTCGAGGTATTTTCCGCCCGCGAGCCATTCCGAGATTCTGAATCCGCCGACGGCTTTGACCTCTTCATCCTTTAAATAAACCAACCGAAAACCAGAATTTGCCGATAATCTTTTAACAAGCGGCAAAAACGTGTCGGGTTCAATGTGCTGTCGAAGCTCCGCCATTACAGCGTAACAAGCCGCAATTTCCCGGTCGGTTTCGGCAATCGCAATCATTTTTGTCGGCTGTAATTCAAAACGTGCGGCGGCGGCTGGATTCCGTCTTTTAGTCGTTCATCATCAACCGGCGCGCCGGTTGATAATTGAATAGGCAGCACGCCCGCCCAAACGTCCATTTCGTAATCTTCTTCGTCATCGACCGGCGCGCCGGTGCGAATTTTTGCCGACGCTTCCCGTAAAGAAAGCGATAAAACAGTCGTGCCTTTCAGCTCATTTTTCGTCGGCGGGCGAATCTCCGACCAGCGATTCGGCACGATATGTTCGGTAAAAGCTTTCAGGGCTTCGTATTTTTCCCGTTCGTCCTGGACAATTTTCGCCTTGCCGAAAACGACGACCGAGCGATAATTCATCGAATGATGAAACGCCGAACGCGCCAGAACCAGACCGTCAATCAAAGTTACGGTCACGCAAACTTCGATTTCGTCGCTTAGCGCACGCATCATCCGGCTCGCCGCTGAACCGTGAATCACGAGGCGGTCGCCGATACGCGCAAACGATGTCGGAATCACAACCGGCTGACCGTTCGCGCAGAAACCGACGTGACAAACAAAGGCTTCGTCGAGAATCTTATAAATGCTCGCTCGTTCAAAATTTCCGCGTTTCGGTATTCGCTTTAGTTTCGTGCGCGCGGTCTGTGTAATTTGCTCGCTCATCTTTTTACAAATTCGGTCGCGCGCGGCGCTTTCAACAACACGACGCAGCCCGACTCGGAACGCGCCGCGTGCAGGTTGTCCGGCGCGGTGAAAAGATAATCGCCGGCGTCGAGGCGGTCTTTGCCGAGCTGAATATCGCCTGTCAAAACAAAAACCTCTTCACCGGCGGGATGCGTGTGCAGCGGGTAAGACGCGCCCGCGTCGAACTTTAAAAGAATCGTCGGCGAACGATTGGTTTCGTTGTCAAACAGCAAAGATTTGATGTAAACGCCTTGCACGTTCGCCTCGCCGATTGAAGTCAGCGATTTCCATTCGATTTCATTGCTTCTGACAAGCTGATTTTGGTTGTTTCGTTTCATATTCGTCTTCATAAATCAATTTGCGGCAACCACCGCACGCACCGGCGGCTCAGCCTGCAAACAGCCGTTTTCCCTAACAATCCTTTCGGCGGTCGCGGGATTTTTAATCAATAAACGGGCGGCGCGCGACGGACGCAAAGTTAAAATGCCGCCGCAGTTCGGGCAGATTTCGCCCAGCACGTCGAGAGCGCAATCGGCGCAAAACGTGCATTCGAACGAGCAAATCAGCGTGTCCGCCGATTCGGGCGCTAAATTTTTACCGCAGCATTCGCAAAACTGGCGCATTTCCAACATTTCATTATTCCTCTTTTTATAAATTTATCGGTTCATTTTTTTCGACGAACATTTTATAATTTTAATCAAAACCGGTATTATTAAAAGAGCCAATTTCGAGAAAATCGTATAGACCAATTTGTAGAAATATGCCCGACATACCTTTTTTAATGCTCGATGATAAAAGCTCTTCCGTGCCGCTTTATCGCCAAATCTATGAAGAGATTCGCCGCGCGATTTTAGGCGGGAAATTAGTTTCCGGCACGCGGCTGCCGGCAAGCCGCGTGCTCGCGAAACAATTGAGCGTTTCGCGCCTGACGGTCGTCAATGCCTTTGAACAGCTTCTGGCGGAAGGTTATCTGGAAGGCAGAACCGGCGCGGGAACTTTTGTGGCGTCGCGTCTGCCCGAAGATTTGCTGCAAATTTCCGCCGCGGAAAAGAATGCGGGCGGCGCGCAGTCATCGCCGGAAAAAGTAAAAATTTCAAAATTTGCCGCGCGGCTCATCGAAACAAACACGCGAGCTTCGCGTTTCGAGAGCGCGACCCGTACATTGGCGTTCAAAAACGGTTTAACTGCCGTCAGCGAATTTCCGTTCGAGATTTGGGAAAAAATTGCCGCCCGCGTTTACCGCCAATCGCGTTATAAAATTTCCGGTTACGGCGAAGCGGCGGGTTATCGTCCGCTGCGCGAGGCGGTCGCCGCGCATTTTGCTGCCGCGCGCGGCGTGCGCTGCGACATCGAACAGATTTTTATCGTGAACGGCGCGCAGCAGGCGCTCGATTTAATCAGCCGCGTTTTGCTCGAAGCGGGCGAAAAAATCTGGATTGAAGACCCGTGTTATCAGGAAGCATTGGGCGTTTTTCGCGCCGTCGGCTGTGAGGTTATCCCCGTTACGGTTGACGCCGAAGGTTTTAATTTGGCGGAAGCGCAAACCCGAAGCGACGCGGCAAAGCTGGTTTACATCACGCCCTCGCACCAGTATCCGACCGGCGTCACGATGAGCCTTGCAAGGCGCTTGAGTCTGCTCGAATGGGCGCGCCGGAGCAATACATGGATTATCGAAGACGATTACAACAGCGAATTTCGATATGCGGGGCGACCGCTCGCATCGCTGCAAAATCTCGATACTACGGGGCGCGTAATTTACGTCGGAACGTTCAGCAAAACGATTTTTCCGGCGCTCCGGCTCGGCTGTCTGATTGTGCCGCGCAATCTAATCGAAATTTTACGCGCGGCGCGCTGGTCCGGCGATTGTCATTCGCCGATTTTCGAGCAGGCAATCCTTGCGGATTTCATCGCCGAAGGACATTTTGCCCGCCATATTCGCCGGATGCGAACGCTTTATGAAAAACGCCAGTATTTTCTGGTTGAAGAGGTTGAAAAACAGCTCAAAGGACTTTTGAAAGTCTCAAAAGCAGCATCGGGAATGCACTTAATCGGCTGGCTCGCGGAAGGTTTTGACGAGCTGGAAGTTGCCGAAAAGGCGTTTGCGAGCGGTCTGCATTTGATGCCGCTTTCGACTTACTGCATCGAAAACAAGCTGCCGGCAGGCGTAATTCTGGGCTATACGGGATTCGACGAAAAGGAAATCAAACAGGGCATCGGGAAATTAAAACAGGTTTTGGAATCAATGAAAAAAGCGAGCTGAAAACAGGCTCGCTTTGCGTCAGCAAATCGTTATAAAAATTACGCTAAAGGCAATTCGTTCTTCTGCCGCGCGCCGATTTCTTCGAGGTATTTGACGACCTTTTCAATCAGCCAGTTCGGGGTTGAAGCGCCGGCGGTCACACCGACCAGTTCGACACCGGCTAAATCCTGCGCGTTTATTTCTTCTTCGGTTTCAATCAGAAAGCTTTTCGGGCATTGTTCCTCGCAAACCGCGAGCAGCTTGCGGCTGTTTGACGAATGGCGTCCGCCGATAATGTAAAACGCATCGACTTCGCCCGCGAGGGCGCGCGCCGCATCCTGCCGGTCGCGGGTTGCCGAGCAAATCGTGTTGACGACCTGCACTTCGTCGTCGGTTTTCGTCTTGATGGCTTCCGCCGTGTCGAAAAAGGTTTTCGCCTTAATCGTGGTTTGCGAAACGACCAGCGGATTGCGCAGACGCGGCAGCGCGGCGACCTCCGTTTCATCCTTAATAACAAACGCGTGATTCGGCGCATAACCTTTGACGCCAATCATTTCCGGGTGGTCGGGGTTGCCGACGACGATGACGTGGCGGTCTTGTTCGGCGGCGCGCGCGGCGAGCTTCTGCACGCGCGTGACGAACGGGCAAGTCGCGTCAACGACCTTTGACGCTTTTTCTTCCAATTCCGTCTGTACTTCGGGCGTGACGCCGTGGGCGCGGATGACGGCGGTTTCGCCGCGCTTGATTTGGACGGGTTCGCTGATGGTCGAAACGCCGTAATGCCCAAGCCGCTGCATTTCCTGTTCGTTGTGAATCAACGGTCCGAGCGTGCGCACGGTATCGCCTTCAGATAAAGCATCTTCGACCATTTCGACGGCGCGCTCGACGCCGAAGCAAAATCCGTATTCGTCTGCCAGTAAAACTTGCATATTTTTAGTCTGTCACTTGAAAATCAAAAGTTCAAACGACTTTGTGAAGATTGTAGCAAACAGCTCGGGAATTGAATAGTAAAATTAAGTATAAGGAAAAGAGGCGGGCAGGAGAAAAGTTCTTGCCCGCCTCTTTCAGCATTGAGGAGAGAGCCGGATGTTTCAGGGAATAAATGCCGCCGGAATCGGTTTATCGGTGGCGTTTCCGAACGCCTGAATAGTCGTTCCGCCCGAGGAACGGGAAATATACCAGTTTGTATCCGAAGGTCGGAAAACCGACGGGTCAAACTTGCCGTCGCCGTCATAATCGCCCGGCGTCGGCAAGTCGCCCGGTTGACCGAACGGAACCGAGTAATACGAATTGTCTTCGGAGCGCTGGACGAACCATTGACCGGTACTGGGGCGATAAACGGCGATGTCCGCACGACCGTCGCCGGTGTAATCGCCCGGCACCGCCTTATCGGTCGAAACGCCGAAACGATAAACCTTAAACTGCTGATCGGACGATTGCAGATACCACCAGCTTCCATCCGACGGGCGGAAAATAGCGATGTCGGCACGACCGTCGCCGTCAAAGTCTGCCGCCACAGGTTTATCGCCCGATGAGCCGAAAGCGACAATCGAAGTCGTGCCGTTGCCGGAATTGAGGATATACCAGGTCGAATTTGATGGACGAAAGACGGCGGCGTCCGCTTTGCCGTCATTATCATAATCGGCGGGCGCGGGAATATCGCCCGTCTGTCCGAACGGGAACGAGAAGAATGAATTATCCTCGCTTCTCTGGATATACCAGAACCCCGTCGAAGGACGAAAGACGGAAATATCGGCACGACCGTCGCCCGTAAAATCGCCGGGCGTGATAATGTCCGAAGAAGCGCCGAAGCTGAAGACGCGAAACTGGCTGTCTGAACTTCGCACGTACCACCAGCTTCCGTCCGAAGCTCTAAAAATGCCAACATCCGTCTTGCCGTCGCCGTCGAAATCGAACACTGTTCTTCTTGCCGCGCCTGATTGATTAATTGTAAAGCTTTGCGGAGCTGTCCCGGTAAACGTTATCGTGCTGGAACGCGCGACGCCGTTATTGGCGGCGACGCTGTAGTTGATTAAGCCGTTTCCCGACCCGCCAGCGCCGACCATGACCGTAATCCAGCCGGCATTGTTGACGGCTGTCCAGGTGCAGTTTACGGCGGACACAGCAACATCGATAATGCCGCTGCCGCCGCCCGCCGCGAAGTTTTGACCATTCGGGCTAATCGAATATGTGCAGCCGTTGGCTTGATTGATAAAGTAAGGCAAACCGGCGACGGTCAGCGTGCCTTGTCGTGCCGGACCGGTATTAACCGCGACTGAATAAGCGAACGATGCGGTGCCGCTGCTGTTTGCGCCGGATGTAACAGTTATCCACGAATCGTTGCTAACCGTCGTCCAGGTGCAGCCCGCCGGGGCAATCACGCTGTTTGCGCCGCTGCCGCCGCTCGCCGGATGACCCGCAGTATTACTTACCAGAAAATACGTGCAGTTGGATTCCTGAGTAATTGTAAAAATGCGCCCGCCGACCGTTATCGTACCGGTGCGTGCCGGACCGGAATTTGCGGCGACGGAAAAACTCACCGTGCCATTGCCCGTGCCGCCCGTCCCGCCCGTGATTGTTATCCAGTTGTCGCTGCGAGCCGCCTGCCAATCGCACGCTGCGGTGGTGGTCAGATTAAAACTGCCGGTGCCGCCTGCCGTCGTGAAATTTTGGCTGGAGGAGGAAATATTGTAGCTGCATCCGATTCTCGTCGCCGGTGAAAATTCCGAAGTGTTCCCGTTCGGGTCGGTCGCGGTAGCGGTCGCGTAAAAACCTTGAAAACCGAAGCCGATAAAACTACTGCTGAAACCGGCATTGCCGATATTGTTGGTCGTGACGGTCGTCGAGCCGAGATATGTGCTGCCTTCTCCGTAACCGGACGGGTCGCGGTCGGGGCTGACGAAAAAATCGAGTTTCAGGACGGTATTCGCCGTGCTGTTGATTGTGCCGGTAAAGCTGGTCGACCCGCCGCCGCTCGAACCGCTGGAAATCAATGGATAGTTTTGAAAATTATTCGCTCCCGTGTCGGTATCGTTAAAGTCGTTCAGCGTGACGCCGTTGGTGCCCAGATCAATGCCGAGTCCGCCGGCATTTAAAAAAATACGGTTGCCGCGGAGGCTGTTGTTGAAACCGTTATCCATAAAAATGCCCGTGTGCGCGTTGAAGGCAATAATATTGCCTTCGCCGCTGCCCGCGCCGCCGATAACGTTGTCGTGCGTGTTTGCTCCCATCGCGATACCGTCGGCGACATTGCCGAGGTTTGAGTTAACCGGCAAGTCGGTGCCGATAGCGTTGCCGCGGATGACGTTGCCGCTCGTATTTGAATCGTAGAGCGCGATGCCGAAATAATTTCCGCAGATGACGTTGCCTTGCCCGATGCCGCCGATTTGATTATTTTGCGCTCCTTCAGATAAGGCGACGCCGCTCTGGGAGTTGCCGATTACGGCATTGCCGGCGCTGTTTGTACCGATAAAGTTATTGACAAGGCGGTTGGAGTGGCTCAAGCCGCGCATCCAGATTCCGTTTCCTTGATTTCCGCTGATGACGTTGCGGCTGGCGGCGGTATCGCCGCCGATGAGGTTACCAAAAGCATGCTCTAAATAAATTCCGTCCCAGCCGTTGCCGAAATCCGCATTGCCGTTATTGTCTTTGAGTCCGATGTAATTGTTTTCGATGATATTTCCGAGCTCGCCGGATCTATCGCTCGACGGCGAAGCAATAATCGCAATGCCGCTGTGTCCGTTGCTGTAGATAAAATTACGCCGGCTCGGATCAGTTCCGCCGATCCGGTTATTACGCGAGTTGAAAGTGCCGTCAACAAACGTGTACGGCACGAGCGCGATGCCGTCGCCGCCGTTGCCGAAAATTTCCATGCCTTCAAAAACGCCGTTCTCCGAATCTTCCAGCAGAATTCCTTCATACCGGAAATTTTTGATAATCAGATTGCGAATCGTAAAGCCGAGCGTCGCCGTAACTCGAAGTCCGGGAACGCTTCCGGCAGCCGTCCCGTCAATCGCCGCTTTCGTGCCGTCGCTTTTAAGCCCGTTGATAATATCTTCCGCCCAGGTAATGTCAGGCAGCCCCGACGTTATCAGAATGTTCGTGACGCTCGTCGAAAACACGATGTTATCGACAATCGCGCCGCCCGCGCCGCTCGTGATTGACCAATACGACGCGGTGAATGAACAGTTAATCGGCGGCGGCGCAGCGGCAAAGGTCGCGCCCGAAATCTGATTGCGCTCGCCCGTCGTCAGCGGTCTGCCGAGAGCATTGCCGCCGAATCCGATAAGCATCGCTTCGCGCAATGTCAGAACACTGTCGCAGACATTGCCGTCGGCATTCGTGTTAACGGTCAGCGTTCCCGCGCGTGCCGTGCCGATACTGATTAAAACCGTCAATAAAACCAATGTGAGACGCAGGATGTTAAAATTTAATCTTGTTCTTTGTGCTTCATTTTTCATCTTCTTTATTCCTAAATTTTTTAATCAGTTTCCGGCGCGTTATCGACGGATTTGGCTGAAGTTGTCAAAAATGTTTCGTTTTTGAGCGCTTCGGGTGTGTTAATCGAAAGCGAAGCCCGGCAGACGAGCGTCAGGCGATTGTCGGTTTCGATAAAATGAACCGCACCGTTTTCGACCATCCGGAAAATCTCGCGGACGCTCGCTCCGCTTTCAATCGCGGCGCGTTCCGGCAGGATGAAAAAGCCTTCCGTAAGGCAGACGCGGCAAAAGGAACGAACTTCCCTTTCGAGCCAGCGAACGAGAGTTCGTTCGTGTGTTTCAATCAAAATTTCCGTTTTTTTGTTTTTCATTTTCACGCCGGGCGCCGCAAGTTTCCGCTTGCCCGGAAGAATGCTTTTGACATACACTTCCGTTTGAAACATACAGCGAGAAACTTGCGACTCTTCGGTTTTAGCGGAAACCGAAGCTATAAATCCTTTAATCCGGCTAAAATTTTTCTGAAATTTGGCTGAAAGAAGCGAAAATCTTATGAACGACAAGTTTCAAAACCGAATCTACACTTTCGGCGGGTTCCGGCTCGACACCGCCGAACACGCTCTGCGGCACGGCGACGAGCCAATTCCCTTAACGCACAAAGCGGTCGAGCTGCTGATTCTGCTCGTCGAGCGGCGCGGGCAAACCGTCACGAAAAACGAATTGATGGACGCGCTCTGGCGCGATACATATGTTGACGAAAACAATCTGGCGGTGACGGTGATGATGCTTCGTAAAGCGTTCGGCGAAAGCGCCTACGACAAAAAATTCATCGAAACCGTGCCGAAACGCGGCTATCGTTTTGTCGCCCCGACGGAAGAGACAACCGCCGATTTGCTGATTGAAAAACAGACGACGACGCGCATCACGATTGAAGAAAAAGAACTGCAAGGCTTGAAAAGCGGCTTGCGCCGTCGCCGGTTTGTGTTCGCATCGGTCGCCGTCGCGCTTGTTGGTTTGGGGATTTTTCTGGCGGTTCGATATGTTCCAAAAGACCAAAAAACATCGGCGGCTAAAACGGACGCGCCGCGCACCTTAGCGGTTTTGCCTTTGAAAAATCTGAGCGCCGAGACAGACGAAGCGCTGAGCATCGGCTTGACCGACGCGCTGATTACGAAATTAGGAAACATTCGCGGGCTTGCCGTCAGACCGACGAGCGCAGTTCTGCCTTTTACGGCAAGCGGGGAAACGGCGCAGGCAATCGGCGGAAAATTGAATGTCGAAACTGTTCTGGAAAGCTCGATTCAGCGCGTCGGCAACCGGCTGCGGGTTTCCGTCCAGCTCGTTAAAACTGCGGACGGCTCGATTTTATGGTCGGAAAATTTTGATGAAAACGAGGCGGATTTATTTAACTTTCAGGATTCGATTTCGGCGCGCGTTGCCGATGCATTTCGGCTGAAAACGGCGGACGAGCAAACGGCAAGCCGCCGGACGGAAGATTTTGAAGCCTACAAATTTTACCTGCGCGGGCGGCACGCGTGGAACAAACGCACGCCGGAAGATTTGCAGCAAAGCGTCCGATTTTTTGAGCAGGCGATTGACCGCGACCCGACCTTCGCGCTGGCTTTTGCCGGTCTCGCGGACGCTTACGCGCTGCTCGGCGAATACAACGCCGCGCCGCCGCGCGAATCGTTTCCGCAGGCGAAAGCCGCCGCCGAGAAAGCGCTGGAAATTGATTCAAATTTAGCCGAAGCGCACACCACGCTCGCCTACGCGCTGGCGAGCCATGATTGGAATTTTGCGGAAGCCGAGCGCGAATACCGCCGCGCCATCGAGCTTAATCCGAACTACGCGACGGCGCATCAATGGTTCGGCGAGCTTTTATTCGGTTTGAAAAGATTCGACGAATCCGAACGCGAAATCGCGCGCGCCGCCGAGCTTGACCCGCTTTCGCCGATTATTCAAGCGGACCTCGGTTTGCTGCTTCACTACCGGCGCGATTACGACGGCGCGCGCGCTCAATATCAAAAAACAATCCGCAGTTTTCCCGACTTTCCGATAGTTCACGCGCAATTGACGCTCACTGACGAGCGACAGGGAAAATACGACGAAGCGGTTGCTTCGACGCTCGAATTTTTGCGGCTTTCGGGTTTGGACCAAAACACACGGTCGGCTCTCAGTGAAGTTTACCGGCAGCAGGGTTATCAAGGTTTTTTGCAGACGCTCATTGCCGGAACAAATGCCGAAGCCCGAAAACGTTATATTCCAGCCTTTTCTCAAGCCTTTCTTTACGCGCGGCTCGGCGACCGTGAAAATACGCTTATCTGGCTCGAAAAATCGTTCGACGAGCGTCACCGCTATATGGCTTTCATCGCCGCCGACCCGGAATTCGACTTTTTGCAGGAAGATGAACGCTTTCAAAATCTGCTCAAACGAATCGGACTGAAAAACTAACGAACGGTAGCGCGCAAGATAATTTCCGACGAAGCAAGTTTTTATGCAATAATTTTTGCATGAACGGATTTGAAGAAAAAATCACGATTGACCCGAATATCTGCAACGGTAAACCGACGATTCGGCATAAAAGAATTACCGTACAGACGATTCTCGAATTTTTAAGCAACGGTGATTCGATTGAAGAGATTTTAGAAAATTATCCGAACCTAACGGAAGAAGACGTTTATGCCTGTCTGAAATTTGCAACGAATCTGATGGAGCATAATTACGTCGTTGAACCTATTGCAGCATGAAAAAATATCCTCGTCGATGCCAATTTACCTTCAAAAATAAAAGTTTGGCAGACGGATGAGTTTGAATTTGTCGGTCAAATTAACGATGAATGGACAGACAGCGAAGTTTGGGACTACGCAAAACAAAATAATCTGACGATCATTTCTAAAGATTCGGATTTCTCTCATCGAATTATCATAAGCCGCCCGCCACCTAAAATTATTCATATCAAAATCGGCAATATGAAACTAAAGGATTTCAATTCGACAATCGAAAAACTTTGGGAAAAAGCCGGGAAGTTATCCGAAAAACATAAATTGGTTAATGTTTTTATTGACCGAATCGAAGCAGTCGAATAATCACCGAATCGGCTCGCGCAGGATAATTTCGACCGTTTGGCGCGCGATTTCCGCCGCTTGCGGGTTGGCATTTTTAAGCTGCGCGATTTGCATCAGGGCTTCGCTCGTGCGCGATAAAAGTCTGACTAAATCGCCTTCTTCCGCCTTAGTCCGAAAAACCAGCTCGTCCCACGCGACGCCGTCCGCCCAATGTTCGGCAGCCGCCGCCGCCGAAAGATTTATTTCTTCCGACGGCTCGACGCCGAGTTTCCATTCGACGCCCGAAACTTCGTAGATAATATCTTCGAATTCGGTGATGACTTCGAGAATTTTGTCCGACAGGTAAAGCTCGCCGAAAGAACGGTCGGAATCGGCGGCGAGCGACGCCATCAGCGCGGCGACGTGTTTCGGTTCGAGTTTTTCAAAAAGCTCGTGCCTCAGCGCTTCGCCGACCAGGAGCGGGCGGTCAACGCGCAAATCGGCGAGCCATTTTCCGCGTTCCGTGACTTTTTCGCTCGGAAAATCCAGATAACCGAAATGATGCAGAACTTTCGCGCGGCGCTCGAACGGCAGCCAGATTTCGCTGCGCAGGATTTCAATATCGCGCGCCGTTTTTTCCAAAAACTCGGCGTCGTCCCACGTTTCCCACAAAAGCTGAAACGCGCGCCGTTTGGCGTCGTCCGACAAATCGGCGGGCAGAAGTTTTTCAACTTGAGCATTTAAAACCTCGATAGCGCCGTCCGCATCGGCGGTTTGCGCGGAAAGCTTCGGTTCATCGAGCGCCGGGTTTTTGCCTTCGTGAATGTCGTCAAAAGCGGCGTCGAGCGAGCGTTCTTCGAGCTTGTAGATTTTCTCGAAAACACGCCCGATATGCGGCAGCGAAAGCGTCGCGCCCTGACCGTCATCGCGCATCGCGACAACTTTGTCGCCGAAAATATTCAAGACCAGAAACAAACGCTTGCTGTTGCGGCTTTTCGTCACAATCCTGCCTTCCTGAACATTTTCGCGAAGCCAATTAACGCGAACTTCCGAGCGCGTGTTCGGCGCATTCGACTGGAGGCGAAGCCGCGTGCTGGTTAATCGCTCGAAAGCGCGCGCCGAATCGATTGTTAAATCAAACTCGTTGGAGTCGAGTTTTTTTCCGATACTTTGGACGCGCTTTTCACACTGGCGTTCGAGTTTTGTAATCTGCGCCGAAGTTTCACGAAAGGCGAAGCTTTTTTCGGCGATTTCGCGCACCTGCCCGAAACTGCCGAAAGCATCGAGCAGATTCAAAAGCGATGTATAAGTCGCCCTGAATTGACTGTTCAAAGCGTCGGGCGGCGATTTCAGCAATTCGGCAATCTTCGGCGGATTTTGAAAATTGCTCGGCGCGAGAATGACGAAACCGACATTATCCTTGCCGCGGCGTCCGGCGCGCCCGGTCATTTGCTGCAATTCCGAAGCTTGGAGCGCGCGCCAGCCGTCGTTGCCGCGCGTGTCGGCGTTTGAAATAACGACGGTGCGCGCCGGGAAATCGACGCCTGCCGCGACCGTGCTGGTCGCAAAAATCGCGTCGAGCAGTCCGGCGGACATCATTTTTTCAATCAGCAGCTTCCACGCCGGAATGTGTCCCGCATGATGTGACGCGACGCCGGCGCGAAGCACGATTTTGCGGTGCTTGTGCGATTTTATCTCGGGGTTTTCCGCCAGGTATTTTTGATAAATTTCCTGCCGCCGCTGTTCCTTTTCCGGGTTTGTTTTCTGCGACCGGTCGGCGGCGACTTCGAGTGCCGCTTCATCACAGCGGCGGCGCGTCGGCATAAAAATAATCGCCGGCAGAAGATTATAATTTCTGAGCGCCGTGATTAATTTCGGCGGCGGAATTTCAGGCAGTTTGAATTTCATAGAAGAATTTTAACGCAAAGGCGCAAGCGCGCAAAGACGCAGGGAAATTAAATAAATCTTTGCGGCTTAGCGTCTTCGCAACTTTCTGGTTAAAATTTCCTAATGAACGAAACGCTTGCGCGCTGGCACGAATTTGTCGAAACCGGAGAACCCGCGATTTTAGAAGAAATTTTAGCTGAAGAAGTAAAATTTCACTCGCCTTTTGTCTGGCAGCCGAAGCACGGGAAAGATATGACAATCAAGATTTTAAGAACGGTCGCGACCGTGTTTGAAGATTTCCGGTACGTCCGCGAAATCGTCGACGGGCATTCGAGCGCGCTCGAATTCGAGGCGCGCATCGGTGAACTGACTTTGCGCGGCGTCGATTTGATTCAAATTGAGAGCGGCGGAAAAATCATTGATTTTGAAGTGATGATTCGCCCCGCCAACGCTCTGCAGGCGCTCGGCGCGGAAATGGGCAAACGGCTTTCGTTAGTTGAGAGTTGAGAGTTGAGAGTTGAGAGTAAAAATCCGTTGAACTCTCAACTCTCAACTCTCAACTCTAAACTCTAAACTTACCGGTAAGCTGCCGGAATCGGCATATCGCCGTTGGTGCCGAAGTGCTGGATGACGTAAGAGTTTGTCGAACTCTTAAAGACGTACCAGTTTCCTTCGGACGGACGAAAGACGCCGAAATCGGTTTTGCCGTCGCGGTCGAAATCGCCGGGAACGGGAATGTCGGTCGAAATGCCCCATTGCAGGATTTTGAAACCGCCGGTCGAGCTTAAGTTAACGTACCAGACGCCGGTTGACGGGCGGAAAATCGTGTAATCCGCCAGATGGTCGCCGTCGAAATCACCGACGAGCGGCGTGTCGCCATCGACGCCGAATTGATACGCGCGATAACCGCCGTCCGAGCTTTGCTGAACATACCAAACGCCGGTTGAAGGTCGCCAGATTGTAATGTCGGTTTTACCGTCGCCGTCATAATCTCCGGCAAGCGGCTCGTCGCCCTCAAGACCGAATGTGCGGAAATCGTAGCCGCCGTCCGCCGAGCGCCAGATATACCACGTTCTGTCCGAAGGTCGCCAGACCGCCAAATCCGTCTTGCCGTCGCCGTCGTAATCGCCCGCCACGGGCTTGTCGCCCGCCAGACCGAACTGCGCGGTACGCACCGCCGCGTCCGAGCTTTGACGAATGTACCAGATGCCGCTGCGATAGACGGCGTAATCGGTTTTTTTGTCGCCGTCGTAATTGCCGGGCACGACCACGTCGCCGAAATCCGCGCCGCCGAATTGCAAAGAGCTGTATGAATTGTCGGTCGAGCTTTGCACGTGCCAGACACCGTTTGACGGTCGCCAGACCGCCACGTCGCTGATTCCGTCGCCGTCAAAATCCGAGGGCTGAACCTGCAAAGTCCCCGTGAAATCGGCGTTCGGCTGGCTCGCGGCGAGATTGAAATAATACCTGTACTGCGGCGAGAAAGTATAATCCTGCTTCGCGGCTCGAAGGATGTAGGTCGCAAACGTCGGAATATTTGAAATCGTGTAACTTCCGTTCGCGTCGGTCGTCGCCGAACCGATGACGGTGTCTTGCTCGGGATAATTTTTAAGCTCGACCGCGACCCCTTCGATGCCGACCGAGCTGCGGTCGACGATGCGTCCCGCAACTGTTACGGGCGCGGGCGGCGTGACCGTAATCGAAATCGAGACGGTCGTCTGCACCGGACCGCCGTCGCGCACGACTGCCGTCAACGTGTAATTTCCGGGCGCGGCGGGCTGCCAGAGCGTGTCGATTTCGCCGCGCGTGGTTTGCGCGATGGTCGGCGCGTTGCTGCCGTTGTTTGCAATCACACTGAAATGCGTCACGTTATTATCCGGGTCGTTTGCCAGAACGTGCAGCCGAATGGGGGCGCTCATCGAATACGTGCCGCCGTTCTCGGGACTGAGAAATGTCGGCGCAGGCGGTTGATTCGGCGCGGACGCGGCAAAATCGATGCCCGTAATGCTGGCGATAACATTCGTGTAGCTTCTTGAAACCGGCGTGTAAGTTATCGTGTTCGCCGGCTGCGGCGTGATTGTGTAATTCTGCCCGCCCGGAAGATTCGTGAACGTGAAATTGCCGTTCGCATCGGTCGGCACAGACCAGGCGTAGCCGCCCGCGACGTAAACCTCGACGCCCGGCACGCCGTTTCCGGCTTGATTCGTGATTCTGCCCGATAAGCTGATGGCGGAGAGCTGCACGGCAACGCCGACAATCTCCGATTGAGCGACGGCGTTGGTGCTGTCGGTCGCCTGTGCGACATACGAATAATTTCCGACGCCGACGCCTGTCAACTGATATTCATAAGGCGCAGTGGTATCGGTTCCGAGAAGCGTGGTCGAACCATTTGGATTGCGGCGCAGGAATTCGACTTTGGTGATTGTTGCCGCGCCGCCGCTCGACGCGTCTGCCGCGAGATTAATCGTGGCGGGCGCATTGAAAATCTGACCGTTCGCCGGGCTCGTCAGCGCGACGTTGATTTGCGTTTGCGCCGTCGCGATGAAAGTTTGATACTCCCAATCGATATAGCCGAGATACGCAATATTGCGAGTCGGCGGGTCAAACGTATAACCGCTTGGTGCCGGCGTGATGACGACGCCGTCGTCGGGCGCGGCGCCTAAACCCGTAAACAGGTAACTGCCGCTGCTGTCCGTCACGGTCTGTGCCGTAATCGACGGGTTTGTCGGGCTTGTCAGATCGAGCGTAATGCCCGCAATTCCGGCGTTTGTCAGGTCATCGATAACGCGACCGGTAATCCGGTGATTTACCGGGTTGACCGTGATGTGAACCGGCGCGGAAGTCGCTTGCTGATTGGTCTGCGTGAAGGCGGTCGCGGTTAGCGTGTAACTGCCGACATCCATCGCGCGCCACTGCACCGACCACGGGCTGCCCGCCATTCCGGCGACCAGGCTGCCGTTCTGGTCGCGAATCTCGACGACGTTCACCGAGGACGAAACGTTGACGCTCAACGGGACATAACTGCCCTGCGTAAACGTCTGCCCGTCGGTCGGACTCGTAATCGAAACATTCGCGCCCGTCGGGTCAACGACGAAAATGTGGACAACCGGCGTCGAATCGCCGCGCAAGCCGTGGCTATCGGTCGGAATCGCGTATAAAGCCCACGTGCCGACCGGAACGTTCGTCCACGTAAATTCATACGGCGCGCTGGTGTCCGTGCCGAGATTGATGCTGCCCGTTTCGCTCGAATACGCGACGAAATCGACTTTCGTAATCGCGTCGCCGTCCGGGTCTGAGGCGGTCGCCGTAATGTTGACACTCGCCGGCGCGTTAAACGTCGTGCCGTGCGCGGGCGAGGTAATGACGCCCTGCGGTTTTTGGTTATTCAGAATCGTGAAATCGGCAAACTGATTCGCGCCTAAGTTATTAAACGTCACGCTTTCCGGCGCGGTCGCAAAACCTTCTTTACGAACCGTGACCGTATAATTGCCGCCTGCCGGAAGATTGCCGAAAAAGAACGGGTTAACGCCGTTTCCGCTTCCGTAAGGCAAAATAATAGAGCGCGAAACCGTTCCCGAAATTGTCACGACAATCGCCTGATAATTGCCGTACTGCGTCGGGTCGCTGACCGTGCCGCTGATGGTGTAGGTCTGAACATTCTCGTCGGTCGGCGCGAGCTTGAGGACGAACGCGTCTTCGTTCGTTCCCGTACTTGTCGGTTCGCCTTTCATCGGCTGGAACGCGTTCGGCGTGACGACCACCGAAGTCGTGTGTCCCGTAATATAAGCGCCGTTTGCACCGTCAACCGCGACGTCGTAAGCGCCGCCCCGACCTAAAAGCGACGAATAAACCAAGCCGCTTCCGTCCGTGTTCAGATGAGTCAGGAAAATCGAGCCGTTCGTGCCGTTAATCGAGTTTCTGAGCGGAAAGGTCGTCGAGCTTAAGGTTTCGCCCGCGACAAACGCGCTGTTATCAGTTCCGAGAGCGATGCCGAACGCCTGGTCTCTCGCGCTTCCGCCTAAGAATGTCGAATAGACGAGCATCGAGCCTGCCGGATTGAATTTCGTGACGAACGCGTCTTCGCCGCCGTTAAAAGTCTGGTCGAAGGCGCCCGCCGTGACCGGGAATCCGGTATTCTGGGTTTGTCCGGTCGCATAGATACTGCCCGCCGCGTCAATCGCAATCGAGTTAATACGGTCGGACTGCAAACCGCCGCCTAAGAACGTTCCGTAAACGAGCGTGTTTCCCGACGGATTCAGTTTGGCAACGAAACCTTCGATGCCGCCCGTCGAAGTTGTCTGAAAGGCACCGGGCGTTGCCGGAACCGCGCCTGCCGTGCCGCCGAGAACCGCGTTATCGCTCGCGTCGAGCGCGACGTCGTTGACGCCCATATCAAA
>DASWRC010000106.1:0-16693 GCA_036403375.1 Pyrinomonadaceae bacterium
CGATTCCGCTCATCGGCTGGGGCAAACCGACGCCGGTTAATCCGCGCAAATGGACGAACTATAAATGGGGCAACGTGATGGTTTCGGTCGCCGGTGTACTCGCCAACCTGATTCTGCTCATCATCGGTTTCGTGCTCGCAAAAATCATGATGTCGCAGGGTTTTACGGCGCGTGACATTTTTGTCAGCGAAAATCCGCTCGCGATTTTCGTCAGCGACCTGATGTTTCTGAATCTCTCGCTCTTCGTCTTTAACCTTTTGCCGTTTCCGCCGCTCGACGGAAGCAAGATTCTGGAAACGTTTTTGCCCGCCAGCGCCGAGCCGATTTTAAATTTGCTCGAACAGTACGGATTTTTGATTTTGATGGCTTTGATTTATATCGGCGTATTTCGCCTGATTATTACGCCTTTCCAAATCGGTTTGTATTATCTGCTCGCAATGTAATTTATGAAAAAACGCATCTTTAGCGGAGCGCAGCCGACCGGACAGCTTCATATCGGCAACTATTTAGGCGCGCTCAAAAACTGGGTCAATCTGCAAAACGAGTACGAGAGCTTTTTCTGCATCGTCAACCTGCACGCCGTCACTCTGCCGCAAAATCCGCAAGTTCTGCGGCAAAAAACGCTGGATCTGGCGCGCATTTATCTCGCTTCGGGCATCGACCCGGAGGTTTCGACGATTTTTATTCAGTCGGATGTTTCCGAGCACGCCGAGCTGGCGTGGATTCTCGCGTGCATCGCGCGGATGGGCGAGCTTGAACGGATGACGCAGTTTAAGGATAAAGGCAAAGGCAATGCCGAACGCGCTGGAGTCGGGCTTTTTACCTACCCGGTTTTAATGGCGGCGGACATTCTGCTTTATCAAACAAACCTCGTTCCGGTCGGCAAAGACCAGAAACAGCATCTCGAACTGGCGCGCGATTTGGCGGAGAGATTCAACCGCGATTTCGGCGAAACGTTCGTCGTCCCCGAGCCTTTCATTCCGCCGGTCGGCGCGAATATCCTGTCGCTCGCCGACCCGGCAAAAAAGATGTCGAAATCGGACGAAAACCCGGCAGGCTCCGTTTTTCTGCTCGACGACGCCGAGACCATCACGAAAAAAATCAAACGCGCCGTCACCGATTCGGGCACGACTATCGAATTCGACGATGCGCGCCCGGCAATCAGCAACCTTTTGACGATTTATCACTTGATGACCGGCAAAACGCCCGAAGAATCGGTGGCGCATTTCGCCGGCAAAGGCTACGGGCATTTCAAAACCGAATTAGCCGAAGCGGTCGTCGAATTCCTGCGCCCGTTTCAGGAAAAAGCCAAGTCTTACACGGACGAAGAATTAAACCGAATCCTCAAAGACGGCGCGGAAAAAGCCCGCGTCATCGCCCGCGAAACTCTGCGCGCCGTTTACGCCAAAATGGGCATCATCGGCGCGAGCGTTTGAATTTTGAACAATTTCCGACGCCTTGCCGTTATTGAAAACTATGCGGGTCGAGTTTCATAAAACAGGCGAGCGGCGTTACGCGGTCATTATTCGGCGCGAAAACTTGCCGGATTTGGAGATGAATCCCGCGCCCGGTTTCGACGCCCTTGTGCCGCACGATATGCTGCATTTTCTGGTCGAGCAGGAGTTAGGCTTGCAGCACGGAATCTTCGGACAAATCGCGCGCGGCGGAACCGCCGGAACTTTTCATCAGGCGTCGGGCGTATCAAAGAGCCGCGCCGATTCACGCCTGCGCCGTAAAACCGACCGGCGCGGGAAAAAACTTCTGAAAGCGAACACGGACGACTGCGCGCAGTCGGAACGCGCGACCTTTATCTGCCTGCACGATTGGCTCGTGCATTCGTCGGACGAGAAGCTTCGCGCTCGCGCGGCGGAAATGAAGCCGAATCTCGAAAGTATCTTAGGGCAGATGCCGGACGGAGAGCGAAAAATCCTTAACAAAGAAAAACTCGCCCGCGTTCGCTGCCGGATGGACGAGTTAAGCGCGCAATGGTCGGCGCTTGGCGTAAATCAATCGATGACACTTGAATGGTCAGCTTGATAAATCCCGCTTTAAATCAATAACATTCAGGCAAAATAGAGAAACTCGCCGAAGCCGGTATTCTGCCCGATAACTTTAACCGGGTAAACATTCGTTTATTTTGCTTTTCTGTATGGAAGGAAGAAGCGGTTATATTATGAAATTATGAACAACCAAGTTTCAGAACCAGATTCTCTTTCACAGGATGAACTTAACCGGTTGTGGCAGCACGGTCTTCACGAAGAGCGGCTCTTTCACGACCGTCTGAATTATTTTTCCGCTGTTGAAATCGGATTGCTTTCCGTGTTTGCGATTCTCTATAACAAAGACCGCCCGTTCGGTTTGTTAGCTCCTTTAACCGGCGCGGCACTGGCGTTTACAATCTTCTGGCTTATACTCCAATATAATCACTGGCGCTACTGTCAATTCATAAATTCAAAAATTCGAGAGCTGATTCCTGAGTTTCGCAGCACTGTTGATGCATACTTTGGTAAAAGCGGGGCAGAAAAGCATACAACCGGCTTTTCCTTCTCAAAACCCTTGTCACTCGCGCCGCCGGTGCTTTTTGCGCTGACGTGGATTGCATTCTTGATTTGGGTTATGGTCAACCCGTCTTCTGCGCAAACTCGGTAGTTGACAGCCGCCGTGTTTTAATGCGCGAAAATATATTTAGACGGCTTTCTGCCTAATTCAGCATCAGCTAAACGCGAAACGATTGATGCCTCGCCGCCATCAGCTTTTATGAGCCGATCACCACGATTTTACGGTTGGTCAGCACCTTTTAACAGCTCTCAGAATGAACAAAACATTTCTCAGCGCGTTTTTTGCATTGGTCAGCGAGTTTCGGTAAATGGTCAGAATCACCGGCGCATTAGTCAGAATTATCAAAACACCGGTCAGATATTTAAAACTTTCGGTATTAATACATCTTTTGGGAAAAGCCCGCGAAATTGTAGCTGTTTTTTGAAACGTAGACGAAGCGCTCGACCATTTCCGATTCGGTTTGCCTGCCGCTTACCGGCGCAAAGCGGAATTTTATGTCCTCTTTGCCGAATTTCAGCAGAATCTTAAAAATCGTGTGCTTTTTCCAGGCGCGGTTCGATTCGGTGTCGAGCTTGATTCGGTCGATACTCGCGACGGAAGTTTCAAACGTGTGGCGGTTGTCGTCGGATTCAAAGCGGATTGTGTCTTCAGAAATGTAGAGCGACCCCGTACAGCGCGCGTTGAAGCTGCCCGAATCGTCGTGATAGACGCGGAAAACCGCGCTGCCGCCGTTGTTAAAAGATTCGCGCATCATTTTTTCGGCGGTCGCCGGATTATTCAAGCCGTACAGATTAACGAAGCCGAGCATCTGGTAAGCTTCCGGTTTTTTCGGATTGAGCCGCACGGCGGTTTCCAGATACTGTGCCGCGCCCTGCGGATTTTTCCGGTCTTTGTAGGAAAACATCGCCTGGTCGAGAAGGTCGTCGTAGTTTGGCGCGAGCGGCTTCTTCGCGCGGTTCACTTGGCGATTTTTCGCGGTCGTCGCGCCGCTGCCCAAACGCGGGTTACCGGCAACTGCGCGGATTACTTCGGGACGCGCGCCGGCGGCAATCAGAAGATTTCGCGTTTCATCCGTTAAAAAGAAATCCACGCCGTTCGTGTTGATGACCGTCACAATATCGCGGGTTTGAAGCTGTTTTGAACGAAGCGCCTTGATGAGCCGGTCTTTTTTAACCGGCGCGCCTCTGTACTGCGCAAGCGAGCTCAGGCTGATTACAAAAATCAGACAAAGCGCGAGCACCGGTTTTAGAAAACCTTTCTGTCTGGTCGCGGTAAAACTCAATCCGTTCATTTTTTTAAATTCTATCTTTCGCGCTCGTAAAAAAGGCTTCAAACTCCGGTGAGAATTTTTTCGGCGCGGCGCAGGCGCTCGGTGCGGCTTTCAAATGCTTCTTTTTTCTTCGGCTTTGGTTTGGCGGGCGCAATTTCCGCCTCGCGCCGGCGGACGCTCGGCGCTGTTTTTTCAGGCATCAAGACATCCGCTTTTTTCGACTCAAACTCGTCAAGGTTATTATCGGCAGAAGGCGCGGAATGTTGTTCGATTTTTACCGGCGGCACTTCCAACGGCGTTCGATTCTTGCTGACTTCGTAGCGGATGAACGACATCTGAAAGGCAAAATGCAAAACGCCGATTGCCAGAATAGCCGCGACCGCGATCGCATTGCGCGATTGAAATACTTTTTTGGAAAGCGATTTACGGGCAGCGGTTTCGAGCGAACCGCCTTTTTTCGGATTCGACACGAGTCGTTGGTCGTTTAAATTGTTAATTACCCGCGCGAAATTTATCGAATAAACCGAAACCGGCTTATCTTCTAAAGCCTTTTCAAGAGTTTTTTCCGACGGATTTTTCGTTGATACGCTCATAAATACTACCTCTCAGCGAATAACTTAACCTTTACCCAATCACCTCTTACTTGCTGTTTTTACCTGTTCTTTCGGCGAACGCTTTTCCTTTGATGACCAAAACAGTTTTAACAGTTGCCATCCTTTATAAACATTTAATTTAATCTAAAACTTTAATCTTTTCAATCGGTTAAAACCGATTTAATAATGTAAATCATCAAGTTCACTTTCCATAGTCTAACATATCAACTTTTTTTAACAATAATAAAATAAATTTTCAGGCGCGAACTGTTCAGGATTTTGAATCCGGCTTCCGGGATTTTGGATTTCCCTTAGGATTTTTCAAATGCGGGTGCTAAAATAAATTTCATCTAAAATAAATACAATCCGCTCAATAAAGCCCCGTTTATTAGCGCTATTTCAATCTAATCTGAAGGAGTAAAATGATGGACGCAGTTCAAAAAACATACGACATTCCGAAATTTAAGGAACAATACGAAAACTTTATCGGCGGCGAATGGGTGGCGCCGCGCGGCGGCGAATATTTCGACAATATTTCGCCGGTTGACGGCAAACCGTTTACGCGCATTGCGCGTTCGAACGCCGCCGATATCGAACTGGCATTGGATGCGGCGCACAAAGCGGCGGAAAGCTGGGGCAATACGTCGGCAGCGACACGCAGTAATCTTTTGTGGAAAATCGCTGACGTGATGCAGGAAAATCTCGAACTGCTGGCGCGCGCCGAAACGTGGGACAACGGCAAGCCGATCCGCGAAACGACGGCGGCGGATTTGCCGCTCGCGATTGACCACTTCCGCTATTTTGCAGGCGTCATCCGCGCCGAAACCGGCGAAGCGACCGAGCTTGATTCAAATACGGTTTCCATCAACATTAAAGAACCCTTAGGCGTCGTCGGTCAGATTATTCCGTGGAACTTCCCGCTTTTAATGGCGACCTGGAAAATCGCGCCCGCGCTCGCCGCCGGCAACTGCACGATTGTGAAACCGGCAGAACAGACGCCGGCTTCAATTATGGTTTTGCTGGAACTTATTCAGGATATTCTGCCGCCGGGAGTTTTGAACGTCGTCAACGGTTTCGGTCCCGAAGCCGGAAAACCGCTCGCTCTTTCAGAACGCATCGCGAAGGTCGCATTTACGGGCGAAACGACGACCGGAAGATTGATTATGCAGTACGCGTCGCAGAATTTGATTCCGGTGACCTTAGAATTAGGCGGCAAATCGCCGAACATTTTCTTTGAAAGCGTTTTGGACGCCGACGACGATTTCTTTGACAAATGCCTCGAAGGCGCGGCGCTGTTCGCGCTTAATCAGGGCGAGGTCTGCACTTGCCCGTCGCGCATTCTGGTTCAGGAATCAATCGCCGACCGCTTTATCGAACGCGTCGTCGAGCGCACGAAAAACATCAAAATGGGACATCCGCTCGACCCGGAAACAATGATCGGCGCGCAGGCGAGCCAGGACCAGTGGGAAAAGATTCTGAATTACATCCAAATCGGCAAAGATGAAGGCGCAGAAGTTTTGTGCGGCGGCGTCGCGCAGAAGAACGAAGGCGTCGAAGGCGGATTTTATGTGCAGCCGACGCTTCTGAAAGGTCACAACAAGATGCGCGTTTTTCAGGAAGAAATCTTCGGTCCGGTGACGTCGATTACGACGTTTAAGACGGAAGCCGAAGCCATCGAAATCGCCAACGACACGCTTTACGGTCTCGGCGCGGGCGTCTGGACGCGCGACGCGCACCAGCTCTACCAGGTTCCGCGCGCCATTAAAGCCGGACGCGTGTGGGTCAACTGTTATCACAATTACCCGGCGCACGCGCCGTTCGGCGGCTACAAAAAGAGCGGCTTCGGGCGCGAAAATCACAAGATGATGCTCGACCATTACCGCAACAACAAAAATATGCTCGTCTCGTACGACAAGAAAGCGATGGGCTTTTTCTAGAAAGTAAATAACCGTAAAAATAATATTACTGAACGCAGATTTCTGGTCTGCGTTCAGTGAGATTTCAAATTTACTGTGATTCTATTATCGAATGGATATTTATAATTACATCGGACAAATGTCCTCATATATTAAGGCAAGGGATTGGCAAGGGCTGGAATCTAACTTTGAAAAAATCGCGATGGCTTTGGCAGGTAAAGATTACGCTTCGGCAATTTCAGAAGTTGATTTAACAGATTACCGGAAATCATTATGCGCTAAACTTTCTCTTCTCTGGAGAGAAGGCGCTTCATTTGCAAGCAAAAGCGATTTATTTCGAATATGATCTTGATAACGACTGGCAGGGTTGTTTCTTTATTTGTCAGAACTATAATCTGCAGTCGAGCGGTGATGACGAGTGGGCTTGTGATTGGGTTGATGAATTAGAGGGGGATGATTTAGAAACGTTTGGCAACTTGTATGTCCCCGGTTTTGATTCAACAGAAAAGGCAAAAGGCGTAAATCTTTATCTCATCGTAAGAACAGTTTCAGCTTTCGGACGCTGCTGTGAAATTCATCAAAATAATAATTTTGCCGTTTGTATTGCATTTCACGACCATGACCCGGTTATGAGAATTTATGAATTGCCGACATAATTCCGTCACTGAAAATATTGATACTATGAAAGAAATTGCAAGAGTTCACGTCACGGACGAGGCGAAAAAAGTTATCAATCAATTGCGTGAAAAACACGGCGAGCTGATGTTTCATCAATCGGGCGGCTGCTGCGACGGCTCTTCGCCGATGTGTTACGAAGCGGGCGATTTTCTGGTCGGTCCGGCGGACGTTTGGCTCGGGCAGATTGACGGCTGCGATTTTTATATCGCGAAAGACCAGTTTGAATTTTTCAAACACACCGAGCTGACGATTGACGTCGTTCCGGGTCGCGGCGCATCGTTTTCGCTGGAAATTCCGATGGGCGTGCGGTTCGTGACAAAATCGAAAGTTTTTTGCCTGAAAGACGATGAAAAATTAATCGAAACGCGGCTCGGCGATATGATTTGAATAACAGAAAAATGGAATTTGAATGGGATAGCGAAAAAGCTGATTTGAATTTCAAAAAACACGGCATCGGTTTTGACGAAGCGGCGACGGTTTTCGACGATTTATTTTATATTGATTTTTACGACCCGAAACATTTCGTCGAAGAAAATCGGTTTCTAATTGTCGGCGAATCGAATTTGCAAAGGCTTTTGATTGTTTCTTATACCGAACGAGACGATAATATTCGCATTCATTAGCGCGCGGGAACTTCCACCGCCGGAACGAAAAAATTATGAACACGGAACATTTGAATGACGAACTCGAAAGCGAATACGATTTTTCAAAACTGAAAGTACGCAAAATCGGCGCGGGCAGAAAACTTTTACAGGACAATTCGATTCACCTTGCACCGGACGTGGCAAAAGTCTTTCCCGAATCCGTCAATCAAGCCCTACGGTTTTAATCAGAATTACCAAAGAACATACAAGCGAATTAAATCAAAAATAGCTATGTCAGAAAAAATTACCGTTTACGAAAAACCGACCTGCACGACGTGCCGCAATCTGGCGACGTTGTTTCGGGAAAACAACATTGATTACGACCGCGTAAATTATTTTATCGAGCCGCTCGGCGAAGCGAAACTCCGTGAATTATTGAAGAAAGCCGATTTAAAGCCGTTCGATATCCTGCGCAAGGGCGAAGCGGCTTTCAAGGAGTCGAATTTCTCGAAAGAGACGCCTGACGATGAAATTATCCGCGCAATCGTCGAAAATCCGAACCTATTGCAGCGTCCGATCGTCGAGGTCGGCGAGCGCGCGGTGCTCGCGAGACCGGTTGAAAACGCGCTCGAATTGATAAATTCAGCCAAATAGTTTTTTCTGTCTTTTGCAAAAAATTCAAACGTTTTATGTCTATGTTGGGCGAAACGGGAAACATAGAACGAATTTTGAATTAGGAGACAAAAATAGAAGTGGCAAAAAAAATTGTGGTTGAAATTGCGGGTTCTTCGGGCAAATCTTTTGATTTGACGTTAAACGATACGGCGTGGGTCGGCACTGACGGGGATTGGACTTGCCTGCCGGGTTATATGCCGGCGACGAAGGGCTATTTTGATTACGAATCCGGTTATAAAATTTTATGGCAATAATATACTTGACGAATCAAGTTTCATAATGTATCATTGTATTTATGGAACCGAAAACACTTCAACAAGCCATTATTCACTTTAGCGATTTGGACAATTGCCACAATTACATGGTTGCTCGCCGCTTCCCGAATGGCGTCACCTGTCCGACTTGCGGGCGCGATGACGTTACATTCCTTGCGAAACAGCGTAAATGGCAATGCAAAAGCGCACATACTCAGCGTCAGTTTTCGGTCAAAGTCGGCACAATCTTTGAAGATTCGCCGCTCGGTCTAGACAAATGGCTTACTGCCATTTGGATGATTACCAACTGCAAAAATGGTGTCAGTTCCTATGAAATTCACCGCGCAATTGGCGTTACTCAAAAAACCGCTTGGTTTATGGTTCACCGCATCCGCCTTGCGATGGAAACCGGTTCTTTTCAAAAACTTTCTGGCAACGTCGAATGTGACGAAACATTCATCGGCGGCAAAGCTAAAAACATGCACAAGCATAAACGCGAAGCAATTATCAAAGGTCGCGGCTCGGTCGGCAAAACCGCTGTATTCGGCGCGTTAGAGCGCAAAGGTCGCGTTCTGGCGAAAGTCATCGAAACAACCGACCGCAAAACGCTTCACAGTGAAGTCAAAGAAAAAGTTGAAACAGGCGCAAACCTTTTCACAGACGAATGGCTTTCCTATCGCGGTCTTGATGAAAGCTACATTCACGAAGTTATCAATCATTCAATCGAATATGTGAAAGGCAACATTCACACAAACGGTATCGAAAACTTTTGGTCACTTCTGAAAAGAACGCTTCGCGGAACTTATGTTTCGGTCGAGCCTTTCCACTTGGAAAGATATTTGGCTGAACAGTCATTCCGTTTCAACGAAAGAAAAGGAACTGATTCAGACCGGTTTCAAAAAATCACCGCACAAGTAACCGGTAAGCGTCTGACCTATGCCGAACTGACAGGCAAAACACCGTCAGCCAATCTTTTATCGTGCTAAATTCATTTCACTTTTTGGGAAACGTGGGAACCGGAAGAAATAGACCGGTTTCCTTTTTTCCTGTTCTTTTTAGCCTCTTTTTCCTCGTCTAACTTCTTTTTCAATTCCGAATATGGAACCGATAAAAGTTTATCCATTGTTTCGTTAAATTTTTCTTGTTCTGTTGGCTCTTTTTTATTCATACCGTTTTGTCTTTCTTTGCGTCTCTTTTAGCTATTGCCTTTTCTCTTTCTGCGAGCTTTTCTTTATCTAACTCTTCTTTTAGCGAAGTTAGAACGAGGCGGATATATTCTTCAAAGGGAATTCCTTCTTTCGCTATAAGTTCTTCAATTTCTGGTGTTACATCAAAGAAATACCTCCAATGCTCTATTAGTTCTTCTTTAATATGCTCATAGCCATAAAGTCTAATATTATTTACGTTCATTAAACGAGTTAATTCATAGCTTGGCGGAAGTCTTGGCGCAAGCGACCTTACAGGATGAACACTTCTATCAAGCCAATATTTGCGGCATTCCCAAGCCACAATATCAGCCGCTTGCAACGGTGAATATTCTGCCGAACTTGCAAAATTTAGACTTGAAACAGTCATATCTTCTTCATCGTCTACTGTGGTTAGAGCTTGGTAAAATTGTCTTTGCATTTCGGTTAAAAATTCATCACCTTGGTCGAAAGTATATCCAATAGACGAATTAAAACCGTTATGATGCGCCCAACCAGAGTTATATTTGATACAAAGATTGCTAAGAAAAGTACCGGGCTTGCCTAAAATTTTCTTGCGAAGAAGCGGAAATTCTGTTTCTATGCGCCGAAAATCATCTAACAAAATACCGTGCCCAAACACACAAACCCGATACTTACAAACTATCTCAACTAAATGTCGGTAAATGGTTTGTTTTTCGGCAAAGGATAAACGCTGAGGCATCAGTTTGCACGACCCTGACCAAAACGGCGAAGTATGAAATACATACTTACGGCTTTTTGAATGGCGTTTGAATCCTGCGTTTTTAAGATAGTCTTGCCACTCAATATCAAAATCCGCCCAACCTTCGGACGTTCCAAGGACGCCGTTAATGGTTAGAATTTTATCGGTAGCGTTTTCATCTTTACCGCTCGCGTCGGCATACGCGTCTAAAATGTCTAATTCCACAAATCCTACCAATCCGTTAGGTCTAAAATGATTTTCTCTAAACAAGAACGCGCCCAAATGCGTTCTTGTATTGAACGCATTTTTCATACAATCTTATCTCCGTTATAATATACGTGATACCAACTTGATTCGTCAAGTATATTATTGCCAATTTTATATATTCAGGATAGAGAACGTTCGACGACCGAAATTATCGGCTGGGTCATGTCCGATCCCGAAACGCCCTCGCCGAATAAAATGTGGGGCTCGCTCGACGGCTTTAGCGGAAGCCCGGCGGCTGGACAATCCGGCAAAGGTCATATTTTCGACCACGGAAAATCGGCGGACGCGGTTTTGAAAGACCATTTCGGCTACGTTTCGGCGAACGTTACCTGGAAAATAAAATCGGTGGTATAAATTCCGGCGGCAATTATAACGATAAGGCTTGCGCGATTTGAATTTTCAAAGGCGTAAGCCTTATCATTTAGGGCGATGTCCAAGTTTGCGAAAACCCCGGAGCCGCCGTATTATGCCGTCATTTTTACAACCGTCAAAAGCGAAAATCAGGAAGGCTATCAGGAAATGAACGCGCGCATGTTTGAACTCGCGCGAGCCGAGAAAGGTTATCTCGGCATCGAATCGGCGAAAGGCGAAATCGGAATTTCCGTTACTTACTGGGAAACCCTGGAAGACATCGCCCGCTGGAAACATCACGCCGAACATCGACTTGCGCAGGCTAAAGGCTATGAAACATGGTACAAGGCATTTGCGACACGCGTTTGTCTGGTCGAGCGCGATAATATTTTTGAAAGCGAATGAACACCGTCGAACATTTACGTCAGCTTTTTGTTTATAACGATTGGGCGAACCGCCGAATGCTGACGGCGCTCAAGGAAAATTACGTCGAAAAATCGCATAAAATTCTCGCGCACCTGCTCGTTACCGAACAGGAATATTTTGAAAGGCTTTACGGCAAAGACTCGAAAGGTTTCGATTTCTGGCAAAATTTAACTTTGGAAGAATGCGGCACGCTGGCGCGGGAAACCGCCGAGAGATACGAAAAACTTTTGCGGCGATTTGACGACGAAGGCTTGGATTTAACGGCGCGCTACCGGACGAGCGAAGGCGTCTGGCATGAAAATACTTTTCGCGAGCTGCTGACGCACGTCGTTTTTCATTCTTCGATTCATCGCGGAAATATTATGCTGAATTTGCGCGAAGCCGGTTTCACGCCGCCGCAAATCGATTACATCATTTATCTTCGAGAAACGAAATATATTTGAGCAGTGGTCGGTGGTCAGTGGTCAGTTGTCAGAAAAAGACAAATCTGACCACCGACCACTGCTCACCGACCGCTAAATAAAATGGAGCAAACCGAACAACTCAGTTTTGATTTTTATAAAGAACAGCCGCAGATTGTCCGCGAATCGCGCGACGAGCTGGGGCTTAAACTCGGCGAATTTGCCGGACCGCTCGACCTTCTGCTTTATCTCATCAAGCAGGAACAGGCGAATATTTTCGATATTCCGATTGCCAAAATTACGGACGAATATTTGAAATATATCCGTTTGATGAAGCATCTGGACATTTCGGTCGCGGGCGATTTTCTTGTCATGGCGGCGACTTTGATTGAGATAAAATCGAAGATGCTGCTGCCCAAAGAAATCTCGGAAGAAGCGGAAGAAGAGATGGAAGACCCGCGCGAGGCGCTTGTCAGGCAGCTGCTCGAACATCAAAAATTCAAAAACGCGGCGCAGATGCTTTATGAACGCACGACGGTCGAACAGGCGGTTTTCCCGCGCGGGAAGCTTGAAACGGACGAAAACAACTCGGAAACAAACGCCTCGGTGTTCGATTTGCTGACCGTCTTTCAAAAAATTCTCGCGCGCCGCGTGGAAGAAGTGCAGATGGAAATCGAGCGCGAAGAAATAAGCTTAGCCGATATGATAAAGTCGATGAAAAAGCGGATTTTCGAGGGCACGGAACTAAATTTGCTGAAGTTTTTTGAAGAAATGCACACGCGCCGCGAGCTCGTCACGGCATTTATCGCCGTTCTGGAAATCGTCCGCACCGAAAGCGTCCGGCTGATGCAGGAAGCGACGTTCGGCGATATAATCTTGAAGAAAGTTTAATGTAGGGGCGAGGGACAAGCCGCGTCGCCCCTACAATTATTACAATGGATTTAGAAATTGAAGAAAAACAGCCGCGCAGCATCAGCGAAATCGTTTCGATTGTCGAGGCGTTGGTTTTTGTCGCGGACGAACCGATAACGGTTAAAATGCTGGCGGACGTTTTAGAAGAAGACAAGGAAACCATCGAAGCGGCGGTTGAAGAATTAAAGCAGGAATACGATGAGCGGCTGAGCGGTTTGCAATTGCGCGAAATCGCGGGCGGCTGGCAAATCTCGACGCGCACCGAGTATCACGAAGAAATCCGCCGCTTTCTGAAAACTCGCCCGAGCGCTAAACTTTCGCTCGCGGCGCTCGAAACCTTAGCGGTCATCGCCTACAAACAGCCCGTCACGGTTCCCGAAATCCTCGAAATCCGCGGCGTCCAGTCGGCGTCGGCAATCAAGACGCTGCTCGATAAAAAACTCATCACCGCGAAAGGTCGCAAAGAAACCGTCGGGCGACCGATGATGTACGGCACGTCCCGAGATTTTCTGCTGCAATTCGGGTTGAAGGATTTATCCGAGCTGCCTTCGATTGAAGATTTCGAAGACTTGGCGCAAGGGATGTAAATGCTTCGGATTACGGAAAGTAAAGATGAAATTATCGTCCGCGAGGTTCCTATAATTCACTGGACAGCATCAGTGACAATATTAGTTGTTTTATCTCTGATTGGTTATTTTTCGTTTTTGTATAAAAGGGACATCTTCGATTTAATCTGGACTTTAGGAATATTTTTCTCCGCTGGAGCATTTCTTTTCTATATATTTGCTGTTCCGGCAACGACAACAAAAATCAATAAGCCGGGCAAAACCGTTTCTATCAGAAAGCAAAGCTTGATTAAATATTCTTTCGACGTTTATTCATTTAGCGAAATATCGGATTTGATTTATGTTAAGGAAACTAAGGATTCTCGGGGAAATATTAGCTATCAACTGATGCTGCCTCTAAAAGACGGGCAGAAAATAGAGATTTCCACCTCAATCAGTTTGAAGGAAGGTAAATATTTTGACGCCGCCGATTTGATGAATAAATATATTTTCGACACTTCAAAACAAATTCCATTCAAACTCACCATTTTCAACGACGACTAGAGATTTATGCAGAGCGAACAAACCGAAAACGAGCTAATCATCCGCGAAACGCTCGGATGTTTGTGGATTTTCGGTCTGTTTTTCGCGATTGTCGGCGGCGTGTTCGTCTACGGCGCGCTCGGCGGTTTGGCGGATTACGGCAGTCAATCTTTGTGGCTGCTCGCGCTCGCCTTTCTGATGGGCGCAATCGGCGTCACCGTCGGCATCCGGATTATTTATCGCGCGCCGGTCACGCGCGTCGTCATCAATCGCCTTGAAAATGAAGTCTTTATCACGCGCTACGGTTTATTCGGAAAGCGCGAAACCCTTTACGATTTTGATGAAATCCAGCAGTTTTGCCTTCTCGAAGACGAGGACGACGAAAGCAATCCGATCTGGTCGCTCGGCATGAATCTGACGAGCGGCGAAACCGTCAAAATCTCGTCGCTCGCGAGCCACGACGAACGATTTACGAGTAATTTCGTCTTTCAAGCCAATGAGTTCAGCCGTAAACAATTGCCTCTGTGCGAAATGATTCTCGAAGCGCAGGATGAACCGGACGCGGAAATAAGTTAAAATCTTTCTCTTATGTTGGAGAGATTAAACAAACTCATCGCGCAGGCAGGCGTCGCATCGCGGCGCGGCGCGGACGAACTTATCATTGCGGGCGAAGTTTCCGTCAACGGCACGATAATCACCGAACCCGGCACAAAAGCCGACCCGGAGAAAGACCACATCAAAGTGCGCGGCAAATTGATTAATGCCAAAATCGCCGCCCGCGAAAAGGTTTACATCCTGCTCAATAAACCGAAAGGCTATCTGTCGAGCGCCGCCGACCCCGAAGGTCGCAAGCTCGTCACCGATTTGGTCAAAGGCTACGGCAAGCTCCACCCGGTCGGAAGATTGGACTACAACACCGAGGGCTTGATTATCCTGACGAACGACGGCGAATTTACAAACTTTGTCGCCTCGTCCCGCTCAATCCCGAAAGTCTATGAAGTAAAGGTCAAAGGCTTGCCGAACGCAAACGCCATCAACAAACTGCGGCGCGGCGTGCTGCTCGACGACGGCTTCAAAACCGCGCCCGCCGAAATCAAAGAACTCAAAGGCACGGACAAAAACGGCTGGTACGAAGTCACGCTTTTCGAAGGACACAACCAGCAGATTCGTAAAATGTTCGATTCGGTCGGTCACAGTGTCGTCAAACTCAAACGCACGGCAATCGGCAGCATCAATTACGACCGCCTGCCCGTCGGCGCCTACCGCGAACTCGACGCCGAAGAAGTAAAAAACATCTCCAATCCCGCCAAACAGCAAAAGGTGAAAGAAGCGCCGAAAGAAAATGCGGCACGACCGAAACCAAGGACCCGACCGCGTGCCGCCGCGCCGAAAAAGCCGTTTAACAGAACGGCTTCAAAATCAAAACGAACCGGTTGATTTTCGGCGAATATTTCCCTGCCGGATAAATATTTTGAATTCTTTCCGCGGTGTTTTTATAGAATAAAAAGCGTCCCCCAAACGACCCTTTTTAACACAAACCTTAGTATTGCTATGAAAGCTCAAATATTTTTAATCTTTCTGCTGGCATTTATTTTATTGACCGCCTGTGAAAAGAGTAAAGTTTTTCAGAACCCTCCGAAGGAACTCGAAACGCCGGTCAAAGAGTTTTTCATTTTTCATTCAGAAAGGAGAAAAGTTATCCGGTTTCAGAGCCAAACAATACTCGGACGATATTTATTTGATAAAGCCTTCGACCGATAGGTCGGACGGCTGGGCGCTAGTTGCACAGCGCAACCAAAATGACGGACGAACAGAGTGGCAAATTGATGTTGGCACTTCCGATAAATTAAAAAGTTTGAACGTTGATACAGTTGAATGGCAGCGCGTCTCAAAACCGACCCTTTTTAGGTGTTATCAATAATTCATTTGTTTTGTCAGCAATCTTACAAACAAATTACCTGCCGTATCGTTATAAAACTCCTACCCCTTATTTTATTTCCGGGTTTTCGCGACGGAAGCCACTGTCCATTTTGATGAAGAATCAATCCTGTGAAATATGGAAAGCGCTAAATTTTTCTTTGATAATTGGTCGAAATTAGGACGTTCGCTGATTCTTGCAGTGTTGGCTTATGCGATTCTGGTCTTCCTGCTTCGTATTTCCGGCAAACGCACGCTCACGAAAATGAATGTCTTTGACTTCGTGTTCGTTGTCGCTCTGGGCTCGACCCTGGCGACGACGATTCTTTCGACCGATGTCACGCTTGCCGACGGCGTGCTGGCTTTCGTTGCGCTGATGGCGCTGCAAATCCTGCTCTCCTGGCTGTGCGTCAAATCTCACTGGCTGGACAGCATTGTTAACGGCGAACCTGCCTTGCTCGTGCATAAGGGACGATTCTTAACCGAAACAATGCAGCGCGAACGCGTCACCAAAGAGGAAGTATTTGCGGCGGTGCGCAATATGGGACTCTTAACTCTTGATGAAATCGATTCGGTTGTTCTTGAAACAGACGGCAGACTCAGCGTCGTCTGGAATAAAACGCAGGGCGCGACATCGAGTTTAGCCGATGTGCCGGGTCACCCTTCAGAAGTTCCCGATGAAGAAAAATCAAATCAGCATACCGCTTAATTATGTTTATTATTTTTGTAAGCCGCCTCAGAAACGCCGGTTTATGAGACAATCGAAAAACGGGTAATTTATCTGTCTCAAAAACGACCCTTTTTGAGCCGTATCTTACGTAATTTTAAGCATACTTGGATTTTATGAGCCACTTAGAGGAACAATAACCAGATGGGGATTTTATTTTACCTCCT
>DASWRC010000107.1:0-1914 GCA_036403375.1 Pyrinomonadaceae bacterium
TTTTTGGAAAAGCTTGTAATTGAAATCCAAACCGAGCAAGCCGAGTTTCCACATCTGATAGGCAATGTCTTTGCCCGTGTAGGTCACGGTTCCGTTCGAGCGGACGAGGATTTTGTCGGCGTCGTGTTCTTCGGTGCCTTCGTGCGATTCAAAGGGCATCACCCAGCAGCCCTTGTTTTTACCGTCGGTTTCAAAATGAATCACGCCGCGTTCTTTCATCAACCCGAACGCTTTCTGCCAGAAATGAAGATGCAGAATTTCCGATTCGCGCGGCAGAAGGTCGTATCGAATACCGAGCCGCTCCATCGTCTGTAAAATTTGTTCGACGTTGCGCGTCGCGACATAATCGGCTAATTCATAAATTTCGCCTTCGCCTTTTTCGAGTTCGTGCAAAATCTCAGCGCGAAGTTTCAAGTTTTCTGCCGATGCGGCATAAAATTCACCGACTTCCTTATATAAATCCCAGCAGTAATAATCGAACGGAATTTCTATCTGCGCGTCAAGCTCTTTGATTTGTTCCAGATTAAGTTTTCGAAGATGGACAAAGCCGACCACGACATCGGCGACCTGCACGCCCGTGTTGTCGATGTAGTTTTGAATCTCGACGCGCTTGCCGTTCGCCTTCAAGATTCGCACGAACGTATCGCCGAGCACGGAATTGCGGACGTGCCCGATGTGCGCCGCCTTGTTGGGATTGACCGAAGTATGCTCGACGCAGACTTTCGGCGCGTTTTCATCCGAAGTTTTGAAAAAATCTTTTTCCGCGTTTTCCGAAAGGAATTTAGCGCGGTTGTAGAAAACATTTAAGTAACCGGCGCCGGCGACTTCGACCTTGCCGACAAACGGAAAAGATTCGAGCGCGGATTTCAGAGTTTCGGCAATCGCGCGCGGATTTTGCTTTTCTCCCGTCGCCTGTTTAATGCGTTTGGCGAGTTCAAACGCAATCGGAAACGCAAGGTCGCCGAGTTCGGTTTTCGGCGGAACTTCCGTCGAAACTTGTTCGAGCTCGATATTGAATTTTTCGTGCGCCGTTTTTCTGACCTGTCCGCGCAAGGTTTCCTGTAACTCCAAAATGCTCATAAGACAAAAAGGAAAGTATATCGAATTCGCCCGAAAGAATAAAACGCGGATTTTGACCTGTGCTGATTTGGCGTTTAGACTTTAATTTCAATTATGCGGATTTCGCAAAAACTTCGGGAAAAATTTGAATCGGCAAAACGGGTCTGCGTGCTCACCGGCGCGGGAGTTTCCGCCGAATCGGGCGTGCCGACGTTTCGCGGCGGCGGAAACACCGCCGTCTGGAAAGGAATGCCGTTTGAACAGGTTTCCTCCGCCCGCATGGTGCGCGAGAATTTAGAGGAAGTTTGGGAATGGTTCGATTACCGGCGCGGCGTTTTAAAAGATTGCCAGCCGAACGCGGCGCATTTTGCGCTTGCCGGTTGGCAGGACAGATTCGCGGATTTGACGCTCGTCACGCAAAATATCGACGGGCTTCACGCGGCTGCCGGTTCGCGCGAAGTGATTGAGCTGCACGGCAATATCCAGCGCGCGTACTGTCCACGCTGCGAAAAGCGTTTCGACATCCGGGAGAAGATTCCGCACGCTCCCGAAGATTGCGACTCGTGCGGCGCTAAACTTCGTCCGGATGTTGTCCTGTTCGGCGAAATGCTGCCTGTCGGGGCGTTTGAAAAAGCCGGGCAAAGTGCGCGGACGAGTGATTTGTTTTTCGTTATCGGAACTTCCGCGCTGGTTTATCCGGCGGCGGGATTAGTCGAAATCGCCAGACGCGGCGGCGCTTTTGTGGTCGAAATAAACCCCGAAGAAACGCCGATGACCGGATTTTGCGACGAAACGATTCGCGGTCGCGCGGGCGAAATTTTGCCATTGTTTTAAGTGGTCGGTGGTCGGTGGTCA
>DASWRC010000108.1:0-8412 GCA_036403375.1 Pyrinomonadaceae bacterium
AATCAATGAAAAAAGTCGTTTGATTGATAAATTTAATATTCTTGTTCATCCGGTCGGCGATGTTCCGGAACAGCAAAGATTAACGCTTGTCATCCTAAATCCGCAGTTTCACGCCGATGAAAATGACATTGCGGAAAACACCAAAAAATATATCGAACAAATTGCTACGAAAAAGGGTAACAGCGAACGTATTTACCGTAATACAACGCTTTTTTTAGGCGTTACAGGTAACGGGCTGGCTTCGCTTTTTAATATCCTCAAAGAGTTTTTAGCGTGTAAAAAAATCAGTGAGGAATACAATTCGCAACTTGAGCGCGATCAGAAGGAAGAACTGCGTAAAAAAATCGAAGATGAAAATAAAAAGGTTGAAACGGCGCTCGTCAACGCTTACACAACCATTTTAAAATTTTCGGTCAAAAATGGTTTGCAAACTTTATCCGTCAAACAATTCAAAGAATCGCTTGATAAACAAATTAACGAAAATGTTTATGAATCTTTGAAGACTGAAGAATGGCTGCTCGATTCGATCGGCTTGGGAACTTTGAAAATTAATAATTTACTGCCGATGGATGAAAACTCAATTAAAGTTAGAGATGTTTATGAAGCATTCATCCGGTTTGATGATAAGCCGATGATTACAAACTCGGAAGCTGTGCAGAAAAGTTTACTTAAATATTGCATGGAAGGCGCTTTTTGCATCGCTTTCGGTGACGGAAAAGAGTTTACCAAATATTACCTGAAAGAAACCGTCCCATTTTTGGATGTTACCGATGCAAATTATTGGTTGATTGAAAAAACTTTGAAGCCCATTCCTGAAACAATGCCGACAAATGAGCCTGTTCCGAATTCTGAACTGACAATACCTGGAAGGACGGGCGAAGAAAAGTTCACGCCAAACCTATCTGATTCAATCAAACAATTCAAATCAATTACCGTTTCCGGCAATCTTCCGATTGACCAATTTACGGCTTCTTTTAATTACTTTATTGCGCCGTTCGCAATGACCGGAAATAAGGTCGAAGTTCAGGTCAGTTTCAAGATAACATCATCGGAAAATAATTCGTTGAGCGAATCAAACCAGCAATACAAAAGCGCAAAAGAAGCCGCCAAACAATTAGGTTTGACTCTCAATGAAGATATTAGGTAATTAACCCAAGTTGCCAGTTATAGGCGTTGATATTTGAAATAAAAAAAGTCCTCTTTTAGAATTTTGTCGCCAAACAAATTCATAAAAAAGAGGACTGATATATGGTTGCCGCCATAGTTGATTAGTTTGGCTAACCTTCGCCGATTGCCAGTTTTCCCCTTCTTGAGCCATTCCTCACGCACGATTTGACGGATTAGCTCTTTGGCTCGGCAAATTGAAACAAAGTCATAGGCTTTCTTGAGTTGAATGCGATTATATCGTTGGATTACGGTGTGCTGCCAAAGTGTTAATCCAGCAGCATATTCCTGCCACAATGCAGGGACTGTAATATACTGATCATTATCTGGATCGGCAACGTAAATAACCGATATATTTAAAGGATTGTATTTGAAAGAAACCTCCTGCCCCTTTTTTAGTCTTCTTCTCAAAAGCCCAAGTTCATCGCTGTTATATTGCAAATTGTTCCAAGCAATTCCCTTTTTTGATACTTTTCTATGCTCAATTGCGCCTAGCAAAATGTTAAGATCTACTCCTCCTGAAGGAAGAAGCGGAGGATACATGGCAGTTAATTTATTCCATTTTCTAGCTGGAACATCGTTTATGCCGCGGTGTATCTGTTGTTGATATACGTCAACAATGAAGATATGAATTAATTTAAGTAGGATTGAAAGGGAGATTACGGCATTCTTCTTAGGATCATAATCTTTTTTATCAAATATATTGGAAAAAGTAGTTCCTGGTTGATTATGAAGCAGTTTTTGATTAAGTGTGCGAAAGAATCTTTCAATAATTCCTTTATAATTTGGATGTCTTGGAGGATGATACTGAATTACAATCCCTAGTTGGTAATCTCACAACAACCTCATTTTCATTTTATGCGTCAAGAATTTCACTTTATGCGTCAACTAACAAACACAAGCGCCCGAAGCCAAAATCCAAAATCGAAAGTGTTCAAGGTTTTGCACAATCCACCGTCAGTCGCTTATAATTTTCATAAGATAGATTTCAAAAAAATCTGAAATTTTTAAGAATAACCAAAGGCATTTGGAGGAAATTGACTTGCCAAAAACAGCAACTCGCCAAAAAGTAGAAGACAAACCGACGAGGGTCGCAAAAAACGTAACCAGTAAAACTGCGTCGAAAGATGCGCCTGAAAACCGAATTGTTGAACCCGAATACTACGACGTAAAAGAAGCGGAAGCCGAATTTAACAAGCGTAAAAAATCGCAATTGGCGGCGATTAAAAAACTCGATAAGGAATTCCTGGGCGAAATGCTCTACCAGATGATTCTCGGTCGCCTTTTCGAGCGCAAATGCGCCGAAGTTTACCGCATGGGCAAAATCGGCGGTTTCTGCCACCTGTATATCGGACAGGAAGCAATCGCCATCGGCTCGTTGATGGCACTCAAAGAAGGCGATTACGTTTTGACATCCTACCGTGACCACGTGCAGGCGATGGTTAAAGGAATCGCGCCCGAAGCCGTGATGGCTGAGCTTTACGGCAAGGCGACCGGCAACGTCGGCGGCAAAGGCGGCTCGATGCATATGTTCTCGAAAGAAAAAGGTTTCTTCGGCGGGCACGGCATCGTCGGCGGTCAAATCGGCGTCGGAACCGGCATGGCTTACGCACAGAAATATAAAGGCACGGACAACGTCACGCTTTGCTTTTTCGGCGAAGCGGCGGTCAATCAGGGAATTTTTCACGAATCCTTAAACATGGCGCAGCTTTGGAAAATTCCGTGCATTTACATCTGCGAAAACAACAAATACGGCATGGGCACGTCGCAGAAACGCGCGATGAGCATTTCGAGTATTGCCAAAAAGGCGGAAGGCTACGGCATGGCGGGCGAATTCGTCGACGGCATGGACGTTTTGGCGGTGCGCGACGCGACTTTAAGAGCCGTTGAAAGAGCCAGAAAAGACGGTTCGCCGACCCTTTTAGAAATTCGCGCCTATCGCTACATGGGACATTCAATGAGTGACCCGGGCAAATACCGGACTTCGGAAGAAATCAAAAAATACCAGGAACGCGACCCGATTAATCTTTTCCAAAACACCTTGAAAGAGGCGAAGGTTTTCGGCGATAAGGATTTTGAAGATTTTGTCGCGCGCGCGACCGCCGAGGTTGACGCGGCGATTAAATTCGCCGACGAAAGCCCGTTCCCGGACGAAAGCGCGCTGATGACGGATGTTTTTGCTTAGTGGTCGGGGTCGGTGATCGGTGGTCAGTTAAAAAATTCTCCGTGATTTACATTTATAGGAGAAATTATGGCTGTTCAAAGTTATCGACAATTGATTGCATGGCAGAAAGCAATGGCGTTAGTTAAGCAAATTTATAGTTTGATAAAAGATTTTCCGAAAGAGGAAATTTACGGTTTAACAAGTCAAATAAGACGAGCGGCGGTTTCGATTACGTCAAACATTGCCGAAGGGCAAGGACGAGATTCAACAAAGGAATTTTTGCATTATCTTTCAATTGCTTATGGTTCGTTAATGGAAGTCGAAACGCAAATTTTAATTGCAGAAAGCTTAAATTATTTAAAGTCGGCAGAAACGAAATTAATTTTAGAAAAAACGGCAGAAACCGGTCGCCAGATCAATGGTCTATCACGTTCATTAAAACAAAAATCTGACCACTGACCACCGACCACTGACCACCTAATTTATGGCAGAAATGACAATCCGCGATGCGCTCAATCAAGCGCTGCGCGAAGAAATTTTAAGAGACGAAAACGTATTTATCATCGGCGAAGAGGTTGCCGAATATGACGGCGCGTATAAGGTGACGCGCGGGCTTTGGAAGGAATTCGGCGACAAGCGCGTCGTCGATTCGCCGATTACCGAGCTCGGATTTGCCGGATTGGGCGTCGGCGCGGCGATGGCTGGACTGCGCCCGGTCGTCGAGTTTATGACGTGGAATTTTTCCATCCTCGCGGCTGACCAGATTATCAACCACGCGGCGAAGATGTTTTATATGTCGGGCGGACAATTCAATATCCCGATTGTTTTCCGTGGTCCGAACGGCTCGGCTTATCAGGTTTCGTCGCAGCATTCGCAGGCGCTCGAAGCTTTTTACGCCAACTTTCCGGGCTTGAAAGTCGTCATGCCTTCGACGGCGGCGGACGCGAAAGGCCTGTTGAAATCTTCAATCCGCGACGACAATCCGGTGATTTTTCTCGAACAGGAAACGATGTACGGCTTGAAGGGCGAAGTTCCCGAGGACGACGATTTTACGATTCCTCTGGGCGTCGCGGACGTTAAACGCGAAGGCACGGACTGCACCATCGTCGCGCGTTCATTCACCGTTCCGCTGGCGTTAAAGGCAGCCGAGCAGATTCAGGCGGAGTTTGACGTTTCGGTCGAAGTCGTCGACCCGCGGACGATCAAGCCGCTCGATATCGACACGATTGTCAATTCGGTGAAAAAGACCAATCGTTTGGTTGTCGCGGAAGAATCGCACCCGTTCGCGTCGGTCGGCGCGGAAATCGCGTATCAGGTGATGGAAAACGCGTTCGATTACCTGGACGCGCCGATTAAGCGCATCTCGACGGTCGATGCGCCGATGCCGTACGCGCGCAATCTGGAAGTCGCGGCGCTGCCGAGCGTCGAAAAAATCGTCGCGGCGGTCAAGGAAGTCTGTTATTTGTAAAATATGAAGCGTTACGGGATTTTCATTTTAGTCGTCATAGCATTTTTGTTTTGCGGCTTGTCGATTTTCGGGCAAGCCAAAAAACTTACGGCGCGACAAATGAAAACTCTGAACCGCAAATTGCCCGCGAAGGTCAGAAATTTTCTGCAAACGGCGGACGTGTTTGAAATCTGGACTGATACGATTTCCGAAGAACCGGAGGAAAAGCCCGTTTACCGACCGAATAAAAAGTACGTCATCAAACGGGCGGCAACGCGGAGCCGGGTTTTGAATGCTTTTTATCGTGATATTGCGACCGGCGGAAACGGCGCGGCGTGTTTTTATCCGAATCACAGCATCGTTGCCAGAAAGGGTAAAAGACACGTCCGGCTGACGATTTGTTACACGTGCGGCGAATTCGTCGTGTCGGGTTCATTCGGTGAATGGGATGCGGGATTGGATACGAATGACCCGATTTTCTCGGAAGAAATAATCGAACGCCTGCTCAAAAAATACGGTGTGCCGGTGACAACCGCGAAGGTTGAAAAGCGATGAACAAAAAGGATTTAATCCGGGAATACAAGGAAACGACGCAGCCGTCGGGCGTTTTTCAGATTCGCAACCTGCAGAATGAAAAGATTTTCGTCGGCTCAAGCTTGAATCTCGAAGGAATTTTTAACCGGCATCGTTTCGCGCTAAACGCCGGAAGCCATCAGAACAAGGCTTTGCAGGCGGATTGGAACGAGGCGGGCGCGGAAAATTTTGCGTTCGAGATTTTAGAAGAGATTCAGCCGCGCGAAAATCTGGATTTGAAAAAAGAGTTGGAATTTTTGGAAGATTTGTGGCTCGAAAACTTACAGCCTTACGGCGAGCGCGGTTATAACGAGCGCAAACTGACGCGCGAAGAAAGATTGCGGATGATTGCCGCGAACAAGAATAAGTAAAAAAGATTATGGCGAATAAAATTTTAATGCCCAAGCTTTCTCCGACGATGGAGGAAGGACAAATTTCAAGGTGGCTCAAGGCGGAAGGCGACGAGGTTGAAGCGAACGAAACCATCGCCGAAGTCGATACCGACAAGGCGACGATGGAAATGACGTCGCTCGAAAGCGGAACGCTTTTAAAGATTCTCGTGCCCGCAGGCGATAATGCCAAACTTAATCAGACCATCGGCATTATCGGCAAAAAAGGCGAGGATATTTCCGCGCTGCTTGACGACGCCGGCGCAACAAACGGCGCCGGCGCCGCGCCGAAAGCGCAGGAAAAACCGGCTGAACCCGCGCCGACACCCGCAGCCGGACAAACACAGGAAGCAGCCGAAACCGCCGGACGCAGCTACGACGAGCAGCGCCCCGCCGCCAAGGAAGAAGCCAAACCGACGACCGACCAACGACCATCGACCGCCGACAGCGGCAGAATGATTGTCTCGCCGATTGCCGCGCGGATGGCGGCTGAAAACGGCATCGATTTGAAAACCCTTACGGGTTCCGGTCCGCAGGGTCGCATTATCAAGCGCGACATCGAGCAGGCGCTTTCTAAAGTCCCGAGTCAAGAATCTCAAGTCTCAAGTCAACCAGCCGCACCGAGTTTTGCGCAGGCGGCAGGCGTGCAGGGCTCCTCGGCGTTCCGCGAGGAAAACACGTCGAAGATGCGGCAGATTATCGCGAGCCGTCTGGCGGAATCCATCGGACCGATTCCGACGTTTTACCTGACGGTCGAAATCGAGATGGACAAGGCGCTCGAATTCCGCAAGCAAATCAACGCCGCGCTTCGAGAAGACGAAAAGGTTTCGGTCAACGACGTGATTGTCAAAACGGCGGCGATGGCGTCCTTAAAACACCCGTTCGTCAATTCCAGCTATCGCAATGACAAGATTCGCTTTTATGAAGATGCGGATGTCGGCGTCGCGGTCGCGATTGACGAGGGGCTTATCACGCCGGTCGTGCGCGGCGCAAATAAAAAAGGCATCGCCGAGATTGCCCGTGAAGTTAAAGAGTTGGCGGCGCGCGCCCGCGAGAAAAAACTTGCACCCGAAGAATATACCGGCGCGACCTTTTCGGTTTCAAACCTCGGGATGTTCGGCATCAAGGAATTCACGGCAATCATCAACCCGCCCGAAGCCGCCATCTTCGCAATCGGCGGCGCGACCCCGACGGCGGTTGTTCGCGGCGGCGAAATCGTCGTCCGCCAAATCATGCACGTCACGATGAGCTGCGACCACCGCGTCATCGACGGCGCAACCGGCGCAAAGTTTTTGCAGACCTTCAAACAGATGCTCGAAAACCCGATTCTGATGCTGATGTAAACCCGACCGGCACGGAGTTTAAGTCAAAGGCGAACGACCGCGAATAAAAACCGCGCCCGTTCGCCTTTTTTCTTTCTACCGTGCGGTCAATCCGCCGCCCCGTCGACGCAAATCGTTGGGGTAGAGGTGCAAAAGAATCTGCCGGGGTTTTATTTTTTGCCCATAAAATTTTTGGAATTTTTTAATCCGTTTTGCTGCTCTGTTTGAGCTCCGAAACGCGGCGCGTATCGGCGGCGGCTTTTTCCGCGAAGCCTAATTTTGCGTAAACCCCCGCCCGGTTGCTGTAGGCGCGATAGTCTTCGGGCGCTAATTCGATGGCGCGCGTGAAATCGGCGATTGCCGCGTCGCTGCTTCCCTTTTTATCGAAGCAGATACCGCGATTCAGATAAGCGGCGACGAAGACGGGTTTAAGCCGGATAGTGTTGGAAAAATCGACGGCAGCGCGCTCGAAATCGTTTTTGTAGAAATAGACGAGCCCGCGATTATAGTAGATTTCGGCGTAGAGCGGTTCGAGATTGACGGCGGCGTCGAAATCTTTGAGCGCCGCGTCGTAGTTTTTCGCTTTCAGATAAACGCTGCCTCGCCCGATGTAAGCGTTCGTCAAGCTGGGCGCTAACTCGATGGCGCGCGTGTAATCACTGATTGATTTCTCAAATTCGCCGCTGCGTGCAAACAGTACGGCGCGGTTGTAGAAACCTTTGCTGAAGGCGGGCGACAATTTGACCGCCTCATTAAAATCGCTCATCGCGTTTTCGAAATCGCCTTTGCCGAAATACGCAAGCCCGCGATTGTTGAAGGCTTCCGTCAGTTCGGGCGCGAGTTCGACGGCTTTTGAAAAATACTCGATGCGGCAATCAAAATCCCTTTCCTGACACTGGCAGCCCTGATTGTAATATTCGACCGCCGCCGACTTCTGGGCGAAAACATTGACGGCAAAAACGGCGATGACGACCAACAAAAACACGTATAGCTTCACACTGAAGCCGGCGGACGCGACTCGATTCATATTACTTAAATTCCTTTTGTTTCGGGTGATTTATCGCGGGAGATTGTGTTGATAATAAACCAATTTTTCGCAAATTTAAAGCAAATCGCGGCGACTTTCACGGATTTTTTTTCGGCTTGGTCTGCCAGATTTGAAGACTAAATTTATTGCGTTTATTCAACTGACAAAATGCTTTTGAATTTGTTAGCTGTATTGACAAATTAAGTTAGTTCATAGAAAGTATTTATTTCTGAACTTCTATGAAATTACATGCTAACGCGGCGTTAACTATCAAACAACGCCGCGAAGTTAAACAGCTCTTTGAAATGGGCAAACTTCCGATTGTC
>DASWRC010000109.1:0-64096 GCA_036403375.1 Pyrinomonadaceae bacterium
AGTATAACTACGCTTACGCCGAGGGCAATCTGAACGCCTTTGCACGCGGTAAGCTGACGCTGTTAGCCGAATTCCTTTACGACAGTATGCAGTGGATTACGCAAATCATCCCGGCGGACACCGACGACCTTCAACTGATTAGTCTCCGGGTGCGGGCGCTGGACATGGCGCACATCGAAAACAGCGCGGCGCTCGGCGCTTTCGTGCCGATCCTGCCGTATACCGATTATCAAAAACAAATTGACGGCATTCTCAATTACATCAGCGAAATCGACACGACGATTGACCGTTACCACAACGACATCGAGCGCCGGAAATTAGCGGAGCTGGTCATCAACGTCGGCAAAGATTTAAACAAAAATATTATCGAATCCGGTAAACTGCTGGCGGGCTATGTCGATGCGAGTATCGCGCAGCAGCAGGCTTTGGCGGGCTATTATTCTTCGATTATCGAACAGAAACAAGCCGAGCAGAAGAAACAGGAAAATACGGTCGATGCGCTTCGCGCCCAGGTCAATATCAGTCAGGCTGAAGTAAATACGGCGGTCGAGAATTTCAAGCAAGCCCTCAAGGACTGGAAAGTCACGGAAGCGATTAAATTCGGTCTGACCGTCGCCACGCAGCTCTTCACTCTCGGCACGAGCATCGCTATTCCGTCAACGTCTATTTCAGCCGTCAAGGATTTGGGAGAACTCGCCCAGGGGATACAAAAATTTCTGAATGTCTCGAATGCCGCCTGGAAATTGTTCGAGGACACCAAAGCCGGCATCGGCAAGTTTAAGGACGCACAGAAATCTTTCGACGGCATTTCGGGAGTTTTGTCCGCCGATATTGCGTGGGACGAGCTGAGCATCAACATGGACCTCGTCTTATCGACCGCGCCGTCCGACCCGACCGTTAATCTCAAAAAAGCCGAACTGCTCGCCGCGTTCAAAACCTACGTGCTCAAAGGAAAAGGATATACCTCGGCTGTCTCGAGTGTTCAGCAGACCGCCCGCGACATTTATAACAACCAGCAGCAGAAGGGTTTGCTGGACGACCAGATAAAGCGTATGAAAGCGCTGAACACGAATCTCAACCCCGCTAACATCAAAGACCTCGATAAAAACAAGATTGACTTAATCGGGCTGACCGGAAGCCTGAGCGTGGTGCGCTCGCAAATGCTGGGCGTCTTGTCGAAAACATTTATTCTGCAAGACCAGTCGCTGCAATACACGTTTTTGCAGCCGGCGACGCCGATTGATTCATTCGACGTGCTCGGAATTTTAGGTGCGCTTGTTAAGCAGCAATCAAATACAATCACTGCCAAAACCGCGCTCAAGCAGTATCAGAAATCAACCACCACGCCGATTGAAATAGAAGTCGAAATACCCGTCCAGCAGCTCCAAAACGGCGGTATCTACCAATTCTATCTCCAGCCCGACGTAGCCCAGTTCTTTGTTTACGTCGACGCGCGCGTGAAATCCATGGTCGCCAAAATTGACGGCATCACCAGCACCAAGAGCGGCGATTATCTTCTTGATATAGCGTATGTCGGACGACCGTTTTATGACCGCAGCTATAATCGCGAAATAGTGGCTTTTAATACCTTGCGAAGACAAAGGACGTACGAATATGAGGTCAAGGGCAACAAACCTAAATTTTCCGACCACGGAGAAAGCTGGTCGGAGGATGTGAGTCCGATTACGCCGTTTTCGGTGTGGGAAATTTCCTTGCCGGATACGAGTAAAAATAAAGAAATTACGTTCGACGGCTTAATTGCGAAAGCGACCCTGAGTTTCGTTTTGGAAGCGCGTATTCACGACACCGCCAAATTGATGTTGAAAAAATCGATGGCGCTCAAAGCCGCCGCCAAACCGTCGATCAGCACTTTGCTGTCACAGATGGCGGGCAAATCCATACTGAATAACTGGGACGTCGTGTTTAATATGGCGCTCGGCAAGATTAACGAAGTGCTCAAATTACAGTATGAAGAATTAAAAAACAACGACAAGAAATACGGCGGCAGGATTTCCGCCGAAAGCTCGGTCGGCGGCGCGAGTATCGGCGACATCAAAACTTATATTCTGCAAAAATTCGATTTGCAGTACGGCTATCCCAAACTGGAATTTTTGACTAATGACAATAACACCGGCAACCTGGAGATGCAGATTCCGTCCGGTGAAGCACAGAAAGGCACGCGCTACGTCGGCGCGGATTCGGTTGTCAACCGAACACTGCTTGAGGCTCTTGCGGCAGCCGCCGGATTGCCGAAAACCGATGTTAAGGAAGAAACCATCGACGGCAAAAAGATGCTCGTTCTGCAATATTACGAGAAACCGACTCCGCTCAAATCTACTGCCACATTGCAAGCCGTAATTAAAATCGGACAGGTCAAAGGACTCGTGAACAATAACGATAATATTTTGAGCGTCGTGCTCGACATGCAAAAAGGCGCGTTCGCGGCAAAAGACATCGAGATTGAAATGAGCGATGAACAAAAGGTCGCATTCAGCGAAGCGGTCAAAGCCTACTTCGTCAATCACCCGGTATTGTTCATCATCAATTCGCTGGATTTAACCGGCATTGCGACACTGTCGGATTTGAAACCGTACCAGTTTTTGTTTAAGGCTTTCAAAACACAATCCGGGAATGAAATGCTCCAGCTTTTCATCCAGACCAATAATCGTGCAGCATTCAATTACAGCCAAACGTTTATCAGCGCGGATGTCCCCGACCCGATTCCCGAAGGCGCGCAATCGAGCCTGATAATTAACAGCCGGATTTTCTTCGGCAGCGTACTGCCGCAAAGCATGACCAGCGGCTGGACATTTAAGGGCGAGAATCCGGGCAATACTTCAACCGCCTGGAAAGGCAGTTTTTCAAACGCCAGCGTGCAGGGCGACGTGAATCTGAGTTCGCTTAATTCCAGTTATACCGCGCCGCGAAGTTCGGTGACAACTTACACGGAATACTCGCCGTATGGCGGCAATCCTGTCTCCTGGAGCGTTGACGGCATGACCATCGATTCCGGTAAGGATGGCAGAATGACGATGAACTACAACAAGAAGAACGTATTTTACTTTAATCAAAGCTCCAAAAGCTGCTCGATATTCGGCTGCGGCTCGCCGAACGTTTCAAAACTCAGTACCGACATCACGCTCAGCATTGTCGCCTCGCTCCCGACCGAAGTCGGCGGCAGCGGACGCGAGCAGACACTCAAAATCAACTTATCCAACAAAAGCGTGGCGGTTGACGCCCGAACGTCCGGCGGCGGTCCCTGCGGCTCTGACGACTTGCAGTCGCAGGTCAACAAACAGCTTCAAGGCAGCCTGCCCAATCAGGTCACAAGCAAAATAAACGTGACCTTCAAAGATGTGTCGGTGTTTGCTTTGAAGAATCTGTTATTCCCGTCAAAAAACTATCTCAACCTGCAAAGCGTTTACGTGCCGGGCGATTTGTTGATTCTCGGAAATTTTACAACCGATTCTTAAACCGGCAAGCTTATGGTCTAATCAGTGACAATTCAAATTTGATCATTGACGAATGACGGTTAAAATCACATTTTTATGCCCGAAAAAAATTTTTTTCGGGCACTTTTTTTTAGTTTTGCACAAGCCGCTGCGGGCTTTGTGAAAATCACTAAAATATTTAAATAAAGTCACGCAAATGCTTGTCAGGTTTTCCACAGTTTTTTCCACAGGAAAGGCAGAAAGTTTTCCACAGAGCCGGGATAAAATGCCCGTAAAATAAGGGCAAAACCTAAAGTATTTTCTACTTGACTTAAAAAAAAATGAGTGTAAACTCCAAATACAGTCAAGATGCTTACGGGCTTTTGACCGGTACAGGGAAGAGGAGCGGAGCGGTGACGCGCCGTTTGAGAGTAACAAAAAGACGGAAAAAAGTTACTATTTACGCCCTGAATCGAAGCCGAAAGGCTTTGCTCAAAGAAAGGGTTGAAAAATCATTTCTGGAGTTTGCCGGATAAAAACGGGAAACACTTTTCGGCAAGGAACCACCGAAAAAGAAGAGCAAAAGTCGCTCAGGGAGCTTTCGAGCAAGTTGAGCCTCGTTGCCGGGAACGTAACCGGCGGTGGAGGAAAAGCCACCACAACAAAAACCTATCGGCACGGTTTTTCGAGAGAAAAACAAGCAATGTGTGAAAATAGATTGTGTGCTGACCGGAGACGGCTCGCCGCGAGCAGCTTCGGAATACAAAAAACTAAGGTAACGAGTAGGGTGTACATCTGAAAGTTGCCACCTTAGAAAAAGGGTGCTTCGGCATCCGAACTTTAAGGAAAAGATTAGAGGCTGGCTTGAGCAATCAAACCAGCCTCTAGTTCTTTGTTTTGTATTTCATATTAACCCGTGTTTTGCCAACCCTTTCCCAAAACTTTACAATTAAGACTTATGTTTATTGACCGCGCAAAAATCAAAATTAAAGCCGGCGACGGCGGCAACGGTGTGACCGCCTTCCGGCGCGAAAAATTCGTTCCGCGCGGCGGACCGTCGGGCGGCGACGGCGGCAAGGGCGGCGACGTTTGGCTCGAAGCGGACGAAAGCCTCAACACGCTTCTTCACCTGCGCTACAACCCGGAGCACAAAGCCGAACGAGGACGCCACGGCGAAGGCTCGAACCGGCACGGCAAAGACGGCGCCGACGCAATCGTTAAAGTTCCGGTCGGAACGCAGGTTTTCGATGTCGATTCGGGCGATCTGCTTTTCGATTTTACCGAAACCGGACAGCGTTTTCGCGCCGGCAAAGGCGGCAAAGGCGGCTGGGGTAATCAGCATTTCGCAACGCCGACGCGGCGCGCGCCGAAGTTTCACTATACGGGTCGCCCGGGTGACGAAAAAGAATTGCAGCTCGAATTAAAGCTGATTGCCGATGTCGGGCTGGTCGGTTTTCCGAATGCGGGAAAATCGACCTTGATTTCCGTGATTTCCGCTGCAAAGCCCAAAATTGCCGACTATCCTTTTACGACGCTGGAGCCGAATTTAGGCGTCGTTGATTTGGGGGATTTCAAGACGTTTGTCGTCGCCGACATTCCGGGTTTGATTGAAGGCGCGTCGGAAGGCGCAGGGCTCGGGCTGAAGTTTTTGCGGCACGTCGAGCGCACGAAATTGATTTTGCATCTGGTTGACGTGTCGTCGATCTCGGACAGAAATCCGGTTGAAGATTACGAGATTATCAACCGCGAATTGGCAAATTATAACCAAGATTTAGCCGCGCGACCGCAGATTGTCGTCGCCACCAAGCTCGACGCGCTGGACGAGCCGGAAAGATTGGAAAGCTTGCGCGAACGAGCAAAAAAGGACGACAAGGAATTTTTTGAAATATCCGCCGTCACGAATCAGGGGACGAAAGAGCTGGTCGCGGCAATCGCGAAAAAACTGGAAGAAATCAAACAGACGGAAAAGGAGATTGATTTAACCGAACAAGGGGATGATTAAAGATTTATTTGATATGCGGATGCGCGACGGCGCGCGGCATTTTGCCGATATGCCCGAAGCCGTATTTTTCGATGAGCTTGCCGACCACGTCGAAAAACTTGACGGCGCGGAAATTACCGAGTTTATCACGGACGGCGTCGTCGAAATGTGGCTCGATTTCGAATATCGCGGGCATCAATTTTCGGTCAATAACCAATTAGGTGATTACCGGTTCTTCGTCCAGGACACGAATTGTCCCGAGGACATTCTGCTCGAAGTTTGCGACCATTTTCGCAGGCTTTTAGAAAAACCCGTGTTCCCCGGTAATCAATGAAAAGCTGAATGACTTCTCAAACAGTTTTGAAAAAATTCGCTTTCTACGGCGGCTCGTTTGACCCGCTGCACTGCGGGCATCTGACGATTGCGCGCGCGCTTTTAGAAGTTTTCGCGCTCGACGAGTTCGTCTTCATCCCGGCTTTTCACGCGCCGCATAAAAAGGACAAGCGCCCGACTTCCGCTTTTCACCGCTTCGCGATGCTCACGCTCGCGACCAACGACGAACCGCAAATAAAAGTTTCAAAGATGGAACTCGATGTTCCCGAACGCCCTTTTACGGTCGAAACTTTAACGCGGCTGAAAAATGAATTAACCGACGCCGAGATTTTTTTCGTCATGGGCGCCGATTCCTGGGCTGATATTACAACGTGGCGAGAGTGGGAAAAGGTTCTGACGCTGACTAATATTATTGTCGTGACGCGTCCCGATTATGAAATCGGCTTCGCGCACGTGACGGATGAGATTCGTGAAAGGATTGTCGATTTGCGGAATGGTGGTCAGTGGTCAGTGGTCGGTGGTCAGAATTCGATTTTAACTGACCACCGGCCACTGACCACTGACCACATTTATATCACCGATGCCGTGCAGATTGATGTTTCGGCGACGGAAATCCGGCAGAAAATCAAGGAAAATCGAGGCGATTGGCAGCGCGACGTGCCGGCGGCGGTTGCAAAATACATCGAAAAATACGACCTCTACAGTTAATATTTATCATTTACCTTTTACCATTTGTTGATTTCTTTCCGTAAATGGTAAATGATAAATATTCATTGAAATTATGGAAGAATTACAGGAAAAAACTTTGCAGCGCGAAACAGTATCGATTGAAATCGCGCAAAATCATACGCCTTTCTCGGAACTCGACGAAGAAGTAAAACTCGCGCTGCATTCAGCCAGCGACAAAAAAGCGTTCGATTTAATCGCGCTCGATTTGCGCGAGATTGCGAGCTTTACGGAATTTTTTATCATCGCGAGCGGCGCCAACCAGCGTCAGGTGCAGGCAATCGCGGACGAAATCGACGAGCAGCTCAAAAAACAATTAAGCGCGCGTCCGGTGCGAACGGAAGGCTACTCTTCCGCCGAGTGGGTTTTGATGGATTACGGCGATTTTATCGTGCATATTTTCGAGAAAAACGCGCGCGAATTCTACGATTTGGCACGCCTCTGGCGCGACGCCAAAAAAGTCGATATTCCGGCGGAGATTTAGGAATTCGCCCAAAGTCGGAAAAATAAATGTTCGTTAAAACAGCAGCCGGGTTTGAATAATAACCGATGAAACGTATATTGCTTTCGATTGGGCTTGCCTTTTCATTTTTAATTATCTATTTGGTAATTACATCAATAATCGTTGTCTTTACAAAATTCAACCTTTCTTTGATTTATTACATTCAGATTCCGGTTAAAATACCTCAACTTGTATTTTATTATTTTTATCCGCCGATTGCCGAAGATTATCAGATTGAAATTACACCACGAAAGGCAGCTCTTTTGGTTTTGTCAGTTGTTTTTAATGTTCTGCTTTATTCGATTCCGGTTTATTTTCTTTTAGGTTTGGCTGCCAAATTCAGAAAGCCCAAATCATTACCGCTGCTCCAACCGCCGCCACCGCCGTCTTTTTAATTGTTGAAAAACTTATGAAGTTTCGATTTCTCTGGGTTGGCAAAACAAAAGATAAAAACTGGCGCGCTCTTCAGGATGAATATTTTGCGCGCCTTTCACATTTTGTGCGGTGCGATGTGAGCGAGCTTAAGGATTCCGGCAAAGAAATCGAAGGCAAACTAATTCTTGAAAAGCTGAATCAAAGCTCATTCATCTGTTTGTTGGACGTGAAGGGACGCGCCGTAACTTCGCATGAATTGGCGGGAAATATTGAAAATTGGCAGAATCGCGGACTAAAGGAAGTGACTTTTGTCATCGGCGGAGCGGAAGGTGTGGCATCTGAGGTTGTCGAAAGGGCGGATTATAGTTTATCCTTGTCGTTTCTGACCTTTACGCACGAAATGGCGCGTGTCGTACTGTTAGAGCAGCTTTATCGAGCATATACAATTATAAAGGGTTTTCCATATCAAAAATGAGTGAGCTAAATTTAGACGAAATAAAAGACAGATTAATCGCCGAGCGCGAGAATCTTTTGAAAAAACTGAAAGAAAACGATCTTTCTATCGACGACGCCGAAACTCCCGACCCGGTTGACCTGGCCGTTCGGAATTATTCCAAAAACGTGATGCTGGCAGTATCGGAAAACGATAGCCGTCAGATTATTCTTATCAATGAAGCGCTGGAACGCATCGAGGACGAAGAATACGGCTTATGCCAGAATTGCGAAAAGGAAATCAATCCGAAACGCCTGGACGCGATTCCGTGGGCGCGCTACTGCCTGAATTGCCAGGAACTGGTCGAACAAGGTTTATTGGAAGAAGATTAAACTAAAAGTGAAAAGGCAAAAGTAAGAAGGCAACATTCATCGGCTGTTTGAACTAATTAAATTTTTGGGTTGGCTGAGCCGTTTTTTGCCCTTCGCCTTTTTACTTTTGTCTTTTAGCAATGTTTCAAAAAATCTACGATTCCCTTCTTACTCTCGCTTACCCACAAATCTGCCACGTCTGCTCTACAGAATCGGTCGAAACTTCCCGGAACGGCGTCGCGTGCCGGAAATGCTGGCTGAAAACGCGCATTTTTTCGGGCGGCGAAACGCTCTGCGCCAAATGCTCGGCGTTTTTGCAGGCAAAGCCTTCAAATTTTCAAGCCCTCTGCCATAAATGCGACACGCATTTTTACGATGCGGCGCACGCCGTCGGGCTTTACGAAAACGCGATGGTCGCGTCGGTTATTCATCTCAAACAAGAGCCGTTTGTCTGCCGACACTTAAAAAATCTTTTCATTTCCGCGTTTGAACATTCGCCTTTTCAGGATGTGGGCTTGATAATTCCCGTTCCGCTTTCAAAAAAACGTTTCCTCGAGCGCGGCTTTAATCAAGCAGAAGTTTTGGCGGAAATCCTGGCAAAAAAATTTAATCTGAAAATCGACAAACAAAGCCTCGCGCGCACTGTTCACACGCCCGTGCACCGTGCCGCAATGGACCGCCGCGCCCGCGAACTGACGGTCGAAAACGCCTTTGAAGTCGAGCGCCCGAAGCTCGTCAAAGGCGAAAAAATCCTGCTCATCGACGACGTTTTCACATCGGGCGCGACCAGCTCCGTCTGCGCCAAAGCCTTAAAGAAAAAAGGCGCGGACAAGGTCTATGTTCTGACCCTTGCCCGCGCGATTTGAGGGATGCTTTATCATCCCTTCATCCTTTACGGAGCGTCGTAACTCGGTGCGGGCAAATCGCCGTTTAAGCCGAACTTCGTGAATAAAAATGAGCTGTTAGAGCTGCGGATGACATACCAGACGCCGTCTGACGGGCGGAAAACGCCGATGTCGTCGCGCCCGTCGCCGTCATAATCGCCGACTACGGGAATATCGCCCGCCAACCCCCAGGTCGTGATTTGAGCATTGGGATTCGAACTTTGACGGATGTACCAGGTGCCGTTGCGGTAAACGGCGAAGTCGGCTAATCCGTCGCCGTCGTAATCGCCCGGCGCCGGAACATCGCCGTTTGCACCGAAGTGCACGACGCTTGTAAAACTGCGGTTCGTGCTGTTTAAGCGATACCAGGTGCCGTTTGATGGACGCCAAACGGAAACGTCCGTTTTGCCGTCGCCGTCCCAATCGGCAGAGGTCGGAATGTCGCCATCCAAACCGAATTGCTCGACAACGATTGCGGCGTTTGATGTTTGATAACGATACCAAGTGCCGGTCGTCGGACGGAAAACGGCAAAATCCGCCTTTGCGTCGCCGTCGTAATCGCCCTGTGCGGGAATGTCGCCCGAAGCGCCAAACTGAATGATGCCGACCGTGTTGTTACTGCTCAAAAAGTGATACCAGGTGCCGTTTGACGGGCGGAAAACCCCGATGTCCGTGATGTTGTCGCCGTCGTAATCTTCCGGCGTCGGAATATCGCCGTTCAAGCCGAAGCCCTGAACGCGGTACGTGTTATTCGAGCTGTGATTGATGTACCAGACGCCTTCCGCCGGTCGAAAAACGCTCAAATCCGTTTTAAAGTCACCGTCAAAATCCGCGGAAGCGCGGGCGCGCACGACCTTTTCGACCGTTCCCGTCCCGGTGGTCGTTCCCAGCCCGACGACGTAAAGCTCGCCTGCTTCGTCTTCGCCGAACGACGAAATCAGGCGCGAAGTATCGAGAATCACGGTCTGCTGGTTGTTATTCCAGAGAAAAATCTCGCCCGTACAGTAATCGGCGTGCAGGTAGGAACCGGTCGGCAGAGTGTTCTGCGTTCCGCGATAGATGTAGCCGCCCGTGACCGAGCAGCGCGGGTCGGGCGAGGCACTGCTGTATTGAAAAACCGGCGGCAGATAATTCGTCGGCGTGCAGAGTCCGGGGTCGTTGTTTGTGCAGCGCGTTCCTTCGTAAACGCGCCAGCCGTAATTTCCGCCTAGAGTGATAGTATCGACTTCTTCAATCGCGTCCTGCCCGACGTCGCCCACCCAAAGCTGGTTCGTGCCGCCCCGGTCGAACGAAAAACGATACGGGTTGCGCATCCCGATAGCATAGACTTCGTCCGCACCCGGCGTTGCCCCGGCGTAGGGATTCGTCGGCGGAATATTGTACGCCGGATTTTGCCCGACGGGCGCGTTGATGTCGAGCCGCAGGATTTTACCGAGCAGCGCGTTAATGTTCTGCGCGTTCGCATTCGGGTCGTTGCCCGAGCCGCCGTCGCCGGTTCCGGCATAGAGATAACCGTCCGGACCGAACGCAATCGTGCCGCCGTTGTGATTCGAAAAAGACGCGTGCGGAATCGTAATAATCGTGCGCACGGCGGTCGGGTTCGCCTGGTTCGGATTACCGGCGCTGGTTTGATATTCCGCAATCTCGATAGCGCCGTCCGATTGACGCGTGTAATAGATAAAAAATCGACGGTTCGATGAGTATTGCGGGTGAAAAGCGAGTCCGAGCAGCCCGCGTTCGTTACCCGACGAACTGACAATCGTCGAAACATTCAAAAAATCCGTCGCCGCGTTTGAACCCGGCTGGACGACTTTGATAATTCCGCGCTGCTGGACAACAAACAGGCGATTCGTGCCGTCCTTCGCGCTCGTCACGTGAACCGGCAAGGTCAAACCCGTTAAAAACGGCTGCATCCTGATAGTTAGAGGCGCAGGAACGCCTTGCCCGAACAAATTTACCGTCAGAACAGTTAAAAACAAACCTGCCCAAAATCCCAATTTCTTCATTTTTTTCTCCAAAATATTTTTTTAGCGGGGGCTTTTTCCTTCGCCGAGTTTTTGTAAGTCTTCGGCGGCGTCATCAGCGTCGCGGCTGCGCGAACATCTGCCGACGCGCAAATGTCCGTCCGCATCTTCGGCAGCATAAATCAGGTATTTGCCGCCCTTCTTAAACCATGCCTGGTAACGCGCCGTTTCGTAGACGAGAATTTCGATATGCTCCTTGTTTGCGCCTTTCCAGTATTTTTCGACCTTGAAATCAAACGTGCGCTCGTCGCCGTTCTTTTCTTCGCCGACGACTTCACCGACGAAAACGGCTTTCGACGAGTCGAAAGCCGCCTTAAAAGCCGGAATCGCACATTTTGAATTAATATTCAACGCGCTTTCCGCTGTTTGAAAATTGGACGAAACCGCGAAGCCGAGAGCTGAAAAAATAGCCGCAAGAGCAACAACAAATCTGATTCTCATTTCTTTTTTCCTGCCTGAAACAGCCTTGCTAAAGATTTTTAAATTGTAACGATTCGGCGAAGGTAAAAGCAAGATATTTATCCAAAACATTCCGCCCGAACTATTGCGGCACGCGGCGTAAGGTTCGCGGCACGTGAATTTAACTTCGCGGCAGGTGCCGCAGACATTGCGGCAGGTAAACGTTCTGTTACCTGCCTTTCGCCCATTTTATTAATTTGTTTTACAGCCGGTAGCGGACTTTCTTTTTCTTCAAATCCGCGTCTTCGTTTTCGAAATTCTGCAGTCTCAAAGTAACGTCAGCCGACATTCGCAAATCGGATTTTTCGCCCTTTTGGAGATGGAAATACCCGGCGGCGGCAATCATCGCCGCGTTGTCGGTCGAAAGATGCCGCGACGGGAAATAAACGGGCAGATTTCCTTTCGCGCCAAAGCGTTCCGCCGCCTCGCGCAGCGCCGTGTTGCACGCCACGCCGCCGGCGACGATTAAGGTTTTCGGCTGTAGTTCTTCCGCGAGCTTTTCGACGTTCGCCAGCAGGCTTTTCACGACCGTCGCCTGAAAGCTCGCCGCGATGTCTCTAATCGCCGGCGTCGGCGCTTCGTTTTCCGCCAATGGCGCAATATCGTTTTCGCGAATGTAGCGCGAAACGGCGGTTTTCAGACCGCTGAAACTGAAATCCGGTCGCCCGTCGGAGATTTTCGCGACCGGGAATTTTATTTTCGCGGGGTCGCCCGTCCGGGCGAGTTTTTCAATCACCGGTCCGCCCGGATACGAAAGCCCGAGCATCTTGGCGACTTTATCAAACGCTTCGCCCGCCGCGTCGTCGCGCGTCCGCGAAACGATTTTGTACTTGCCTTCTTCGGGAATGTAGAAAAGATTCGTGTGCCCGCCCGAAACTATCAAGGCAAGCGCCGGATAACAAACCGGCGGATTTTCAAAAACGATTGAATAGACGTGTCCTTCGATGTGGTTGACGCCGATAAACGGGATGTCTAACCCCCACGCGAGCGCCTTCGCGTAATTGACGCCGACCAGCAGGGAACCAATCAAACCCGGACCTTGAGTGACGGCAACCGCGTCCAAATCCTGAAAAGTCAGGTTCGCTTTTTCGATTGCTTCCCTGACAACCGGTTCGATTTTTTCGAGATGCTCGCGCGCCGCCAGCTCGGGAAACACGCCACCGAACGGTCGGTGCAGCTCGATTTGCGATGCAATGACGGACGAGAGAATCTCCCGCCCGTCGCGCACGACCGCGGCGGCGGTTTCGTCGCATGAGCTTTCAACGCCTAAGACCAACATAAATTAAATTGTAATACAAAAAAGAAAAACGCGTCTTCCTGGGACAGAAGGACGCGTCTGCTGGGGTGATGACTTGTACCTGAAAATTTATTGTCGTTTCTGTTCGACCTGCGCCGGGCTTTTCATATCGCCGTCCTTTGCGCCGCCGATAAATCCGCCCAGGAAGACAATTGCCATAATAATGACAAACGCCAGAATGCTGAGCAGAGCCCAGATAGTGCCGCGATAAGACTTTGCCGTGTCTTCCCTGACCACTCTGTCTTCGCCGCCAACCGTTATAGTATCTTTTGCCATAAAATCTCCTTACCAACAGTTCCGATATTCCCGGTTTATAATTTGGCAATGCTCGTGCCAGACGGCTAAAGGTGCGACAAACACTGGCTTTTAATAATTTTTATTCAAAAGCGCGAAGAATTTTTCGTATCGTAACGAAACGCCGGAAATGAACTGTTTTGATACAAAAGCGCTTATTCTTCGCTCCACGACTGCAAAACGTCCCAATTCTCGCGCGTGACTTCGATGCCTTTCGCGAAATGCGCCATAAAATCGGCGCGCAGCCGCGCGGCTTCCGTCGCCAGATATTCGTCCAAAGCCTGCCGGTCGCGCGCTTCGTATTGAATCCGGTAACGATTTTCGCCGGCACGCGCAATCCGCGCCCCGCTGAAAAAGCCGGTCGCCAGCAGGTCGGGAATGTGCGTCTCGCGCATATATTTTTCGTATTGCTCCGCTAAATCCGCACTGGCGGTCGCGGTTATTTCGTAAATTATCATGCGTCTCCTCAAATTATTTTGACAATAATCATCGTCATATCGTCGTGCTGTTTCGCGCCGTCGGCGAATTGGTCGGCGCACGCGACGATATGCGTTAAGATTTCTTCGGATGGTTTGTCATAAACGTTTTTAAGCTCGGCGAGCATCGCCTCTTCGCCCCATTCTTCTTCCTGCGGGTTCATCGACTCCGAAATCCCGTCCGTGTAGCCGACCAGCAAATCGCCCGATTCTAATTGAATTTCGCCTTGATTGTAATTGATGAACATTGTCGGCAGCATCCCGACGACCGCGCCGCCTTCTTCCAACCGGACGACTTCGCCGCCGGCGCGAAGCACATACGGCGGGTTGTGTCCGGCGTTGACGTAAATCAGGCGGCGCGTTTTCAAGTCGAGCTGCGCGTAGAAAAACGTCGCGTAGCGGTTCGAGGTCGAGGCTTCGTAAACAAGCGTGTTGACGTGTCTCATCAACGCCGCCAGGTCTGAGCCGCAGTGAATCGCCTGACCGCGCAAAGATGCCTGCAGGCTCGCCATCATCAAGGACGCGCCGATGCCTTTGCCGGAAACGTCGCCGATGGCGATGCCGAATCTTCCTTCGGGCAATTCGAGAAAATCGTAATAATCGCCGCCCACCCCGAGCGCCGGACGACACGCGCCGATGTAGTCCAAGCCTTCGGTCGGCGGCAGCTCCTGCGGGAAAAGACGCTCCTGCACTTCGCGCGCGATTTCAAGCTCGCGGTTCAAACGCTCTTTCTGCGCGGCTTCGCGGGCAATCGCTTCGGTCAGGCGCGAGTTTTCGAGCGCCAAGCCGGTCTGCGCGGCGACCGATTTCAAAAGCCGCAAATCGTTCGGCGTGTACGGTTCTTCCGAGCGTTTCGGGCTTAAACTGATGACGCCCGAAAGCTCGTCTTTCGCGCCTATCGGCAGAAGCAGCTGCGAATTTAACTTTTGCAGTTTTTCGCGCTCGCCCGCTTCTATTTCCTCATTTATCCACGATTCTTCGTCGTCCTGATAAATCGTCAGCGGCTCGTTGCGCCTCAATTTTTCGATTGTTTTATCGCTTTCGGAAAGCTCGACCGGCGGCGATATTTCGTAACCGAGCGCGTGCGCGGGCTTAAAACCGTCGCCGTTTCTTAAAAGCAGCGCGATTTGCGGAACGTGCAGCGACTCGGAAATCCGGTTGGAAACCGTTTCGAGCAGCGGTTTCGTTTCGACCATCGTCCGCACGTCTTCGCTCAGTTCCGAGAGGATTTGCTCGGCGTTATAGGCTTCGCGGAAAAATTTACGGTCAATCCAGACGCGCAAATTTTTCGCGACGTAATCAATCAGCGGAATCAGCGCGAAACCGGCGGCGACAAAGCCGGATTGCTCGGCAAGCCCGAACCGGTCGCTGCGAAAAATCCAGATAACGCTCAAAATCACCGCGACGAGCAGGATAAGCTGTAAAATCTTAACGCCGTTTCGTGCGAGCGCGTACTGCAAGCCCTGCCGAATGACGACGCTCACGTCCATCGCGCGCTCGACGACAATCACGTACGCCATCGTCAGCGGAAAAAGAAGTATCAGGATGAGCGCGAAAATCGCGAACCACGCCGGCACAAGCTCGAAAAATCCGGCGTCTTTGCCGCTAATTATTTGATAAATAACGATAACCAGCGAAGGCAGCAGCGCGGCGGAAGTTCCGACGTAAAGAATTCGCAGACGCCGCCGCGAGTCCTTATTCGCAAGCGTTCCGCTTTTAAAGGCGAGCATCGAGAAAAACAACCCGAAGGCAATCATCGTCAGAATCGTAAAAAGTTTATCAAGCGGCGCGGTCGCGTTATCGATGCTTTCCCAAAACGCGCGCCAGCCGAAAAGCCTGCCGGTTTGTTCAAAAAGATTGGCAATTCCGTTAAACGCGAGCGGCACCAGCAAAAGCCATTTGGCAAACGGGTAGCGGCGGTCGAAATTTAATCTTTCGGGAAAATACAGACCGAACAAAAGCAGCCAGACGCCGAGCATTTCCCTCCAAACGGACTGAAAAAATCTTGTCACCGTGCCGGCGTTCGAGCCTTCCAGCGCAATCGAGCCGATGCCGGTGAGCAGAAAAAGCAGAATCCACGCGAGCGGGTCGCGCGGGCGCATAAAGGCGACGTAAAAACCGAGCAGAAAAGAAATTACCGGCAGCAGAAGCAGAAAAATCACGGTGATTAAAAAATCCGGAAACCACTGGCGAAAAGTCTGGTTCATCGGCAGCCCGGTCACGCCGATTTCGCGCGCGACGGTTTCGCCTGCGTCGGTTTTGCGCTCAATCGTATAATTGACTTTATCGCCGACGCGCGTTTTTCCAAGCTCTTCGAAAAGCACCATTCCGTCGTTAAAAGCCCGCCCGTTAATCGCCGTTACATTGTCGCCGACCTGCATTCCGGCTTCGGCGGCTTCGGGCAGAACATAAAGAACCTTTGCTTTTTGAAGCTCGAACGGCACGCGAATCGAGCCGCTCTGATTAACCGTCCGGCTGAGCATCAGAAAAACGCGATTTGAGTGCTCAACGAGCGCGGTCATCGAAAGGATAAACAAGAGAATCAGCGGAATATAGAGAAGCGTCCGTTTTTTCATAAATTTAAGAACTTTTTCGGTGTTTGAAGTGCAGAAACAAAATAGCATATATTTTCGGTGAATAATATATTTCGGAGAGAATTCGACGCCCTGTAATAAAAATCAAAATGCGCGCTTTGGCTCGCCTTTATGCTTTCCGCATTTTGAACCGGTATTATGCGCAGGGAACGACAAATTTGTTAAGATTTTGCTATGACTTTTGAAATCAACGAAACACACGACGTTAATTTAAGAAGCTGGATTGAATCAGCCAACGCGCCCGACACGGATTTTCCGATTCAAAATTTGCCTTTTTGCACGTTTCGCCATAAATCAACGGAAGGCGAAATCTCCATTGGAGTTTTAATTGGAGATCAAATTTTAAATTTATCTTCGGCTTCTATTGTTTTTGATTTGAGATTTATTTTTCCGGAAGAATTTCACGAGGAATTTACTAGATTCTGGGAAAAACAGTTTCATTATCCAAACTCTCTGAATCTTTTGGCAACAAGCAATAAAGAAGACATTTCAGCTTTGCGGCGAAATCTTGTTGAAATCTTAAAATTCGATGTTTCACTGGAAATTAGAGAAAAGGTAGAAAAATGCCTTATCCCTATCCCAGAAGTTGAGTTTGCCTTGCCTGCCCAAATCGGCGATTACACCGATTTTTACTGCTCGATTTTTCACGCCACGAACGTCGGCGCGATGTTTCGTCCCGATAATCCGCTGCTGCCGAATTACAAATATATTCCAATCGGCTATCACGGGCGCGCTTCGTCAATCGTCGTTTCCGGCACGGAAATTCGGCGTCCGAAAGGTCAAAACCGAAGCGATGCCGAAAGAGCGCCCGTTTTTATCCCGTGCAAAAATCTCGATTACGAGATGGAAGTCGGCTTTTTCGTCGGGCGCGGCAATGAATTAGGCGAATCGATTCCCATCGAACAGGCGGAAGAACATATTTTCGGGCTGTGTCTGGTCAACGACTGGTCGGCGCGCGATATTCAATCGTGGGAATACCAGCCGCTCGGACCTTTTCTGGCGAAAAACTTTGCGACTTCGCTGTCGCCGTTCGTCGTCACGATGGAAGCGCTCGCGCCGTTTCGCACGCGAGCGTTCGAGCGCGAGGCGGGCGACCCGCAGCCGTTAGATTATTTGAATGGCGAGCAGAATCAAGCGTCAGGCGGCTTTGACATAAATCTCGAAGTTTATATCCAAACCGAAAAGATGCGCGCCGAAAACACTGCGCCGTTTCTGCTCTCGCGCTCGAATATGAAGGATTTGTACTGGACAATCGGGCAGATGCTGACGCATCACGCGTCCGGCGGCTGCAACCTTCAAACCGGCGATTTGATGGCGACCGGCACCGTCTCGGGACGCGAAAAGTCGGAGCGCGGCTGTCTGCTTGAATTAACGTGGCGCGGCACAGAGCCGCTTGAACTACCCAACGGCGAACAGCGTCGATTCCTCGAAGACGGCGACGAAATCATAATGCGCGGCTTCTGCGAACGGACGGGTTTTCGCCGCATCGGCTTCGGGGAATGCCGTGGACGAATTTTGCCTGCGGATTAATTTTTTAGCCACGAATAACACGAATAACACAAATAATTAATTAGCTTTTAATTCGTGTTATTCGTGCAATTCGCGGCTAATTTCTTTTATGAATAAATACGCCAAACAAGACCGCGGCGCGATTTCCGCGTACGAAGAATATTTCGCCGGGATGGACGCTTCGATGCAGCAGAAAATCGCGCTCACGACGGCGCATTTTCCGGCGCGCGGGCGCATCGCCGATATGGGGTCGGGTTCGGGCAGCGGAACGTTTGATTTAGCGCGGCTTTATCGCGATTTACAGCTTGTCGGCGTCGATATTAATCCGGTTACGGTCGAATATTCAAACCATCATTACGCGGCGGAAAATCTGAAATACACGGTCGGCGACATCGCGGAAAAAGTGTTTGCAGAAGAATCGCTCGACGGCATTCTGGATTCGTCCGTCCTGCATCACGTCACGAGCTTTAACGGTTTCGACGCCGCCCAAATTACCAGAACCTTACGCAATCAAGTCGCGCAGTTAAAAGAGGGCGGCGTTTTGATTATTCGCGACTTCGTCGTGCCGGACGACGCCGACAGAATCGTGCGGCTCGGCTTGCCGGTGGATGACGGTCACGAAACGGGCGATATTGCCGAACTTTCGTCCGCCGCGCTGTTTGAGATTTTCACACGCGATTTTCGCAGCAGCTTGAATTTAACGGAAGGCGTTTCATATAAAAAAACAGGTATTCGGATTGATAATTTCGTATTTTTTGAAGTTGCCCTGCGCGCCGCCGCCGAATTCGTTTTGCGCAAGGATTACCGCGACCACTGGACGCCCGAGCTTTTGGAAGAATACTGCTATTTTTCGCAGAGTGATTTTGAAGAAGGTTTCCGCCGCGAAAACTTGCGCGTGGTCGTTTCGATGCCGCTCTGGAATCCGTGGATTGTCGAAAATCGTTTTGCCGGAAAATTTTATTTACTCGACAATCAGAGCGCGCCGCTCGAATTTCCGCCGACGAATTTTTTGATTGTCGGCGAGAAAGTTGCGGCTGGCGAAGGCGTTCGCTTGTCGGAAAAACGCAGCGCGGCAGCGGATTTTTCTTCCGGGGAAAATTCTTTTCTCAAGCTCAAAGCCTATCGACATAAAGAAACGCGGCAAATTTATGAGCTTGCCGAGCGACCGAACCGGACGATTGATTTATTGCCGTGGTTCGAAGCGGAAAACGGGCAGCTTTTCGTCCTTGCCAAAAAAGATTTCCCGCGCCCGATTGTCAATGCCGAGAGCGATGGAAAAAATCTGAACCGCGCCAACTATTCGGGCTATCTGACCGAACCGCTGTCGGCGATAGTCCGCAGTCCCGCGTCCGGAGTCCAAAGTCAGGTCGAAGAAATTCTGACTAAACGGGCAAACTTAAATTCGGATGAAATTTTAGAAACGAGCGCGCCCCGAGTTTATTTCACTTCGGCGGGCGGCATCGACGAATGCGTCGAATCGTTTCTGGTCAAAATCGCGCCGTTTGAAAAGCCGCCGCAGGCGATTGAAAATTACACGCCTTTTACAAACGCCGGGACGGTGCGCGAAATGGACGCGCTTCAGGTTCTTCGCTCAAGCCACGTCGGCGGAATGTTCGACGCGCGGCTCGAAATCAATATCTACCGCTTGCTTCGCGAGTTGAATCGCTCGGCGAGCGCCTGGATTGGAGCGAGTATCAAACCTTCGATTCAGAGTTTTTCGGGCACAACGGAAACGCATTTCGAACCCGAACGCCGCGCCGCGTTTGAAGAAATCGAGTTTGCGGAAAACAATTTTCTCAAGCTCTGTAAAAGCGAATTTGTCGAAGCCGATTCGCGAAACAATCCGCTTGCCCGTGCCGCGTTTGAATACGTCGTGCCGAAGAATTTGAGCAAGAACACGGTCGCGGCGATTCCGTTTGTCAAAACCGAAAATTCAGTATTGGTCGGTATCGAATTCCGCGATTTGCCGGCGCCGCAGCGGTTTACGGGCAGCTCACGCCTGGCGTGCGTTCCGGCTTGGCGACTTCCCTTTGAGATTGAACACAAATTCGATTTAGAACCTTTTCTGCGCGAAAAGTTTCCAAAAGATTTTAATGTTTCAGTTAAAAAAACGTGGGAACTCGGCGGCAGCTATTTTACGAGCGCCGGAATCACGCCCGAAATCGTTTACCCGTCGGCGGTCGAATTAGACGCGAAAATTTCGAGCCAAACCGGTTTGAAGTTTTATCATCTGACAGATTTGCTTGAAGTTTCCGAGCAGATTCAGGACGCGCATCTTTTGATTCTGCTCAACCGTCTCGGACACGCTCTGGGAATCTAACCGCCGCCGTACGCGGGAGAACACTACAGATTAGATAATTATTACCTGCTTTCTCTGTGAACTCTGTGAACTCTGTGGCAAAATATTAGTAATGGATTTAATCTTGGATAAATTTCATGAGGAATGCGGCATTTTCGGGATTTACGGGCACGCCGAAGCCTCGACCCTAACGCAGCTCGGGCTTTTCGCGCTCCAGCATCGCGGACAGGAAGCGTGCGGCATTGTCTCGTCGGACGGCGAAGATTTGCACCAGTTTCGCTCGCAGGGGCTGGTGGCGGACGTTTTGACCGAAGACGTTTTAAATTCGCTGACGGGCACGAGCGCCATCGGGCACACGCGTTATTCGACCGCCGGGAAAAACACGATAAAGGAAGTGCAGCCGTTTTCCGTCACCTGCCAGCACGGGCAATTGGCGGTCTGTCATAACGGGAATCTGCCGTTTGCCAACCAGAAACGCGAGGAACTGGAAAAAGCGGGCGCGATTTTTTCTTCGACTTCCGATACGGAAACGATTCTTCATTCGATTGCGCGAACGCCGGCGACGGATGCGATTGAAGCGATAAAACAAGTCTTAAAGGAAACCGAAGGAGCATTTTCGCTTCTTTTTTTAATGCCCGAATCTCTGGTCGCCGTGCGCGACCCGCGCGGCTTTCGCCCGCTTAACCTGGGCAAATTAAAAGACGCGTGGTGCGTTGCTTCGGAAACCTGCGCGTTCGATTTGATTGACGCCGAGTTTGTCAGAGAAATCCGCGCCGGCGAAATGCTCGTAATCGATAAAAACGGTCTGCATTCGAGCTTTCCGTTCGACGAAAAGCCGGTTTCGATGTGCGCCTTCGAGCACGTCTATTTTTCGCGCCCCGATTCGACGATTTTCGGGCGTTCCGTCAATCAATCGCGTCATTTGATGGGCAAACAGCTGGCTATCGAGCATCCGGTCGATAATTCCGATAACGACGCACTGGTCGTGCCCGTGCCGGATTCGGGCGTCGCGGCGGCAATCGGCTACGCGCGCCAATCGGGCATTAATTACCGGCAGGCGATTATTCGCAACCATTACGTCGGGCGCACGTTTATCGAGCCGTCGCAGAGCATCCGTTCGTTCGGCGTGCGTTTAAAATTAAACCCGATTAAAGACTTAATCGCGGGCAAAAAAATTATTCTGGTCGATGATTCGATTGTGCGCGGCACAACGTCGAAAAAAATCGTGCAGATGGTCAGAGAGGCGGGCGCGAAAGAGGTTCATATGCGGATTTCGTGTCCGCCGACCGTCAGCCCGTGTTATTACGGCGTCGATACGCCGCGCAAGGCTGACTTGATTGCGGCGCAGATGTCGGTCGCGGAAGTCTGCCGTTATATCGAAGCCGATTCACTCGGTTATCTTTCGCTCAAAGGAATGATTGAAGCCATCGGATTGGAGCCGAAAGCGATGTGCGTCGCCTGCTGGAACGGCAAATACCCGACGCTGATTGCCAACGGCAAACCGACGATTGAAAACATGAACAATTAGTAATTGGTAATTGGTAATTGGTTTTTGTCTGAAACCGCGCCGCTTAAAATTTTTTTTCGGTTTGATAATGTTTGATACCAATTACTAATTACCTATTACCAATTAGTAATTACAGCAATTATTTATTTTTGGAGGAGAAATGCGTTATTACATCTCGCTGATAGCGATTGCGGCTATCGGTATTTCAATTTTTACGGCGTGCCGGAAAACGGCGGCGCCGGTCAATGTTTCAAAGTCGAATTCCGCGCCCGCCGTTCAGGAGCATTCGGACAACGCGCCGCGAATTTCGCTCGCCGATGCGAAAAAGGCTTTTGACGAGGGAAACGTTATATTTATCGACACGCGCGGCGAAGCTCAGTACCAACAGGAACACGTTAAAGGCGCGATAAATATTCCGGCTGATAGTTTTCCGGCGCGCTACGCGGAAGTCCCGAAAAACAAGCAGATTATCGCCTACTGTTCCTGACCGTCAGAACACACAAGTGCCCGTGCGGTACAGATTTTAACGGAAAAAGGTTACACCAACGCGGCGGCTTTAGTCGGCGGAACGGCGGCGTGGAAAAACGCCGGCTACCCGATGGATAGCGGAACCGGTAAATAGTAAAAAGTAAAAAAGGAGAACGGGTAATTGAAACCGACAGGGAAAACGTCAACCGCCGGTTCCCGGATAATGCGGCATCGCGATTGTTTTTACTTTATTTGGTTAAATTTATTTTCTGCAAAATTTCCCGAAAGCGCGGCTCGCCCTGCAAGCCGTCGAAACGCGGGTTGACGTTGGCGAAAATGAGCCACCACGAGCGTTCTTCGGCGGCTAATTCAAGCTGTCTCAGGGCTTGCTCGTTATCCTTCAAACCGGCATAAATTTCCGCCATGCCGTAAGCCGAGACGTATCTTTGACCCGACTCGATTTCTAACTTCCCGATTATTTCACGCGTTTTTTCTTCACTTCCGGAAACGGCGTACACGTGTCCGAGCGACGCGAGCGCAAAGGTGTTGCCCGGCGCATAGGACAATGCCTGTCGAAACGCCGCGACCGACTCTTCATACAGCCCATTTTGCTCATAAGCCATTCCCAGATAAGCATAGCCGGGAAAAAACGCAGCATCCGTGTCGAGAGCCGCCCGGTAAATTTCGATTGCCCGCCCGTAACGCCGCATATAGTAAAAAGGCAAGCCGCAAACCGTATCGATAATCGGCGACAGCGGGTCGAGAGCCTGCGCTTGTTTCATTAACTCAATCGATTCGGCAAATTTTCGCTGCGCGATTAAACAGAAACCGTTCCAGTGATAAGCCAGCGCGTAATTCGGATTTATTTCCGTTGCGCGTTTGAAATGCTGCTCTGCCGCAATCGAATCCCAATCGTAACTGTTTTTTATAAACCCCAGAGCCGCGTGGGCTTCCGCCAACCGGTCGTTAAGCTCCAACGCTTTGTTTGCCGCCGCCCGCGCCTTCGGGACGGCGACCGACGGCGATAGTGCGCCGACCGTCGCAAAGGAAACGTAACTGTCAGCCAAACCGGAATAGGCGAGCGCGTAATTCGGGTCGCAGTCGAGCGCCTGCTGAAAACTTTCGATGCCCTTTTTCATCCACTGCGCCGTGCGCTTGTTCCAGAAATAACGTCCTTTGAGGTAAAAGTGATAAGCGTCGGAGCTGACCGTTTCGCGGCGCGGAAAATATCTCGTCTCCCGGCGCGTTAACTTGAGATGCAGTTTACCTGAAACTTCGCGTGCGATTGCGCTTTGGATTTCCAAAACGTCGCCCGTTTCGCGCTGGTATTGCTCGCCCCACAATTGCGCCGCGTCAGCGGTGCGAACCAGCTCGATTTTGATTATCAGACTGCCTTTAAATAAACGGATTCTGCCCGTGACGATGGCTTCGACGTCGAGCTCGGCACCGATTTGCTGCGGGCTGAAACTGCCTCCTGCGCCGCCCGGCGCTTTGTAACGAAAGACGGTCGTTCGCGCCATCACGCGGAGCCGCGGCAGGAGCGAGAGATTATCAATCAAGCTCTCGGCGATGCCGTCCGAAAGATAATCCAAATCCGCATCGCCGCTGTCGTTAACGAGCGGCAGAACGGCAATCGAGTTGATTGATTCGGTAGATTTTCGCGCGGACGCCAGAGTTTTAGCGAACTCCATTTCCAAAAGTTCCGGATTTTCGTCTTCCGCACGCGTCGGCGGCACGCGCGATTCAAGCTCGCCGAGAATTTCTTCGATTAAAGCCTGCCGGAATACATGCCGCTCGACGACAATCTCCGCGTCGTTTCCCGGCTCGTCAGCGTCCGCGACAAAACGATAACCGCGGCGCGGCACGGTTTGAATCAGATTTCTGCCGACGCCGAGTTCGGACAAAGTTTTTCGCAAAATGTAGATGTTGTTCGAGAGAACGCTTTCTTCGACAACCGTTTCTTCCCAGACCGCATCGAGCAGTTCGGCTTTCGAGACGACCTCGCCGCGATTTTTAAGGAGCACGACCAGCAGCTCGACCGCTTTGGGCGGCAGCGGCACAATCTCGCCGCCGCGGCGCAAAATTTTGCGTTCTGCATCCAGATCGAAACCCGAAAAACTGTTGTCGCCCATTTTTATTAACCACTGGAAGCTCGTTCGCCGCAAAACTTAAAGTAAAGAAAAAAGAGAAAAAAGAGAGAAAAACCAGAGGACTTGTTATTTGCTTCCAGTTTATAAATTAAACACGGCAGCGAAAAATCAGCTTGTCCGGAACCGCAAATATTTTAGCTTATTTAACTTGAATAATGAAAAGCGCCAGAAAAATGACAACCGCCGCCCGCCGCCACGAAATTTTCGTCGTGCGCCGCCGCCAGCGCTTCGAGCTTTTTTGCGAACAATGCGCGGCGGTCGCAAAATTCGTCACGCTCGACAGCGCGGTTTTAAGCCCGACGGACGCGCCCGGCGTTTACCGGCTGAATACGCGGGCGGCAATCCTGGACGGCACCGGAATTTACGCGGGCGCAAACGGTTCGCTCAATATTCACGGGACAATCAACCTCATCAGCGGCGTCGTGGACTGGCGTTTCGAGGGACGCGCCGGCGGCGCATAATCACGGCTCTTGCGCGCAAAGCGAGTGGAAGAAAAATACTCTGCGTTCGCTTTGCGCCAAGCCAGCGACAAAATCGGTTTGCGAAATTCCCTCCTTGCCAGCCAGCCGGATGAATCAGCCGGAGATTTAGATATTTAGTTTAAGGAGCAAAAGTATGAAAATGTTAATTATAAAATCAATATTATTGACGACCGCTGTCCTCGGTTTGATTTCAACGGCGTTGGCGGCAAGTCCGGGCTCGCTCGACCCGGGTTTCGGGACGGCGGGTTTTGTCAGGACCGACATTCCGGGAGCCGACAACCTGCGCGACATCGCCGTGCAGGACGACGGCAAAATCATTGCTGTCGGCAGAAGCGGCGTCAATGATTTTACGATCGTTCGGTACACCGCGAACGGCGTTCTCGACACGACTTTTAGCGGCGACGGCATCAATTTTGTCGACCTGGGCGGAAGCTTCGAAACCGCCGCCAATATCGAAGTTCAGCCGGACGGAAAAATTGTTGTGACGGGCGACTTCAATAGCATTAATTGCGGAATTATCCGTCTTAATTCAAACGGCACTTTAGATACGACATTCGACACGGACGGCAAACTTACTCTGACGAATTTTAATTGTCCCGGATTGGCTAACCAGACGGACGGAAAAATTGTTCTGGCGGGAAACACCGGTATTGAGTCCACTACAATCAAGCTTGTCCGTCTAAACGCGAACGGATCTCTCGATACCACTTTCAGCACCGATGGAATCGTCCTCACCACTACCGAAGGCAACAACGACTTTCTACATGAAGTTAAAATACAAGCCGACGGCAAGATCGTTGCTGCCGGCGATGTTAGCTTTTTTAATAAGTCGGTAGTTGTCAGGTATAACCCGGACGGCTCGCTCGATACGACGTTCAGCGGCGACGGAATCGCCTTAGATGATTTTTCGTCGGGTCAGCAGCGGACTTCGGATATGGTAATTAATCCCATCACCGGAACGCTCACGACGTTAAGCTATAATACAGCCAACTCCGGCGGTCTGCTTTTTGTTCGCTACGCGAGTAACGGAAATTTAGACGCCACCTTTAGCGGCGACGGGCGACTGGAAATTCCGGGGTCAGCGAGCGGCTGCTACGGCACTCTGCAGTTTCAGTCTGACGGCAAAATCATCGCCGCCGCCGGACGCGGCTGCGGTACTTCCGCCGATGATATTTCGATAGTTCGTCTAAATGAAAACGGTTCATTCGATACGACCTTCGGCATCAATGGAACCGTCCTTACCGACAACAACGGCGGCGGAATATTCAAGACCGTGCTCGTCGGCGATAAACTGGTCGTCGGTAATAATTCCAATGGCGGAACGGATTTCGGTTTGGAGCGCTACAATCTCTCGAACACGCCGACCGCCGCGAGCGATTTCGACGGCGACGGTATTTCCGATATCGCCGTTTTTCGCCCGTCGAACGGCAATTGGTTTATCCTGCGAAGCTCCGACAATTCGATTTCGATATTTCAATTCGGCGTCAGCGGCGACCTGCCGATGGACGGCGATTTCGACGGCGACGGGCGCACGGATGTCGCAATATTCAGACCTTCTAACGGACAATGGTGGGTCAATCGTTCGAGCGCCGGTCTGACGGTTGCTAACTTTGGAACCAGCGCCGATAAACCGTCGCCGGGCGATTACGACAAGGACGGAAAAACCGACATCGCGGTCTTTCGCCCCGCGACGGGAGAATGGCTGATACTCCGAAGCAGCTCGAATTTCTCGACGTTTTTCGGGTTCGCTTTCGGACAAAACGGCGACATTCCGATTTCGTCACAACGAAAATAGTTTTTTGACGCTTTTGGTCGAAACTCAGATAAAAATCGTGCGAAAATTTTAATTATTTGCCGGCGACTTATACGAGCAGCGCCGCACAAATTCGTTCCGCCGCTTTACCATCCCAGAGCGGCGGAATTTTTGCGTCTTTCGGGGCGGGATTTGCCAGAATTTCAAAGGCGGCTTGTTTGATCTTTTCGGCGTTCGTTCCAACCAATTGATTTGTGCCGAGTTCGATGGTAATCGGTCGCTCGGTGTTTTCGCGCAAAGTCAGGCAAGGAATCCCGAGCGCCGTCGTTTCTTCCTGTAAACCGCCCGAATCGGTTAAAACTAATTTTGCCGCCGAATACAAATTCATAAAATCGAGATAGCCGAGCGGCTCGATTAAACGAATATTTGAAACGGCAACCCGACTTGCAAATCCGAATTTCTCGATATTCGCGCGCGTTCGCGGGTGAACCGGAAAAATTACGGGCAGCTTTTCGGAAATTGAAATCAACGCGTCGAGCAAACCGCTAAAAACTCCGCTTTCATCGACGTTCGACGGGCGATGCAGCGTCAGAACCGCGTAATCCTGCCCCTTCAATCCGAGGTTTTCACGCGCCTTCGAGCTGCGCGATTTTTCGAGATTATAAAAGAGCGAATCAATCATCACGTTGCCGACGAATTTTATTTTGTCCCCCGCTACGCCTTCGTGCCGCAGATTTTCGTCGGCGTCTACTGAGGTGGTGAGCAGCAAATCGGAAATCGCGTCCGTTAAGATGCGGTTGATTTCTTCGGGCATCGTGCGGTCGCGCGAACGAAGTCCGGCTTCGACGTGCGCCACCTTCACGCCGAGTTTTGAACAAACCAGCGCGCAGGCGATTGTCGAATTCACGTCGCCGACAACCAGCGCCCAATCGGGCTTTTCCTGCAAAACGACCGGCTCGAAAGCCGTCATAATCCGCGCCGTCTGAACGGCGTGCGAAGCGGAACCGACTTCCAGGTGAAAATCCGGCTTTGGGATTCCCAAATCCCGAAAAAAAGAATCCGACATCGCCTCGTCGTAATGCTGACCGGTATGAACAATCAGCGGCTGAAATTCACGGCTCCGCCGCCGCATCTCGCGGACAATCGGCGCAATCTTCATAAAATTCGGACGCGCCCCGACGATGTTTAGTATCTTTAACATAGTGGTCGGTGGTCGGTGGTCGGTGGTCAGTGGTTAGTGGTCAGTGGTCAGTAAATCAGTTTTAATCTGACCACCGACCACTGACCACTGACCACTTTAAAGTCTTACTATCTTCGCCTTGCTTCCGTTGCGGGTTTCTTCCTTCAGGGCGTTGCGCGTGTCGACGATGACTTTTGAAAGCGCGCAGACGCGGTGGTAATCGACGCCGGAATGTTCGGTGCAGATGACGACGCAGTCGGCGGATTCGAGTAATTCATCCGTCAGTTCCTGATTGTAAAGCGGCTCGCCGTCGCCGATGGTGTAAGCATGGTCGAAGGTTACTTCCGGCACGAACGCATCGTGATAAATCACGTCCGCGCCGCGCGAGCGCAGCAGGTCAATGACCGACAGCGCCGGCGATTCGCGCATATCGTCGATGTCTTTTTTATACGCCACGCCCAAAATTAAAATCTTCGCGCCCTTGACCGACTTTTCGTTATCGTTCAGCGCGTCGCGCACGAGTCCGGCGACATATTTCGGCATTCCCGAATTGATTTGTTCGGCTAAGGTAATGAACTGCGAATCGAAGCCGTGCTGGCGCGCCTTCCACGAAAGATAATGCGGGTCGAGCGGAATGCAGTGACCGCCGATTCCGGGTCCGGGATAAAACGCCATAAAGCCGAACGGTTTCGTCGCCGCCGCGCGGACGACTTCCCACGTATCGATATTGAGCGCGTTGCAGACTTTCGCCATCTCGTTCGCCATCCCGATATTGATGGCGCGGAAAGTGTTTTCCCAGAGTTTGCAGGCTTCCGCGACGCGCGCCGAGCTGACGGCGTGGACGTTTTCGACGATTTGCGAGTATAAAAGCGTCGAAACTTCCGTCGAATCCTGCCCGACGCCGCCGACGACCTTTGTAATGTTGTGCGTTTGAAACTGCGGATTGCCCGGGTCGACCCGCTCGGGCGAAAACGCGAGCAGAAAATCTTCGTCGAGTTTTAACCCGGCTTCTTCAATTATCGGCTGGAGAACTTCGTCCGTCGTGCCGGGATAAGTCGTCGATTCGAGAATGACGAGCTGACCGTGCCGCGCGTGCTTTTTGATTTGCTCGCCCGCCGCCAGGATGTAAGACATATCCGGGTCTTTTGTTTTCCGGAGGGGCGTCGGCACGCAGATGATAATCACGTCGCAGTTTTTAAGCTCGGCAAAATCGGTCGTCGCGGTAAATTTACCGTCGGCGATTGCTTTTTGGACGTCTTCCGAAGAAACGTCAACGATGTGTGATGAGCCTTGATTTAAGGCTTCGACTTTGCGCTTGTCAACTTCAAAACCGGTGGTCGCGAAGCCTTCCAGCGCGAATTCGATAATCAGCGGCAACCCGACGTAACCGAGACCGATGACGCCGATGCGGGCGCGTTTTTCCGTAATAAGATTTTTTAATTCGTCTTTAACCATTTTGTCGTTATCTGGATTCAAAATATAAATGCTTTATCAATAAGGATTTATTTTGCGCGGAAAACGTAAATTTTTTCCGCAAAGTTTAAAACTAAGGGATGAAAATTTGATAGTCAAGAAGCTAGTCACCATCGGTCAATTTTATGCTACAATGTTTGAGCGCCCGCCCGCATTTCCGTGCGGCGCGCTTCATAATAAAACTCTCAATCACCCGGAATATCCAGCCAAAACTATGAATTTTGAAGTCAATTCGACCAATCCGGTCGTCAAAGCCGTCATCGCCGGAACTGCTCCGCACCCCGCGAAACTCGCCGCCGCGCGCGGAATGCTGCCGCTCGCGCAGCACGATTTACTGGAAATTTTAGTAGTGCTTGCCGCCGGCGCAGACGCCGAGCTTGCCGGAGTCGCGCGGCAAACCCTCTCGGCGCAGGATAATTCGGCTTTGAAAGATGCCGTCGCCTCAAGCGAAGTTGCGCCGCGCGTGCTCGATTTTTTTGTCGATTTTCACAATCTGCCGGATGAGATTCACGAGGCTATTTTGCAAAATCCCAAAACGCCCGAGCAGTCAATCGTTAAATTTGCGCGCCAGACGAACAAGGGCGATCTGCTCGAATTGATTTCTTTCAATCAGCAGCGGCTGATTCAGAATCCGGCGATTATCGAGGCAATTATCGCTAACCCGTACCGGACGGCGGAAGCCGAGCGCCGCGCGCAGGAAACAAAACGCGAGTTTTTTGAAAAGGAACGCGGCGCGCAGCAGATTGCCAGCGAGCTGCGCGCGCAGGGCAAGGAAGCGGCGGCGGAATTTATCGAAAAGTCGGAATTTGGGCAAAACCTCGCCGACGCGGGAGTAAATTTTGAAGACGCGCTGCTGCTCGCCTCGATGATTGAAGTTCCCGATTCGGAAGTTGACGATTCGTGGCTCTCGCTCGATTTAATCGAAGAGCTTTACGAGGAAAGCGCCGAAGAGCGCGAGGCAATCGTCAACAAAATTTTGGGCGAGCTGCGGTTTGAAGAAGATTCGATTTCGGGCGAGCGCATCTCGATGATTAACCGCGTCATGCGGATGAACATGAAAGACCGCATGAAGCTGGCGCTGAAAGGCGACCGCGAAGCGCGCAATATCTTAATCCGCGACCCGAACCGCATCGTCGCGCAGGCGGTCGTGCAGAATCCGAAAATTACCGAGCAGGAAATCGAAAAAATCGCGACGATGCGCACCGTCCCGGAAGAAGTTTTGCGCCTTATCGCGATTAACAGGGCGTGGTCGAGAAATTACCAGATTATGCATAAGCTTGCTCTGAATCCGCGCACGCCGCTCTCCAATTCGATGAGCATCCTGACGCGAATGCAAACCAAAGATTTGCTCGCCATGTCAAAAAACCGCAACGTTACCGAAGCCGTCCGCAAACAATCTTTCCGCCTGGCAAGCGCGCGTGTCGGAAAATAATCAATTTGTCCCAAAGTCCGGTAGTCCGTTGCAATTTTCGATTAACAATTGATAACTGACAATTTATAAAAACTCGGTTATTCTGCCCGTCTTGACGAACGTGCCCGCCATATCGGTCAGAGTGTGACTCGCCGCGCCGACCCAGAGACCGATAAAAACGGACGGCAGAAAGTATTCGCCGATGTTTCGCCGCACATATTCGCCGATGTCGAGCCAGACGCCGGTAAATTCCGCCAGTCGCGGCAAATCTCCGCCGGTGTAGGCGGCGTAAGCGTAAACGGCGGCGAACGCGACCAGCGTCAGCGTGCCGATAAAATAAATGACGCGCAGCAGCGTCCCGAAAACAAGCCCGTGCGACCAGCGCGAGCGATGCGCGAAAAACGCCTGGTACGGATACCACAAAAAGCGCAGAATTCCCCAGCGCGTGTACTGCTTGCTCATCGTGTCCAAATCGGGACCGAACATCAGCCCGCCGAACAAAAAAGCGAAGCTGACAACCGCCGAAACCGACGTGTTGCCGGTAATTTTCCACGTCGCCGCAAAAACGGGCGCGGCAAACAAAAAGGTGATGGCGTCGTGTGTTTTTCCTGAAGGCATCGGTCGATTTCGGACTTTAGATTTCGGATTTCGGATTGTTCATTCGAGTCGAAAATTCCCGCCGTCGATTATACCGCATTTTGCGATTCATCAAACGGAAATTTGCAAACCGCCGCCCGCAACTGAAAAATTTCGACTGGTTTGTTAGACTCTTTGTTTGGCATCGGATTTCCTTTAATTTGAAATTTGAAATGAATAATTTCCGGCAAAAATTAAAAACGACGCTTGAGATGATAAAGTTCGAACATACTTTGTTCGCGCTTCCGTTTGCACTGCTCGGTGCGGTGCTCGCCGCCGACGGTTTGCCCTCGCTGCGGCAGATTATTTGGATAACCGTCGCGATGTTCGGCGCGCGCTCCGCCGCGATGACATTTAACCGCATTATCGACCGCCGGTTTGACGCCGCGAATCCGCGCACCGCAAACCGCGAATTGCCGAGCGGAAAATTGAGCGTTTCGTTTGCCTGGGCGTTTTTTGTTTTTTCGGTCGCGCTGTTTGAAATTGCCGCTTACAGCTTAAACTGGCTCACTTTTGCGCTCTCGCCCGTCGCGCTCTTGAGCGTTCTCGGTTATTCATACGCGAAAAGATTTACGAGTCTCGCGCACTTGATTTTGGGCTGGTCGCTGGCGATTTCGCCGACTGCCGCGTGGATTGCCGTGCGCGGCGAGCTTGATTCGGAAATTCCGATTTTTCTTTCGCTGCTCGTGATGATGTGGACTGCCGGGTTCGACGTTTTATATGCGTGCCAGGATTACGAATTCGACCGAAAAGCCGGACTTCGTTCGATTCCGGCGCGTTTCGGGATTAAAAACTCGCTGTGGATTGCGCGCGTTTTTCACCTCCAAGCCTTCATCGCACTGCTGCTTTTATACTTCGTCACCGGACTCGGCTGGCTCGCACTCGCGGGCGTCGCGGCGGTCGGCGCACTGCTCGTTTACCAGCACACGCTCGTTAAACCGAACGATTTATCGCGCCTGAACGCCGCGTTTTTTACGACCAACGCCTTTGTCAGCGTGATTTTATTCGCCACTTTCGGCGGCGCGGTTTTTCTCGCCAAGTAATATCAGCTTTTTTAACGCCGGGAGCGCGAAGGTGCTGAAGAGCCAAAGGAATTTAATAATAAAAATCCTTGCGCCTCTCTCGTTTTTGCGCCCCGTCAAACTCTCTTATTTTTGCAGCAGATTTTTATAAACCACGCCGCCTTTCATCACGAATTGGACGTTTTCAAAAACCTTCACGTCCTGTAAAGGGTCGTTCGCGACGGCAATTATATCGGCGTATTTTCCGGCGGTGAGCGAGCCGACTTTGTCGCTCCAGCCGAGCAAATCCGCGCCGTTGACGGTAGCCGCCTGAATTGCCTGCATCGGCGTCAGACCGTATTTGACCATGTAGAAAAACTGCTTGCCGTTCCAGCCGTGCGGGTAAACGCCGGCGTCCGTGCCGTAAGTCACTTTGACGCCCGCCGTCACCGCTTTTTGAAAATTCTCGCGCTGCAGGCGCCCGACCTGTTTTTCCTTGTTGATGATTTTTTCCGGGAAGCCGAGTTTTGAATATTCGCTCAAAATGTAATCATCGTTGTAAATATCGGCTGAAAGATACGTGCCGCGCTCTTTCATCATCCGGATGCCTTCGTCGTCAATCAGGCTGCCGTGCTCGATTGACGCGACACCGGCGCGAATCGCCATCTTTATCGCTTCCGTACCGTGCGCGTGGGCACACGCCTTGATGCCGTGAAGCCGCGCTTCATCGACAATCGCATTCATTTCTTCCTGCGTAAACTGCGGCGCGCCGACACTCGTTTCTTCCGACAGAACGCCCGCGCTCGCGCCGAATTTAATCACGTCCGCGCCGTATTTGATTAAATAACGAACCTTTTTCCGGAGCGCGTCGGGACCGTCCGCGACGCCCGACATTTCCTCGGGCAGCCGCCACGCGAGCCACGGCGTGAACCCGTTCAAATCGCCGTGACTGCCCGTCGAGCCGATATAAAAGGTCGCGACCTGCATTCGCGGACCGGGAATTTTCCCGTCGTTTATCGCGTTTTTCAAAGCGACATCGATAAAGGCTTCCGCGCCGACGTTGCGCACGCTCGTGAACCCGGCGTCGAGCGTTCGTTTGGCGTAAATATGGCACGTCACAGCGCTGTCGATAAACGATTTTCTAAAAATCCCCTCGTAATAATTTGTGCCCTCGCTCGGGTCGCCGGTCAGATGAACGTGCGTGTCAATCAGACCGGGCAGAACGGTCGCGTTCGATAAATCAATCACCTTTGCGCCGGCAGGAACCTGCAAATCCGCGCCGACCGATTTAATCGAGCCGTTTTCAATCAGAATCATCTGATTGGTCAAAACCTTGCCGTTTTCCGTATCAATCAGCCGTCCCGCCTTGATAACCGTCACGGTCGTCGCCTGCGCGCGGGTAAATACCGCCGAGCTTAAAAACAAAACCGCCAACAAAACCCCGAAAGAAATAATTTTTCGCATTTTTCCGAATCTCACTTATTTTTTTGCAAATTGCCGCAGAAGAATTGTTTTCTAAACATAAAGCTAAATCCGCGAAGCGTCAAACAAACCGCGCGTTTATCGAGGCTTCCGGTAAACTTTCGCGGCGGTTTCTGTTAAAATTCAGTTGTTCGCCCCGATGGAATAATCTTTGCAGGGAGTTAAAAATATGAGCGCCGTTTTAGAAAAACTTGTCATCAACGAGTTCGGAATTGCAAGATTCGTGCTGCAATTCAGCCCGTTTTTAGAGATTGACGACGACCAGTTCTTTGAATTCTGTCAGGTAAACCGCGATGTCCGAATAGAGCGTAACTCACACGGAGAAATTATCATTATGCCGCCGACCGGATGGGAAACGGGCGATAAAAACGCCGAAATAACTACACAATTAAGAATTTGGGCGAAACAGGACGGACGCGGCAAAAGCGCGGATTCTTCGACAGGTTATAAATTGCCGAACGGTGCAACGGTGTCGCCGGATGCTTCGTGGATTTTGAATGAAAGGCTGGAAAAAGTTTCGCCCGCGAAACGCCGAAAGTTTCTGCCGCTCGCGCCCGATTTTGTCGTTGAGCTTCGTTCGGAAAGCGATTCTTTAGCAAAGCTCAAAGACAAAATGCAGGAATACATCGAAAACGGCGTGTCGCTGGGCTGGCTGATTGACGCATCGGAACGCAAAATTTATGTTTACCGCCCTGAGCCGAAAGTCGAGGTTTTCGATAATCCGACCGAAATATCAGGGGAACCTTTGCTGAAAAATTTCGTGCTTAACTTGAAAGAAATCTGGGAGTAAGTTATGACATTAACGAATTTTTTGGTCGGTTTTACCATTCTTCTGTTTTTCACATTTCAAATTTCAGCGCGGAAAATAAATTTTCCGAATGAGCTGAAAGGTTTTGAATTTTATAACCGCGGAAAATTACAGGATTTTCAGGATTCTTTTAAAGCCCGGAAAAACGATTTCGCTTAAGGAAGTCATATTTTCGGAAAGATTCAAGGCAGATTTCGGAATCGGCGAGCATTCAATTAAGCGTAAATACTTCACTGACTCGAATGGATTATATTACTTTGTAAGCGGTGGAGCGGATGAGGCGGGCAACGGAAATTTGATGGAAATTCAGTACGGAGTTCCTGAAAATTTAAGAGAAGAGGGTTTTACTCTTATTCAAATTGAAGACCAGTCATCTTCTAATTTATAAAGATTTATGCAATTTTCATTTGATACGAACTTAAACAGAATCGCCGAAAAGGTGACGGCGGACGACCGTTTGATCTTTGACGAAGGAATTACGCTTTATTAAAACAATAAGTTAGGAGTTTTACTATGATTTCAGCCACCACCAAAAGAAGTTCGCAAGTTTATATCAATCCATACGAAGGAATTGAAGTTGATTTCGGAAAGTTTCTGAAACCGATGAACGATGACGAGTTTTTCGACTTTTGCCGGCGTCACAAAGATTTACGAATCGAGATGGAAAAAGATGGGGAAATTATTATTATGCCGCCGACAGGAAGCGAAACGGGAATTAAAAATTTCAAATTAACGGGAATGTTTTGGATGTGGGTTGAAAAAGACGGAAGCGGCGAAGGATTCGATTCTTCGACGGGTTTCAGATTGCCGAACGGCGCAAAGCGTTCGCCTGATCTATCGTGGATTAATGCAGAAAAATGGAACGCAATTCCAAAAGCCAAACGAAAAAAATTCGCGCCCGTTTGCCCTGATTTCGTCGTCGGACTCCGTTCGGAAACCGATAATCTAACCAAATTGAAAGACAAAATGGAAGAATACATCGAAAACGGCGCATCTTTGGCTTGGCTGATTGATGCCGAAAAACGAAAAGTTTACGTTTATCGTCCAAACGCCGAAGTCGAAACACTGGAAAATCCGTTGAAAATTTCGGGGGCGCCGCTTCTTCAGGGATTCGTGCTGGATTTGAAGGAGATTTGGGGGTAAATTAAACGACTAAAGAAATTAGATATTTTTACGATGCGGTAATGCCAAACAGAAAACTTTCACTCGAAGCATTCAAAAGGGCAAAAGATTTAAGAAAAGAAGTTTAGATTTTTATTATGCAATTTTCATTTGATACGAACTTGAACAGAATCGCCGAAAAGGTCACGGCGGGCGACCGTCTAACCTTTGAAGAAGGCATCGATTTATACAACACCGACGATTTGAACGCGCTCGGCAAATTAGCCGATTTTGTGCGCCGCCGCAAACATGGGCGCGTGACTTATTACAACGTCAACCGACATTTTAACCACACGAACATCTGCGTCGCGGACTGCAAATTCTGCGGTTTTTATAAACGCGCGCGGCAGGAAGGAGCTTATACGCACTCGATTGAAGAGGGCGTCGAGATTGCGCGCTCGGCGGTTGCGGAAGGCGCGACCGAGCTGCATATCGTCGGCGGTTTAAATTCGAAATTGCCGTTTGAATATTACACGGATTTGTTTTCGTCCTTAAAGCGCGAATTTCCCGCTCTGCATTTGAAGGCGCTGACGATGGTTGAATTAGATTTCTTCGCGCGGTTTTATAAAATGCCGGACGAAGATGTCATCGAACGCCTGAAAGCCGCCGGCATGGATTCGTGTCCGGGCGGCGGCGCGGAGATTTTTCGTGAACCGACGCGCTCGCGCATCTGCGACCATAAATGCGACGGCGCGCGCTGGCTCGAACTCGCCGGAAAAGTTCATAAAGCGGGCTTGAAAACCAACGCGACGATGCTTTACGGTCACATCGAATCGACCGAAGACCGCGTTGACCACTTTATCAAACTACGTGAACAGCAGGACAAAACCGGCGGTTTTCAATGTTTTATCCCGCTCGCGTTTTACCCGCCGGGAACGGCTTTGTCGAGTTTGCCGGGACCGGACGCGATTGACAATCTGAAAACAATCGCCGTTTCGCGCCTGATGATTGATAATTTCGACCACATCAAAGCCTACTGGGTGATGCTCGGCAAAGCGACGGCGCAGACCGCCCTGCATTTCGGCGCGAACGATCTGGACGGCACAATCACCGACGGCGGCGAGCTGACGCACAGCTATTCGGTCGAAAGCAACAACGAAGTCAAAATGTCGAAGCAGGAAATCATCACCATGATTGAAAACGCCGGTTTCGAGGCGGTCGAGCGCGACACGGTTTACAATCGCGTCGAACGCGCGACGGTTTAACAGAGGTAAGGTTATGAACACGATAGCTTTGGCAGAACGATTTATTCCGACTTTTGTTCCCGAAGAAACAAAGTCGCTCCGTATTCATTTTGAGTTCGAAGACGAACACCGGAAGATGACGGCAGAAGAATTCTGGGTTTTTTGCGCCCGGAATCGAAAGCTTCGCGCCGAGCTGACGAAAGACGGAGATGTGATAATTATGCCGCCGACAGGATTTGAAACGAGTGATAAAAATTTGGAAATTTTGCTTCAACTGGGAAATTGGGCGAAAAGGGACAAAAGCGGCAGAGTTACTGAATCAAACGGCGGCTTTATCTTAAAAAACGGCGCGGTTTATGCGCCCGGCGCGGCGTGGACAAGCAAAGCGCAACTCGAAAAATTTTCTGCCGGAGAATTGAAAAAGTTTTTGCCGCTTTGTCCTGATTTTGTCATCGAGCTGCGTTCGGAATCCGATACTTTGAAAGATTTACAGGCAAAAATGGCGGAATATATCGAAAACGGCGCGCGACTCGGTTGGCTGATTGACCCGAAGGAAAAACGAGTTCATGTTTATCGCCCGACCTCGGAAGCAGAAATTTTAGATAATCCGAAAAGCGTTTCGGGCGAAGACGTGCTCGTCGGCTTTGTGCTTGATTTAACAGAAATCTGGTAAACCGAAAAACATAATTCACGCCGAATGCCGAAAAAACGCAGTAATCTTCAAAACAAATCCGAACTTCTTGCGGTGCGTTCGCTGTTGGGCGCGATTGGCGCTTTGCCGTTCGAAACGTCGATGCGATTCGGCAAAGCGGTCGGCAGATTCCTGGCAAAACGTTTTCCGAAGCTCAAAAAAACGGCACGGCGAAATCTGGAAATCGCTTTTCCCGAAATGGCTGAAACGGAACGCGAAAAAATCGTTGTCGGCACGTTTGAATCTTTGGGGCGGCACCTCGGTTTCGTCTCGCATTTTAATAAATTCAAGCTCGAAAGCGCGCGCGAACTGACGGAAGTCGTCGGCAAGGAATATTTCGACGAAGCGCACGCAACCGGTCGCGGCGTCCTGTTTTTTACCGGACATTTCGGGAGCTGGGAAGTTTTTAACCTGCTTCCGCCGGCATTCGGCTACGGGATGAATATCCTCGTGCGCCGGATTGATAATCCGCTCGTCGAGAACTTTGTCGATAAAATGCGGACACGTTTCGGTTCCATCACCTTGGACAAGACAAAAGCGGCGCGGACGATGTTTCGCGCGCTCGAAAACGGCGAACTTTTAGGAATCTTAGCGGATTTGAACGTGCAGGAAAAAGAAGGCGTGTTCGTCGATTTTTTCGGCGTTCCGGCTTCGACCACGACGAGTATCGCGAAATTAGCGATTAAAACCAACGCCGTTGTTTTGCCCGCCTTTGCGGTTTGGGAAGAAGAAAAGCAAAAATACGTCGTTTATCTCGAACCGCCCGTCGAATATGTGCCGGACGATAATTCCCTCGAAAACATCCGCGATTTGACGCAGAAAATCACCGCCACGGTCGAGAAATACGTGCGGCTTTACCCCGAACAATGGCTCTGGATTCACAAACGCTGGAACACGCGCCCGCCGGGAGAAAAAGGGCTTTATTAATTAAGAATTAAGAATTAAGAATTAAGAATTAAGCGAAGAATTAAGAATTATTTTTTGTTGTAATGAGGATGCTGGAAATTATTTTTAACAATTCTTCGTTGTCACTTAATAAGCTTTTAGCTTGAGCTTCGGCAAAATAATCGGTGGCTTGGAGAAGGCGTATCCAATAATTGGTTTCCCGCGCTTCTTTGTATGCAATATTCATTTTTGCTACAAAATCCGGTCTTGATTGACCGCCAATTGCTTCTTCTGCATTTGCGCCTATCGAAGTACCGCTTCGCAGAAACTGTTTTGAAAGAACAAATTCCTTTTTATCATCAACCAAATACTTATAAGCCCGCACAACTCTAACCGCAAAAGCAAAACTCTTTTCTAATAAGACATTTTCCTTCATAAATTTCTTAAAATTCTTAATTTTTAATTCTTAATTCTTAATTCTTAATTCTATTCTAAACTGTTTCGGCAGCAGCCTGTTTTTGATTTTTAACAAACCAATCGGTGAATTTCGGAATTCCCTGCTCGATTTTCGTCTGCGGGTTGTAGCCCAAAAGCGCGCGCGCTTTCGAGATGTCGGCAAACGTCAGAGGCACGTCGCCGGGCTGCATCGGCTGGCGCTCGATGACGGCTTTTTTGCCGAGGTTTTCTTCCAGAAGGCTGATTAAATCTTTCAGTTCAACCGTCTGCGATTCGCCGAGGTTGAAGATTTCGTAATTCGTGCGGTCGTAATCAATCGCCGCCCGAACACCCGCGATGATGTCGTCAACATACGTGTAATCGCGGCGCGTCGCGCCGTCGCCGAAGACGGGAATCGGTTTATCTTCCGAGATGAGCTTTGAAAATTTGTGAATCGCCAAATCGGGACGCTGGCGCGCGCCGTAAACCGTGAAAAAGCGGAGACAAATCGTGCGAATGTCGTAAAGATGCGAATAGGTATGACACAATAATTCGCCCGCTGCCTTCGTCGCCGCGTAGGGCGAAATGGGATGAAAGATATTATCGTCTTCCGCAAAAGGGATTTTTGAATTTATGCCGTAAACCGAGCTTGACGAGCCGAAAACGAATTGTTTTACGCCGAACTCTTTAGCGGCATCGAGCAGGTTGACCGTGCCGTCAACATTGACCTGCGTGTAGAGTTTCGGATTAAGCAGGCTCGGGCGAACGCCCGCCCACGCGGCGAGATGGACAATCGCGTCGAACTCATTCTGCGCGAAAATTTCGCGCAATTGTTCGGCACGGCAAATGTCGGCTTCAAAAAGCCGAAAGCGCGGATTGTCGGCGTGCTGCGCAAGGTTGTCGTGTTTGATGCGCGGCGCGTAAAATTCGTTGAAGTTGTCTAAAGCCGAAACCTGCCAATCGCCTTCCGCCAATAATTTATCTACGAGGTGCGACCCGATAAATCCCGCACCGCCTGTTACTAAAATTCTTTTGCTCACGATTTATTTTTAAGGAGGAGTTCTCTTTATTTCCTTATGAAAAAATTACACGGTTTTTAAGAGTTTGGCAAAAACCGTCAGTTCAAAAATCTTTGCCGCGCGTGAAAACGATGGACGAGTTCTTCTAAAAACCCTTCGTAGGTAAAGGTCTGCATATCGTAATTCGGCTTGATTTTATACATCAAAGGCAGCGCCACGCGCCACGCCATCCAGAGCCTTTGCCGCTCCGATAAATCCCAGCGGCGGCGCAGGAACGATTCGACGACCTCAATTTCGTTTTCGGTCACGAGATTGACGTCCGCTTGAAAATCCGTGCGTTTCTGCACGCGGCGAAACGCGGCATCCGAGACCTGATTCGAAAACGTCTCGCTAAAAGTAGGCGCTTCGTCCGTGCGCTCGCGGATGACGACCGTGCCGGCAAACATATCGCCGAAGCGCTGGTCGCGGCTGTTGAGGAAAATCGAAACCAATCCGAGCGAGTAAATCGGGACAAAAAATCCCGGCGCGGCGTCGAAAATCCGCAAAAGATTGCGCGCGACCGATTCCCATAAGGTTATCGGGCGACCGTCTTCGCGAATCACGCGCAGCTTCATCAGGCGTTTGCCCGGCGTCTGCCCGTTCCAGAGCCATTCAAAAAAGATGAAATAGCCCGCGAAAATCAAAAACAGCGCGAAAATCATCAGCGCAATCGTCCATTTCGACATTTGCGCCAGCAGCTCGTCGCGCTCCAGACTGTTCATATTGGCAACGCCCGACCAGCTGATAAACGCCCACGCGACAATCAGAATCGTCATGTATTGAATAAAATGGTCAATCAAAACCGCGAGAAAACGGTTGCCGATCGACGCGAGCGCAAACGCCAGCGGCACGCGCTCGGGCGTTTCGATGATGAGAGTTTCTTCGGTTTCGATAATGTGCGCCATTCTTGAATAACTTTTTATTTGCCCGCCCCGCGCGCACACACTAAAGACAGCGAAAAGAATTTAACTAATTCCCTTTATTTCGGGTTTTTCGTGCGTGTGCGCGCGGGCAAAACTAATCTTTCATAACTTGATTGATTATAGTTAATTCCGCTTGCGGCGCGAAACTTTGTGCAGCAGTTTCTTGATTTTTTCCCGAAGACGGCGAAACGGCAGCTTCCGGTAGCGGTTTTCTTTGAGCGCCGTCGCGACCGTCTCTAGCGCTTCCCGGTCTTCTTCTTTATCGGCTGCCGGTTTCGGCTGTTCGACGGGCGCATCTTTTTCGAGGCTCAATTTCACAAACACCGGAAAATGGTCTGAGCCGCACGAGTCGGGCACGCGTTCGAGCCGCACGAGCCGAAAATGATGCGAGTGAAAAACGTGGTCGAGCGGTATTCTTAAAAAAGGGTAATGCGCGTGAAACGTGTTGTAAAAGCCGCGCCCGACGCGCGGGTCTAAGAGTCCGCTGATGCGTTTGAAAAGCTGTGTCGTGCGCGACCACGCAACGTCGTTCAAATCGCCCGCGACGATACACGGCAGATTCGATTTGCTGATTGCCTTGCCGACCAGCAAAAGCTCACCGTCGCGCTCGATAGAACGCGTATTTTCCCCCGGTATCGGCGGTCGCGGATGAACGCCGTGCAGGGCGATGCTTCTCCCGCACGCAAGCACGACCTGAGTATGAATCGAGGGAATGTCGTCCTGAATCAAAAATTGCAGCTCCGTATCTTCGAGCGGCAGGCGCGAAAAAAGTATCATCCCGTAACGATTATCGAGCGGGCACGAAGCCGTGTGCGGGTATTTCGTATGAAGCGGCGCGAGTGAGCGCGCCCAGTTTTCATCGGGCTCGGCAAGCAGCACAACGTCCGCGTCGGAGGCTTCAATCATTCGCAAAGCGCAGTCGTAATTTTCGTTTTCCATCAAAACGTTGAAAATCAAAAGACTGACGCTTGCTTCATAGTCGTGTTCTTTGCGTGCAGGCTGCACCTGTTTGCGATAAAGCGGCGTGAAGGGGAGAATCGTCTGAACTTGATAAAAAATGCAGACGCTTACGAGAACCGTGAAAACCGTATCGAAATAGCCCGCAAATTCGAACGCGGGAGCGAGCAAAAACAGCGAGAGTATGAGCGTAATCAAAACCTGCACGCGCGGAAAATCGCCGATGCGGATAAACCAGTTCGCGCTGCGGATAAACGGTTTAATGGTGAGAATAATGCCCAAAACCCCGATGATAACTGAAGCCAATTTCATTAAAGTCCGTTCCAGCTCTCAAAAATTTCAAAATCATTCTCCATTCTACATTTTTAATTTTTAATTTTATGCCGTAAACAGCGAATTTTTTGTGTGGTTTAATATTTATTCGGCAGAATTAGAGACTCCTTAATCCGCGTTTCCGGCGGGTTCCTGCTGCGATAGACAATGCAGGGTTCCCAAACCCCAGACCAAATCGACGGCGTGAATACCGACTACGCGGCGCGCAGGAAAAAGCTCGCTTAAAACGCCGAGTGCGGCGCGGTCGTTTTCATCATTGAAGGTCGGAACGAGAACCGATTCGTTTGCGATATAAAAATTCGCGTAACTCGCCGGCAGCCGGACGCCGGCAAAAACGAGCGGCGCGGGCATCGGAAGGCGCACGATTTCCGCCTTTTCGTCATTTTCAAGGCGAAATCCTTCAAGCCGTTCGCGATTTTCTTCCAGAATTTTATGGTTTTCATCCGACGGATTTTTTTCTTCCGCCAGCACAATCGTCCGTTGATTAACAAACCGGCAGAAATCGTCGACGTGCCCGTGCGTGTCGTCGCCGACGATGCCCTTACCCAGCCACAAAACGTTCGACGCGCCTAAGTTCGCGTGCAAAACCTGCTCAATATCGACGCGCGAAAGATGCGGATTGCGCGTCTGAACCTTGTAATCAAGCAGGCATTCTTCGGTCGAAAGCAAAGTTCCAGCGCCGTTGACGTCAATCGCGCCGCCTTCTAAAACGACTTCCTCGCCGTCGAATTCGACATTGAAGATTTTTCTTTTCGCGTGTTCGGCAAATTTTACGGCGACCTCGTTATCGAGCTGCCAGTCGGCGTATTTCGCCCAGGCGTTGAATTTGAATTTAATGACGGCGGTTTCGCCCGTTTGCGGATTTTTGACAAACATCGGACCGGAATCGCGCATCCAGCCGCGATTGTGCGGGATTCGGTAAAACTCGATATGAGCGAAATCCGCCCCGACTTTCGTTAAGACGTTTCGCGCTTTTGCTTCGTGTTTTTCGTTTTGAACGAGAATCGCGACGCGTTCGCCCGCTTCGATAAGTTTTCGGGTAATTTCGCCGTAAACCCAGTGAATCGTCGCAATTTTGCCCGGAAAATCGTTTTTGTTATGACACCAGCCAATCCACGTCGCGCGGTGCCGCTCCCATTCCGCCGGGAATGTAAAACCTGCTTCGAGCGGAGTTTGTTTCGCCATAAGTTCAAATAGTGGAAAACGGAAAATGGAAAGTGGAAAATTAAGAAAATCTTCTTAAAACATTTTCCACTTTCCATTTTCCGTTTTCCATTTAATCAATAAACCGTTTCTGCAAATCGCCGTAGTTTTCGATTCGGCGGTCGCGCAGGAATTGCCAGTTGCGGCGCACGTCTTCCATCCGCGCGCGGTCGATTTCGCAAACCAGAACTTCTTCCTTATCGTCGCTCGCTTGCGCGATAACCACGCCGAACGGGTCGGCGACAAAGCTGTGCCCCCAGAATTGAATTCCGTCCGAGCCTTCGTTGAATATTTCGTGACCGACACGGTTGACGGCGGCGACAAAAAGCCCGTTGGCAATCGCGTGCGAGCGCTGGATTGTCTGCCACGCGTCCTGCTGCGACGCGCCGACCTCGTCTTTTTCGTACGGGTGCCAGCCGATTGCCGTCGGGTAAAAAAGAATCTCCGCGCCGCGCAGGGCGGTGAGCCGCGCGCCTTCGGGAAACCATTGGTCCCAGCAGATTAAAGTCCCGATTTTGGCGTGCGGCGTCTCGAACGCCTTAAAGCCCAAATCGCCGGGCGTGAAATAAAATTTTTCGTAATACGCCGGGTCGTCCGGGATGTGCATCTTGCGATAAACGCCCGCAATCTCGCCGTCTTCGCCTAACACCGCCAAAGAGTTGTGATGCATCCCGACGCCGCGCCGCTCGAAAATCGGCGCGATGACCGTCACCGCTAATTCCTTCGAGATTTTCCCCAAAAATTCGGTCGAAGGACCTTTTAAAGGTTCGGCGAGATTAAAAAGGTCTGTATCTTCGCGCTGGCAGAAATACTGCGAGCGAAACATTTCCGGCAAACAGATGATTTTCGCGCCTTTCCCTGCCGCTTCGCGCACGAATTCTCCCGCCCGTTTCAAGTTGTCGGCGACGTCAGATGACATCGCCATCTGCACAAGTCCGATTGTAAATTTATCCCCTTTGTTCATATTTTTAGAATACGAAATTCTGGCTTTGTTGCCAAAATCAGCTCGTTTTTACTTTCAAAAATCGGCGCTTGCCGACTTGCAGCAAAATCTCGTCTTTGATTTCAATTTCCGCATTCGTGTCTGAAACTTTTTCGCCGCCGACCTTCACGCCGCCTTGTTCAATCAAGCGCCTGGCTTCCTTTTTCGACGCCGCCAAGTTTAACTGCGCGAGCAAATCCGCCAGATTGTAATTTCCAGCCGCGATGCCTGCTTCCTCAATCTCGTCCGGCACTTCCTTTTTAACGAAACGCGCCACGAAATCGGCTTCCGCCGCTTCAGCCGCATCCGGAGAGTGAAAATCCCTGATAATTAATTTCGCCAGAGTTACTTTCAAATTGCGCGGATTTTCGTCCGCCGTTTTCATCGCTTCGATTTCCGCCCCGGTCCAATCGGTCAAGAGCTCGTAATAACGCCACATCAAATCGTCGGAAATCGACATTACTTTGCCGAACATCTCGTTCGGCGCTTCGTCGATGCCGATGTAGTTGTTCAACGATTTCGACATCTTATTAACGCCGTCCAGACCTTCGAGGAGCGGCGTCGTCAAAATAACCTGCGGCTCCTGTTTATATTCGCGCTGCAAATTTCTGCCCATCAGAAGATTGAATTTCTGGTCGGTTCCGCCAAGCTCGACATCCGCCGAGAGCGCGACCGAATCGTAGCCTTGAACGAGCGGGTAAAGCAGCTCGTGCAGCGCAATCGGGCGATTTTCGTTCATTCGTTTTTCAAAATCGTCGCGCTCTAAAATCTGCTTGACGGTGGTGTGCGAGGCGAGCTTGATAAAACCGGCTGAACCTTGCGCGTCGAACCATTCGGAATTGAAGCGAAGCTCGGTTTTTTCGGGGTCGAGAATTTTAAAAATCTGCTTTTTGTAGGTTTCGGCATTGGCGTTAATTTCCTCGCGCGTTAAGGGCGGGCGCGTCGCGTTTTTGCCCGACGGGTCGCCGATCATACCCGTAAAATCGCCGATTAAGAAAATCGCCGTGTGCCCTAAATCCTGAAACGCCTTCAGTTTGCGGATAACGACCGTGTGCCCGACGTGAATGTCGGGCGCGGTCGGGTCAGCACCGAACTTGACGCGTAAGGGTTTGCCGGTTTTCGCCGCGCGTTCGAGCTTTGCGCGTAAATCTTCTTCGCGGATAACGTCGACCGCGCCTTTTTTGATAAATTCGATTTGTTCATCTATTGTCATAATCTTAAAATTTCAATTGAATTATTTTGCACGAACCGTTCGCGATTAACAATTCTATGGAAAACAATTTGGCAAACACAAAACTCGCTTTTATCGGCTGCGGCGTGATGGCGGAATCAATCATCGCCGGGCTTCTGCGGAAAAATCTAGTTCAAGCGGAACAAATCATCGCGACGCACCCGCGCGCGAATCGCCGCCGGGAATTAACCGAAAAATACGGCATCGAAGTTTTTGAGGATAACTCGAAAGCGGTTCAGCACATTCGTGTCTATGAAAATTCGATTGTCGCGCTGTGCATCAAACCGCAGCGCTTGAAAGGTGTTTTAGACGAATTAAAAGACATCGTTTTAGCTAATCAAATCATTTTATCCATTATTGCCGGGGCAAAAATCGAGACAATCTCGGAAGCTTTGAATAATAAAAAAGTAGTCCGTGCGATGCCGAACACGCCTTCGCAAATCGGCGCGGGAATTACGGCTTGGACTTGTACCCAGGACGTCAGCGAAGAAGAACGCGCGCAAATCAAGGCGCTTTTGTCGGCACTCGGCAAAGAGTTGCACGTCGAGACGGAAAATATGATTGATATGGCGACCAGTTTGAGCGCGACCGGTCCGACGTACGTTTTTCTCGTCATGGAAGCTTTGACCGACGCCGGCGTGCATCTCGGATTCTCGCGCGAAATGGCAAAAGAACTCGTGCAGGAAACGATGCTCGGCTCGGTTCTCTTTGCGATGGAATCGAACAAACATCCGGCGGAGCTGCGAAACATGGTTACATCGCCGGGCGGAACTTCGGCTGACGCGATTTACCAGATGGAAAAAGGCGGGCTGCGCACCGTTCTGTCAAAAGCCGTCTATGCCGCTTACAGCCGCACCGTCGCATTGGGTCAGAAAAAGTAATTTTTTATAAAAGCTCTCACTTCAAGAGTTTTACGGACTAATCATTCTTTTCAAAAAAAATAAATCTTCTGATGTCTTTTTCATTTATTGAGCCGCACTGTTTGGAAGTTGAAAAAGAAATTTCACAAAAAATTAAAGGATTTATAAAAAATGAAAAAAACAATCAAAGGGAAATTCTCCGCAGAAAAGACTGCCGTTCGAGAAAGTATAAGTGTATTTAAGCTTTACGTTAGCCGGTATTTTACCCTCGCGGCTTTTATGTTTTTATTATTGACGGCTTTTGGCAGCAGCGCTCTCGCGGGCGGAAAATGCGACGGCGGCGGCTGGACGGTTTTCGGTTTGACCGGAAAACAGGACAAGACGATTTCTGCCGGAAGCGTCGGAAACACGTTTCTGGTCAAAGGCAGATACGTCGAATTTACGGTCGATGCGGCGACTTTTGGCGTGCGCAATTGGACGTTGACGGGCGCGGCAAACCCGGAAGATATTACCGGCGGCTATCGTACGGTCGTTTTCGCGAGCAAAATTCCCGACCATCGCGGGCTGTTTTTAAATAGCGGCGTGAGATTGAAAATGGATAAGGAAACCCTTGTGCTGATTCGCACCGGCACGGGACTTTCGATGAAAATTCAGGCGAAAGACTGCGCGCAGGGCGGAGTTTTTCAAATGGAAGTCGAACGCGCCGACGCAGCCGCGACGACCGTCACGCACGTGCTCGGCGACAGCGTCTTTTATTTCGATAATCCGAATGTCCGCAACCTGCTCGGCGACCGGATTCCGTGTTCGGGCGTGTTGGCGGACGGAACACAAGTTTCGTGCGAAGGCGCGAACGCCGACGGAACCGTGACGGTCACGGCACGCGTGAATTTCGCCAACGATTTATCGAGTAAATTTGTCGGGCGCGACAGCTCGCAGGTCGCCACCAGAATCGCGACGGGCTGCCCGAACACGATTCCGAACCCGTTTCACCCGGGGACGGTCAATCACTGCGGCGGCGTTTCGCAGTGGAGCGTCGCGAGCGGCGGACGGCTCGGTCAGGTAATGGGCGAGGATTCGACCGAAATCGCGCCGGCGGCAACCAACTGCACGGCAAACTGCACGGCACAAAATCAAGTCAACGGACGCGCGCTCGTGGTCGGATTCCCGTTTCCCGTGCCGCAGGAAGCTCGCCTTCAGCCGCGATTCTTTAACGGCTTTTTGTTTCCGTAAAATTTAAAGATTTCTCAAATTTTTAGCAGCGGATAAACCGGGGATTTCATTGATGAAATCCCCGGTTTATCCGCTGCTAACTTTAAACGCTTTCTATAATTTCCGGTACATTATGTAAGCGTTCGTCAAACCGTCGCGCGCGTGATTGAAGGCTTCGGGAATTTCGCCGATGATTTCAAAACCCAAGTTTTGCCACAGCCGAACCGCGACTTCGTTTGATTTGACGACGAAATTAAACTGCATTGATTGAAAACCTAAACGCCGCGCTTCGTCGAGCGAGTATTCCGCCATCGTACGCCCGACGCGCATTCCTTTTGAATCGGGCGCGACCATGTAACCGGCGTTCGAGACGTGCGCGCCCAAGCCCGGTTGATTGGCTTTCACGAAAAACGTACCGACGATTTTGCCGCCTTTGTTATGCAGTTCGTCACTTAAAATTCCCGCTTGTTTGGGCGCTTCCAGCCAAACGGCGACGTACGTGTATTTGTCCGGACTAAACCAGTAGGCGAGCATTTCTTCTTCGCCGGAATCCGCCGGAAAAGCGTATGTGTCGCCGGTTGCGATAACAGACTTTATAATTTCCCAGATTTCGGGTTTGTCGCGTTCGGCTGCTTTTCTAATCTCTAACATCTCTCTCTAATGTAAATTTCCAAATCATACGGTTTTGCGTTTCGTCGAAGATGTATGTTCCCTCCGCCACGCGCCAGAATCCCATAAACTGCCAATGCCCGACCTTTATCTTATTAAAAAGCGGAACGGCGTGTTTCGATTCTATCGCATTGAACATCGCTCTATTAAATGAATCGAGCCGCTGGTCGCCGCGCCGTCCCGCACCGGTGTAAAAAATCGTGTCGCGGGACGCGCCGTGAATGTCCGGATAACACGGGTTGATTTTTCCGAAATCCGTCAAAAGCGAGATTAAACGACCCTTTCGCTGGTAGATGCCGTTGCGGATTTTGTGGACTTCGGCAACCGCGTCCCAGGAAAAAATTCTATTGATGTCGCTTATAGTAAAAAAACTTTCTGTTATAGCCGTATTTTGTCGTTTTATGCTTGACACAAGTTTTACTGATAACTAAACTCAATCCTACTTTCTTATAATATCTTTTGAAATACTAACAAAAAGGTCTTCCTTTGTGTTTCAGAAAAAATTACCCTTTATTTTTTCCATAAAAGCTTGGAAAGTTTTTTAGCTCTACTTTATTAGTTGTAATTCATACGGCTTGATATTTTTATCGGCAAGTACAAATTTAAATTTTAGGTCCCAAGGAGATTAAAAGAGCGTGAAAAAATTTTTAAGTATTTTGGCTGTTTTCGGTGTTGTTATTTTTGTGTTCGGTCTTATCAGCAAAAAAGCTGATGCCGGCAAACCCGTTTTTAACGCGGGCACGAAAGACGAGCTTGAAAACGCTAAACAAATCAGTTTAGGCATTTTGCGCGGACGTGCCGCGCAGCGTGCCCTCGGAAATGTCGACGAATTTGAGGTACAAAAGGTCGAAGTCGACGATTTGAAAATGGCGCACACGCGCGTTCGCCAAAGAATCGGCGGCATTCCCGTATGGGAAGGCGAAGCCATCGTTCACTTGAAGCAGGACGGTTCGCTTTACGAAGTGACGGACGATTTGAAAGAATCGGTTGCCGTCAACACCGCGCCGAATTTTTCGGAACAGGACGCTATCAATATCGTTCTCGATTCATATCGCGGCAGAGCGAAATTAACGGAAGAGCCGCGCGCGGATTTGTGGATTTATCGCGGCGGCGACCGCGACCACCTTGTTTACCGCGTAACGACGCCGCGTGTTGACGGCTCGCGTGAAACTTCGGTTCCGGTGACGTTTATCGACGCGCAGACGGGCGAAAACGTTTTTCAGTACGACAATCTGCAAACCGGCACGGGTTCGTCGCTTTACAGCGGCACGGTGACGATTAACACCAGTTCCAGCGGCTCGACATTTTATATGGAAGATTTGACCCGTAAACAGGGCACTTTCAATATGAACTCGACCGGCAACGAATCGACCGGCTCGGGCGGCACGCAGTCGCGTTTTACCGGCACGGACGACGTTTGGAGCGCAACGCTTGAACGCGCGGCGGTCGATGCGCATCTCGGCGCGGCAAAAACCTACGACTATTACCTGAACGTTCACGGGCGCAACGGTATCGACGGCGCCGGCGGTCCGGGAACAACGGCGGCGGCGGCAAACAGCACAATCAGTTTGATTACGTCGCGCGTGCATTTCGGCAGCAGCGGTCGCTACAACAATGCTTTCTGGTTCAACAACCAGATGAGTTACGGCGATGGCGACGGCTCGCAGTTTTCGCCTTTGACGACAATCGACATCTGCGGTCACGAAATGACGCACGGCGTCACGGAACGCACCGCCAATTTAACTTACTCGGGCGAATCGGGCGCGCTTAACGAATCGATGTCCGACGTGATGGGCGCAATGGTCGAGCTTTACGCCGACGGCGGCACGGTCACGGCTAACACCTGGAAAATCGGTGAAGACGCTTATACGCCGGCAACCGCCGGTGACGCGCTGCGCCGGATGGATAATCCGAACGCGGTCGGCGACCCCGACCATTACAGCCTGCGGCTCTATCCGGGAAGCTGCACGCCTTCGAGTTTGAATGACAACTGCGGCGTTCACACGAATTCGAGCATCACGAATCATGCGTATTACTTGATTGCCAACGGCGGCACAAACCGCGTCAGCGGCATCTCGGTCGCGGGAATCGGCACGACCGACGCAGCAAAAATCTGGTATCGCGCTTTAACTTCGTACATGACTTCGAGCACGAATTTTTCGGGCGCGAGAACGGCGACGTTAAATGCCGCTTCGGCGCTCTTCGGAGCGACCAGCACGCAGTATAACGGCGTTGCTCAGGGTTGGTGCGCGGTCGGCATCGGAACCTGTCCGGGCGGCGGCACGCCGACTCCGACTCCGACGGGCGGCGACCTGCTCGTTAACGGCGGCTTTGAAGGCAGCGCTTCTCCGTGGGTCGGTTCGGGAACGGGCTATTTCTACGTTAATCCGGGCAACTACCCGCACGGCGGAACCGGTTACATCTATTTCGGCGTCAACAACAGCGTCACGGGACAGGCATACCAGCAGGTTTCGATTCCTTCGACCGCAACCGGCACATTAAGCTTCTGGCTCAACGTGACTTCGAGTGAAACGACGACAACGACGCAGTACGACAAACTATTCGTCGAAGTCCGCAACACTTCCGGCACGCTGCTCACGACACTGGCGACCTACAGCAACCTGAACAAAGGCACTGCCGGAGTTTACTCGCAAAAATCGTTCAATGTCTCGGCATATAAAGGTCAGACGGTTCGTATCCAATTCCGCTCGACAACGGACAGTTCGGTCACAACGACTTTCCGTGTTGACGACGCGGCACTGCAATAAACCTTCCGCTTTGGAATGCAAAAAGAAAAGGGAACGATTTTTCGGTCGTTCCCTTTTCTTGTGCTTTTTTAGCGCTCTTTTAAGGCACAAAAGCGCCGGGTATCGGACGGTCGCCGTTTGCGCCGAACGTCGTTATTAGAATTCCTGCCGTACTGCGCTGGACAAACCAATCTGCCGTTCCGGGTCGGAAAACAGCCGTGTCGAACCGTCCGTCGCCGTCGTAATCGCCGGGCGCGGGAACGTCGCCCGCAGCGCCGAACGGGACGGAATAGAACGAATTGTCTTCCGAGCGCTGAACGAACCATTCGCCGGTTGTGGGGCGAAACACGGCAATATCGGCTTTGCCGTCGCCGGTGTAATCGCCCTGCACCGGTTTGTCCGTTCCGACACCGAACCGGAAGACCTTAAATTGATCGTCCGATGAGCGCAAGTACCACCACGAGCCGTCCGCGGGGCGGAAAATAGCAATGTCCGATTTTCCGTCGCCGTCAAAATCTGCCGTCACGGGAACGTCGCCGGCTTGTCCGAATTGACCGATAGCGGTTCCGCCCGTCGATTTCAGAATGTACCACGTACCGGTCAACGGTCGGAAAATAGCCGCATCCGTTTTCAGGTCGCCGTCATAATCAGCCGGCGCCGGAATATCGCCCAAAGTGCCGAACGGAAAGCTGAAAAACGATGAGTCTTCCGAGCGCAAAATAAACCATTCGCCGGTCGAGGCGCGCCAGAAAGCGATGTCGGTTTTGCCGTCGCCGGTGAAATCGCCCGACGCGACTTTATCGGTCGAAAGACCGAACTGCGCGGCGACCGTCTGATTTGTCGAGCTGCGATTTAACCACCATTCGCCCAAACTCGGACGATAAATTCCGATGTCGGTTTTACCGTCGCCGTCAAAATCGAGCCGACCGAAATTGCGCGCCGTCAGGCATGTGCCGTTTGCCGAAACGAAATCGTTGACCTGCGCCCGCGACGACGAACAGAACGAAAGCTGCGTGTCGCCGCTGAGCTGCGTCTGCATTAAAGTGTTGCCGCAATCAGCCATCGTGTCCGAATGCGTCGCGCCGAGATTATGACCGATTTCGTGCGCCGTCAGCATATAATCCGCCTGGTCCCAGCCCGGGACGTTACCGCTCAAGCCGTAGGCAAAGAGCGAGTTGCGGCAGACCACGCCGAGATAGGCGTAGCCCTGCCCGCGCAAGGTCGGCTTGTCCGTAAAATAATGAACCGTATCACGCGAAATCCGCGACTGCGGCAGATTGCTTTCCCACCAGTCCATCAAATTGCACACCGTTTTACTGGCAAGCGGATTGACCGGGTCCGCACAGTTTCGTCCGGCACGAACGACCGGCGTCGTCGTGTCAAAGCTGTCCGCCACTGACCATGTATGCTGATATACAACACTGATGGTAAGGTTAAGCTCGCTTTCGTAAACGCCTTCGACCATGTTCAAAATGCTCAGAATCTTCGCATTCGCGCCTGCCGCGCCGCCTGCCGAATTTACGTAATCCAAATCCGCTTCGGTCGCAATCTCGAGCGCCTTGAGTCCGGCTGCGGGCTGCGCGTCTTCGGTCATTACCGTGGCTTTGCCGCTTTCGATTTCGGCGGTCAAATCCTGCGGGCAGATGATGCTTTTATTTCTTAAAACGTCCGCTTCCTGATAAATTACGAACTCGTCCGCAGCGGCGACCGCCGAGTATTTTTTGGCGGGTTCGATATAATATTTTTCCTGCTTTGAACCGAAAAAGCCTTCGATTCCCGATTCACTAATCGTCAGGCGAACATCGGACTGCGCCGCGCCTGCGATTTTGCCCTTGTAGGTCGTGACCGGCGTTTTTTCGAGCTCGCGCGTGCCGACCATATTTGTATCTTCCGCCGTGTAGCGGGCGGCGCGTAAATCGTGTGGTGTCAGCGATAATTCAAATTTTTTGTCGGCGGCGGCAATCGAAAGTTTGCCGCTCGCTTTTGCGTTGCGCGTGTTAAGACGCACGACGCTCGACTTTGAAAACGATTTTCCCAAATCGTTTTTCAGCGCGTCGCTTTGCGCAAAAGCCGATAAAAACGACGCTGAAATAAATGTAATGACAAACAAAAAACTTTTCGTCATTGAATCCTCCGGAGTAAAAATTATAGAGTTTTAGAGTGAATGAGATTTCGTGGCAAATCTCGCCGACATAGTAAATAAAGTTTTAACGAGTTTAAACTTCCACGAAATTAAGACTATTTCGATGTCTTAATTTGTGAATAGTTGCACAAAAATGTTAGGGGTATTTATAGGGGATATCTGGAAGCGCCTGCCCGGTCGTCTGCGGCTGGCGATTATTCGTGCGACGCAGAAAAAGTTCACGGCTTCCGTTGCCGCTATCATAACAAACATGGACGGAAAAGTCTTGCTCCTCGAACATATTTTGCGTCCCGGTTCAGGCTGGGGAATTCCGGGCGGCTTTATGAACCGCGGCGAGCAGCCCGAGGCGGCGATTCGCCGCGAAATCAGCGAAGAAACCGGATTGGAGCTTGAAAACCTGAAATTCCTGCGCGTCCGCACGATCAACCGTCATATCGAAATGCTTTTCCGCGCCGAAACTGACGGCACGCCGCAGGTTTTAAGCCGCGAGATTAAAGGCTTCGGCTGGTTTGCGGTCGAGGCAATGCCCGAAGAGATGAGCAGCGTGCAGAAAGCGACGGTCGAAAAAGTTTTACGCGGCGAAATTTGATAAAAACATTTGTGCCGTTTAAAATCATAAAGATAAAAACGATTGCAGTATATTAGGAGAAAGAAAATGGTTGATTTGGTTCCGTCGCCCGAGTCGGTGATGGGAATTTTGCAGGAAACCGGTGCGTATCGCAAAGGACATTTCGTGTACCCGAACGGCAAACACGCGTCGCATTATTTTCAGATGCCGCTCGCGTTTCGCTATTACGACAACGCGCGCGTGCTCTCGGTCGGCTTGAGCCGCATGTTCCGGATGGAGAAAACGATTTCTTCGCGTTTGCCGAAGGTTTCGATTATCAGCCCGAGCCCGGGCGGCATCATGGTCGCGTTCGGCGTCCGTGAAGCTTTATCTGCCGAGCAGATTTACTGGGCGGAGATGGAGGACGGCAAACGACAATTTCGTCAATATATCGGCGCCGGCGACGTTCATCCGGCGATTATTGTTGACGATATTTTGCGTTCGGGCAAAGCGATTTCGGAAACCATCGAGCTGGTCAAAGAATTGGGCTCCGAAGTTATCGGCATCGGCACAATCGTCAAATTTGAAGATGCCCCGACGGAATTCGGCGGAATTCCCGTCAAATCGCTTTCGACTTTCGACGTTAACTTCTACGAAACCGAAGAAGAATGGCGCGGTTCGCGCAATGCTTCGGAAGCCGAAGAGCAAAAGGTTCGCTTCTAAGCAATTTCTTTAAATTCAGCCGCAGATTAACGCGGATTTCGCCGATTTATTTTTTAATTTATCCGCGAAATCCGCGTTCATCTGCGGCTGAAAATTTTTATTTCTCCACTTTACTCACCTTTTCAAAAAGACTGCGGCGTTCGGCAAGAAGTCTCAAAAACTTCTCCCGTTTGAGAAAAAACACCGTAATCGCGTTAAGCCAGCCGCGCAAATCGCTGATTTCTTCGAGTGAGCGAAGCGCGACGTAGCCGCAAAGAAATGAAAACGGAATCGAAATGAGCGCCGCCAGCCAGCCGAAATAAAAATACAAAACGCCGGCGAAAACCAGCCACGTCAGCGGTATGAAAACCAGCCCGGTCAGCAGTTTGACGGTCGAAGCCATATCGAGATAGCCTTTTTTGGTCTGCGTATAAGCGGTCAGTTTGCCGAATTGATACGCCGGAAAATGCAGAATCGCGCCGAAAATCGCCAACGGCGCAAGCAGAATCAGATGCCACGAACGCAGGAGCGCGTGTTTCAAAACAAATCTTTTTGAAAAGTCCGCGAGCGCGAGAAATTCCGATTCGATGCCGAGGTTGTCCAGTTTTTTTTCGTAATCGGCAAGCCGTCTTTCAAGTTTAGTGTCGTCTTCGGTCGGCGCTTCGGCAACGAATTTTTTCAAAAAATCGAGGCGTTCCGCCAGATTTTCTTCGTGCGGCGTGACGGAAGTAAAAACGTCCCCGGCAATCCGCGCGACGGCAATTTCCGAATCGGATTCGGCATTTAAAGTTACTTTGCGCAAAGCGTTTTCGATTTTTTCGGTCAGCTCGCGGACGGCTTCGCGCGGCGGATGTCCGTGTTCGTCGAGCGCGACGGGCAAAACCGGAAAAGATTCCCCGAAATGAAGCAAAGCCTCGCTGCGAAAAGTCGTTTTTTCCGTGTAAAAAAGTCCGACCGGCACAATCTGCAAATCGAGCGAGGCGGGATTTTTACCGCTCGAAACCGCGCCCAGCGCGATTCGCGCCGCGCCCGTCTTTAAGGGCTGCAATTGCGGTTTGTCGTGCGAGATGCCTTCGGGAAAAATCGCAATCGCGCCGCCTTTCTTCAAAAGCTCGCGCGCGACCGCGAAAGTTTCCTGGTTTTTGGAAACGTCCGCGCCCGCGTCCTTCTGGCGATAGAGCGGCAGCGCGCCGACCGTGCGGACGAGATAACCGATGACGGGCATTTTAAAGAGCGTCGATTTGGCTAAGAAGGCGATTTTGCGCGGCAGCGCGATAAACAGCAGCGCCGGGTCGATGAGCGCGTTCGGATGATTGCTGACGAAAATCAAGCCGCTTTTTTCGGGCAGATTTTCGGAATTGTAAAGCTCGATGCGCTTGAAAAAAATGCTGATGCCGACGCCGAAAATAAAATGAATCAGCCAGAGAGCGAAAGCGCCCCGGCGATGCAGAATGACATCGCCGAGGCGCAGTTTTTTGACGGCGTTTTTCGATTGTTCGAAGGAATTCTGTTTAATTTTTACAAAAACCTCTCGGGCGCATTTTCAAATTTCCTTAAAAGGCAGTTTCCAAACTTTACCGCCAAACCCGGCAATCCACAACGTGCTGCCCGTCCCGAGCCGAACCGCTCGGACGATTTAATTCTTTGAGAACAAATCCGGCTAAATTTCGTGCCGGTTTGCCATCGCTTTGTCCATCGTCACTTCGTCGACGAATTCGAGGTCGGAGCCGACCGGCATCCCCATCGCGATGCGTGTCACGCGAACGCCTAAGGGCTTTAAAAGGCGCGCGATGTAATTTGCGGTCGCTTCGCCTTCGGTCGTCGGGTTCGTGGCAATGATAACTTCTTTGACTTCCACGCCTTCGTTGTTGTTTGGCATCAGGCGCGGAAGCAGGTTGGCAAGCATCAAATCGTCGGGACCGATGCCGCGAATCGGCGACAGGCTTCCGTGCAGGATATGATACAAACCTTTATAGGAACGCGTTTTTTCGATGGCAACCAGATTGTAAGGTTCTTCGATAATACAAATCTGCGAGCGGTCGCGCGTTGCCGAAGAACAATACATACACGGATTGACGTCCGTCATATTGTTGCAGATTGAGCAGAAAACGATTTTTTCCTTGACCTCGCGCAAAGAATCTATGAAATTTTCGACTTCCGTTTGGGGTCGGCGCAAAATAAAAAACGCCAGCCGCTGCGCTGATTTATGCCCGATTCCGGGCAGGCGTTTAAATTCGTCGATAAGCTTGGCGACAGGTTCTGAATATTCTAACATTTTGTTTTTTGCCCGCCGTCAGTTGTCCGATGTCAGTTACATTTAAAACAAATGGTTTTAGCAGCTAACAACGGACAACCGAGACGACGGACTAATAATTAAAATCCCATTCCGGGCGGCAGCATTCCACCGAGCTGTCCTTTGAGTTTTTCTTCGACTTTGCGGCGGGCTTCGGCAAGCGCCGCCATCGTCAAATCCTGAATCATTTCAACGTCGCCGTCTTTGACTAAATCGGGCGAAATGGTGAGTTCGAGAACCTCGAAATCGCCGCGCATTCGAACCGTTACCGCGCCGCCGCCGGCAGTCGCGTCAACGACGGTTTGTTTCATCTGTTTGCCCATTTCTTCCTGCATTTTCTGGGCTTGTTTCATCATCGAGTTAATGTCAAATCCACCGGGAAATTTCATATTTTTTTTCTCACTTCCTTTATAAATAATTTCAGCCAAACTGTTCCGTAATTATAACATTTAGCCGCGCCAAATGTCTTTCGACCGGTGATAAGTTTCATGCGCTTACTGCATCTTGCCCGAACGAAAACGCAGAAACAACTGCCAGCCCTGATGACTTTTGCCGCCGTAGAACGAACTGAGCGACGACGGATTTTGATAAAGCGTGAATTGCGCGCCCAACCCGATGTTTAAGTCTTTTGCCTTGTAAATTTCGCGCAGGTAACCGAGCGAATAAGCGCCGACCCAGAAACTGCCTTCCGGGTGCGGCGCGGGCAAAACAAGCTCGTGACTGTTTTTCTGCACCCTTTCGAGGCGACCGAACAAGGCGTTTTTGTAAAAATCGTAATTGCTTTCAAAAAGAAACGCGTTCGTGCGTGTCCCTTCGGCGTAGTTTTGTCCCCAGACGAATGAACTTGCGAGGTTTTTGTTTTCTGAAAAGTTTTTGTTGTAAATCACGGACGCGGTTGTGCGGCGCAAAATCTTTAATTCCGGCTCGCTCGGTTCGGGCTTTCGCAAAACTCCGTGCGAGATTTGAAAAGCCCATTCTTTGGTCGGATTCCACGAAAAACGCGCGCTGTAGGAATCAAGTTTCGGCGCGTCGAAGTTCCATCGGTTTTCGTCCGGTTCCCTTCCTTTGAAGGCGGAAGCCTCGAACTTAAACTTGCCGAAATTGTAACCGGCGGTCAAAACGCCCCAGGTAATGTGCGTCGAATCCTGCCAGTGATGCCCGAGCGGCGCGTCCGGGTTGTTCATCGCCGAAAGCCGGTGCATAAAAGTCGGCGGTCCGAGCGCCGGTTCGCCGGGATAACCGGCGTAGAAGAAAAACGACTGTTTATCGTCGATTTTGTAAGAATAGCTCGCCGAAAGCTCCGAGAAAAAATCGTGCGGGTGCTGGCGGTCGTGAATCGGCTGGCGGCGGTTAGTTTCTCCCGATTGATAAAGCAGCGGATAACCGTAGCCGCGTTCGATTAGCGGGTCGAGACTGACCATCGCGCGAAAACCGATTTGCGAGCGTTTTGTGAGCGGCTTTGAATACATCGCCATAAACATCGAAGGCGCGTCGAAACGTGCGTTGTCGCCTTTACCGCCGACCGCCAAATCACGCTCGCTGTTGATGTTTGTATAGCGCAGAAACATATTGGCGTGCCACATCAGCATCGAGCCGTCTTTGAACATTTTCATTCGCGCATAAACGGGCGAAGATTCGGGAATCCACGCGGTTCCCGAACTTTCCTGCGTCATCGGCACGTTGATGTCGGTGACCGCCGACATTTTCATCGCGTCGTGATTATGCGTCATTCCCGGCATGTTCATGTCCGACATTTCATCCGGCTTTTTGTCGGGCATTTTCATGTCCTTCATCTCGTCGGACTTTTCGTCGGGCATTTTCATAGCGGGCATTTTATTGTCCGACGGCGCGTTCATATCCTCGTCCGGCGAGTGAACGTGCGGTTTTTTCTCGGCGGTTTTGAGGTTTTCGGTCGAGGTAACGCCGACCAGAATATTGCCCCACATTCCGCCTTTGGCGTGCCCGCGCACGGAACAGAAATATTTATACGCGCCGTCTTCCGAAGCCTGAACGACGATTTCTTCCGCATTCATCGTTTTATCGTCCGGCATCGGCGTCAAAGTCGAGCTGCCCGCCGTGCCTTTCGGGTCAACAGCGACATCGAATTCGCCTTCCGCGTGCCCGAAACGAACGTCGTGGCGCATATCGGTGTCTTTATTGACAAACAAAATCTTCAGCGTGGCGCCCGTCGGGACAATCAAATTCGGATTTCGCACGCCTTGAATGCGGTACGAAAGCATATCGTCTTCGGGACCGGTCAGAACGACGAGCCGAATTTCCTTTTCCGCGAAAGTCAGATTCCGGTTATCTTTTTTGCCGAGCGTTCTGCCCTTTTCAATTTCGATAAGTTCGGCAAGTTTTAATGTTTTCTTTTCGCTCGAAACGAGCTTAAAAGTCTCGTGCGCGAAAGCGTTGGCGCTTGCCGCGAGCGCAAAAAATAAAAGCAGGATAAGTTTTTTCATCTTTAAAACTCCGTTTTTGTAAAACAATATAAAATCGGCTGCACACGAAACTATCTGCTCGAATCGCAATCCGGCATTTTTCGCGGGCAAGTTAAATTTCTGGTCGATTCTTTGGTTTTACGCTGTGGGCGGAGCGCGCGGAGATTTTAAGTTGTAGAACGAATCGGAGAGATAAAAAGGCTTCTCAAAATAGACGTTGACGACGGAAATCGCGGTCGAAACCGTTTCGATTTCGACCCGCAAAAACGGCAGCGCCGCCGTTTGTTTTTCTATTTTTATCGTTTCTGATTTTGAAAAGAGGCGCGGCGCGGACTCGGCACAAAAGCATTCGCTGCCCCCATCGAGCTGCCGCAGCTCACGCGTCGAATCGACTTCCGGACTTTGTTTCTTTCCGGAATGCTCGTGACACGATTCCGTCTGCGCGGCGGCTTTCGACGCGTGATGAGAGCACGCGCAAGCCGAAACGGAAGACACAAAAAGAGACAGAACAATCAAAAAGCCGATGGCAAAATGTTTTGATTTTTTCATATCTCCGGTCATGCCTTAAAATTTTAATCTAACATTGGAGCCGAAACCATTTCAATCCTGAAACTAATTCGCCCCGTCAAAACTTCGTCCCCAAATCAAACTTTAGGGGCTTAAAACCATTGTACAACTTAACACCCGGTGTTAGGTCAAGCGGATTTTTAACTTTCTTTGATGACGAAACCAAGAGGTTCGATGCCGAAGTTAGTGGTTGCTTACTTGCTTTTTAAAATCAACCGTATTACAAATAAAATTCATGCACATCGAATGGCAGCCAAACACGAGCCAGTCGCCATACCTGTTCCGGCAGGCGGCTTCCTGGGAGGGCGTTAAAGTTCACCGCGCAAAGGTTATGCCCGGCAGAATGCTCGAACACACGGCAGACTGTCACGAAGTCAACATCTCGATTTCGGGCGCTCTGGTCACGCAGAAGGTTTCGTCAACCGGTAAAACCGTGATAACCAAAGGCGGCGCGGGCAATCTCTGCCTGACGCCTTACGGGCAATCAATCGGCGCTTACTGGCAAAAACCGCTCGACAATATGGGCATTCTGTTAGCGCCGGATTTCGTTAAAACGGCGGCGGAGGAAAATCGTTTTTCGACCGATTTTGAATTCAAGGAAATTTATAAAGACAAGGATTCTTTAATCCAGCAAATCGGTTTCGCGCTGCTCGAAGAATCGAAATCGGAAAGCCCCGCCGGAAAGCTCTATACCGATTCGCTGATTCAAACACTGACGCTGCATCTTTTGAAAAATTACAGCAACGCGGCTTCCGTCAGAGAAAATATGAACGGCGGGCTTTCGGGCTATCGCCTGCGCCGCGTGCAGGAATTTATCGACGTCAATCTGGAAGAAGATTTGTCTCTCGCGGAGCTGGCGGAAGTCGTCGATTTGAGCCAGTTTCATTTCGCGCGCGCGTTCCGCAAATCGACCGGGCAAACGCCGCAGCAATACCTGATGCAGCAGCGCATCGAACGCGCCAAACAGCTTCTATCAAAAGACGACTTGCCGATTGTCGAAGTGAGTTTGAGAACCGGCTTCAAAAACCAGAGCCATTTCACGACGCTCTTCCGCAAATTCACCAAATACACGCCGAAACTCTGGCGCGAAATGAAACTAGCTTGAGCAGTGGTCGGTGGACAGTGGTCAGTTAAAATCAAAATCTGACCACCGACCACCGACCGCTGACCACTGTTCACTGTTTAAGAGCAATTTCAGAACATAAACCGCAAAAATGTGAAAGATTTCCCCGCGCAGGATTTTCTAAAATTCTTTCAGACTACAAATTAGTCTGAAAGGAGATTTGAGGGAATGAAAAGATTATTTTTGAGCATTTTTGTTATTTTAACGGTCTCGGTTTTAAGCATCAACGCGCAGACGGCGGCAACGCGGCAGACGTTTGAAAAAGCGGTCAGCTCGGCAATCGAGGAGAAATTCGAAGCCGCGCTCGATGATTTCAAAAAGTCTTTGACGCTCGCGGAAATCGAAGACGCCGGCGCTGAATACCGCGCGAAAATCCATTTCAACATCGGCGTTTGCTATTATCGCCTGAAGCAAAACGCGCCGGCGATTGCCGAATTGGAAGAAGCGATAAAGCTCGCGCGCGGCGATTACGAAAAGGCGTTTTACGCGCTCGGGATGGCGCAGGCGGAATTGAAAAACTGGAAAGAAGCCGAAACGGCATTTCGCGGCGCGATTCGCTTAAACAAACGAAACGGCGAGGCGTGGTTCGATTTGGCATTTGTTTATCTGGCACAGAGCGATTACGGGGCGGCGCGCGCGGCGTTTGAAAAGTCGGTCGAATACAAATCAATCGCCGCGCCGGTCGGGCACAATAATCTCGGCGTGATTCTGGCAATCGGCGGTGATATAACGGCGGCGGTCAGGGAATTTGAAACGGCGCTCAAACAATCCGGCGGCAAATTCACGGTCGCCGAGCGCAACCTGCAATTCTGCAAATCGCTCGGGCAAAATTTCAGCACGGATTTGCTGGCAAAGTTAGAACTTGGCAGGTAATTTTTGCCGTGAATGACACGAATAACACGAATAAAAATTAAATATAATTCGTGTTATTCGTGTCATTCGCGGCTAATTTCAGGAGAAAAAGATGGAAAAACAAACCGATGTGATGGCGATTCTGAAGCTTTACGAGCTGCGGCGCGAGCCGGAGATGCGGGCGGCGCGGCAGTGGTATTTCTCGCAGTTTTCACCGCAGTCAGCGATGGACATTATCGCGCTTTTTCGCGGCGGCGAACGGGCGAGCGCGAATTTTCGAATGATAACTTCTTACTGGGATATGGCTTCGTCGTTCGTCCTCAACGGCGCCATTGACGAAAAAATGTTTTTCGATTCCGGCACCGAACATATTTTTGTTTACTCGAAAATCCAGCCGTTTCTGGCAGAAATTCGTCAATTGTTTCAAGAGCCGGAGTTTTTAATTCATCTCGAAAACCTGGCTTTAAAGGCGCCGAATATCGAAGCCAAACTCGAATCGAGAAAACGTCTCGCGGCAATCTGGACGAAGGACGAAAAAGAGCTTTCCGCCGGCGAAAGCAATTAAATTTTTCAATGCAGCGGCGCGCAGTGACGCAGCCGAATTTAATTAGCCGCGGATAAACCGAGGATTTCGCCGATTTTAAGTTTTAATATTATCCGCGAAATCCTCGGTTTATCCGCGGCTAAAATTATTTTAAGCCTTCGCGTCATTGCGTTTAAATTCACTAACTTATCTGTGTTAATCTATCGTTTCACCGATGAAAAAATACGTCATCAAACGCGCCGAAAATTCTCTGCCCGAGCAATTGACTCGTTACCGCGAGGAATTGAACCCGGAGCAGTTTCGCGTCGTGACGGCAAAACCGGGTGCGGCGCTGGTCGTCGCGGGCGCGGGAACGGGCAAGACGCGCGCCATAACTTACCGCGTCGCGCATTTGATTGAGCAGGGCGTTTCGCCGCAAAAAATTCTGCTCGCGACTTTTACGAACCGCGCGGCGCGCGAGATGCTGCGGCGCGTTGAAAACTTAACGGGTTCGCAAAACGTGCATCGCGTTTGGGGCGGCACGTTTCACCGCATCGCGAATCTGATTTTGCGCAGACACGCCGCGTCCATCGGCTATTCATCGAATTATTCGATTCTCGACTCGGAAGACGCGAAGGATTTTATCAACGTCTGCATCGACGAAGCCGGAATCGACACGAAGGCAAAGCGCTTTCCGAAGGCGGAAGTCATTCAGGACATAATTTCCTACGCCAACAACACCGACCGACCGATTGAAAACGTGATTATCGGCAAATATCCGTATTTTGAAATGCTCACGCAGCAAATCCGGCGGGTCGATTTTATCTTTCAGGAGCGAAAAAAAGAGCGCAACGTCATGGATTACGACGATTTGCTCCTGAACTGGAAACGCCTTTTAGTCGAAAAGCCCGAAATCGCCGACGTTTACGCCGAACAGTTCCAGCACATTCTGGTTGACGAATATCAGGACACGAACCGCCTGCAAGCCGAAATCATTGACCTGCTCGCCGTCAAACATCGCAACGTGATGGTCGTCGGCGACGACGCGCAATCGATTTTCGCGTGGCGCGGCGCGGAGTTTACGAATATTTACGAGTTTCCGCAGCGCTACCCGGAAGCCGTCACTTATAAATTGGAAACGAATTACCGCTCGACGCCGGAAATCCTGGGCTTGGCAAACACTTCGATTGCCAACAACCGGCGGCAGTTTCCGAAAATGCTGCAGGCGGTCAAAAAATCGCGCGACTTCAAACCGGCGCTCATTCCCTGTTCAAACGTCGAGCAGCAATCGGCGTTTATCGCCGCGCGGATTTTGGAGTTAAGGGACGAAGGAACTTCGCTGGAAGAAATCGCCGTCATGTATCGCTCGCATTATCACTCGCTCGAATTGCAGCTCGAACTGACGCGCCGCAACATTCCTTACCGCGTCCAATCGGGCGTGCGTTTTTTCGAGCAGGCACACATCAAAGACGTTGTTTCTTATCTCAGAATCATCGTCAACCCGCGCGACGAACTGGCGTGGAAGCGAATTTTAAAGATGATTCCGAGCGTCGGCAATGCGACGGCGAACCGGATTTACGAAAGTCTGGCTTATGCGGAAAACCCGTTCGCGCTTGTCAAAGCACAACTGCCCGCGAGTGCGGCGGAATTACAAACGACAAATTACGAAATACAAACGAACCCGAAATCCAAAGCCCAAAACCCAAAATCCAACGACCCTTTTTCAAGGCTGCGCGCCAAACAGCCGTGGCAGGATTTCGTCCGGCTGCTCGAATTATTAACGACGGACGAAAACCGCAACAATCCGGCAAAACAAATCGAGCTGATTTTAACCAACGGCTACGAGCAGCATTTGCAGGAAACTTTTGAGAACGCCGAAGCGCGGCTCGAAGATTTGCGCCAGCTCGCACTGTACGCTTCGCGCTACAATTCGACCGAAGATTTTCTCTCGGAGCTTGCGCTGCTTTCGACCGAGCGATTCAAAGAACCGGTCGGCGTCACGGGCGAAGACGTCATTCAGGGCGGCGAAGAAGACGAG
>DASWRC010000110.1:0-9112 GCA_036403375.1 Pyrinomonadaceae bacterium
ACCGGCGTTGTATGAATCGAACGCTCGCAGTTTGCTTAAATCGAGATGTCCTTCATTAAGAACACGGTTACAATTATAGGATTTGCAAACGGCGGACAGACGCAGCCAAAGCTGGTCAATGTCTTCGGGCAGCAGGACAAAATCATCGGGATGCGTGATATGCAGATAGCCCTCGCGATAAGTGACCTTAACACCTCTGTGTAATTCCGAATTTTGCATTTTAGAAAGGCGGGGGTTCGGTTATATTGCGTTGATTATTAACCAATTAACGGCGGTACGTCAAGACAGGCAGGCGTTTTAATAAATTAAATTTATTCGGATTTTTCCGCGAGCCGGCGTTTCAATTCTTTGACTTCTTCCTTGAGCCGCGCCAAGCCTTTGACGTGCGCATTCTGGCGTTTATATTCGTCGAGCGGCTGCACGGGAGTGCCCCACCAGACACCTTCGCGAACGATTTTGCCGGGCAGAACTCCGGCTTGCGAACCGATAATCGCGCCCGATTTGACGGTTGCGTGGTCGCCAAAACCAACTTGCCCGCCGATAACGCAATCGTCCTCGATAACGGTCGAGCCGGAAATACCGGTTTGCGAAGCGATGACGACGCGCTCGCCGATTTGGACGTTGTGCGCGATTTGGACGAGATTATCGATTTTCGTGCCGTTTCCGATGCGCGTTTCGCCCAGCGCGCCGCGGTCGACACAGGTATTGGCGCCGATTTCCACGTCGTCGCCTATCCAAACCGTTCCGATTTGCGGGAATTTTACGTAGCCGCGCCCGCCGTCACGGACATAACCGAAGCCGTCGGCGCCAATCACGACGCCCGGATGCAGGATTGTATGATTGCCGATTGTGCAATTATCTTCGATAAAAACATTCGGGTGAATTACGCAATTTTTACCGATTCTTACGTGGTCGCCGATTTTCGCGCCCGCGCGAATCTCTGTTCCGTCGCCGATTTCCGAGTGGTCGCCGATTGAGACGAACGCGCCGATAAACAAATCTTTACCTAAAACTGCCGATTCGGAAATGACCGCCGATTGGTGAACTTCAATCGCACGCTTTTTCGGCGGATGCAGAACCGCCGCCAGCCGGGCAAAAGCGAGCTTCGGATTTTTTACTTTGATGATTGGAATATCGAGATTTTCGGCGAAATTTTCGGGAACAATCAAAACGGAAGCGTTTGTCTGACCGGGGATTTCCGCTCTTTCGAGAAAACTGATTTCGCCTGCGCCGGCGGTTTCAAAACCGTTGACGCGAAAGATTTCCGCATCTCTGCCGCCTTCCAGACTGCCTTGCAAAAATTGAGCGATTTCCCTTGAGTTCATTCGTCAATTATTGTTTTTTTCGACTTCGTTGACAACAGTTTGCAGAAAAAATTCGATGCCTTCGATTTCAAAACCGTGTTCGCGCTCGATGCGTTTGAGAATCGGCGCGCTGTCGGAATCGAGAAAATCGAGGTCTGCCAAATCGAGCGTGATGTTTCTGCCGCGCTGCTCGCGCAAATCGAGCGCGATTTTTTCAACCAAAAGCGCGTCGTCCTGCATCAGCGAGCCTTCGATGCGTAAAATTATCTTTCCGCGTTCTTCGTCTTCGAGTTCGGTTATCGTTGTCGGCATTAACTTAATTGTATTAAATTTTTCTTCGGCAAATGTCAATACGCGAGCGCCGCAAAAAAGGTTAAATATTTTGAACACGGGCAAATTACGGCTTCGGTAAAAGCCGTAATTTGCCCGTGTTTCGGTTTAAAAAAACTATTCTTCCGTTGCCGGGGCGTTCTGTTTGCCGGCGCGGCGTTTTTCGAAGCCGTCTTTGAAGCGTTCCTTAAACTGGTCTTTCATTTTGGCGGCTTCGGCGCGTTGTTCGGGCGTCAGAACCGCAAAAATCTGCGCTTTGGTCTTTTCCTTTTCGACGAACAGCTGCTTCATCGTTTCCGATTGGCTGTTGGCAATCTGGTTGACCTGTTCTTCGTTGAATGTGCCGTCGATGCCTAACGTTTCAGCCTGTTTGCGGCTTTCGCGCAAAGAATCCGTTAACGGTTTGACGCGCGTTTTGGAATCTTCCAATATGGTTTTGACCTGTGTTTGCTGCTCGTCCGAGAGGTTTAATTTTTCCGCGATGCGTTCAAAGCCGCGCCCGCCGAAACCGGCGAATCCGCCGCGATTCATTTTGCCTTTCTGGGCGAAAATGAACACCGCGCCTAAGCCCAAAACGACGATTGTTAAAATTGCGATAATTGATTTTTTCATTAATTTTCTCCTAATTTATCTCCAAGTAATTCCCGCGCCTGTGTTTGGACGCGTTCAGAATGATAAACGCTTTTTTCCACGCGGCGGAACGTAATTTTGTAACGTTTTTATGCAAAGAAATGTAAAAGTTTAAGCATCAGAAAACTTTTTGGCGTAAAATATTTCTTAAGAGTATGAGCAAGATACTGATAATTGATGACGACGAGGAGCTGTGCGAGTTGGTTTCGGAGTATTTGAGCGTCGAAGGTTTTGAAACCGAAGCCGTTCACGACGGCGAGAGCGGTTTGCAGAAAGCGCTTTCCGACGATTATGAACTAGCCATTCTGGACGTTATGCTGCCGCGAAAAAACGGTTTCGACGTGCTCCGCGACCTGCGAAAATCGTCGAAACTGCCCGTCCTGATGCTGACCGCGAAAGGCGACGATATGGAACGCATCGTCGGGCTTGAAATCGGCGCCGACGATTATCTGCCGAAACCTTTCAACCCTCGGGAATTGGTTGCACGGCTGCGCGCTATTTTGCGCCGCGTGCATGACGTGGACGAAAATAAAAGGGCGCTGCCGGAAATATTTACGGTTGACAACATCGAAGTTTCGCTCACCGGACGGACGGCAAAAATCGACGGTTCGGAATTAAATTTAACGGCGGTCGAATTCGATTTGCTCGTGGCGCTGCTCGAACAAGCCGGAAAAATCGTCAAAAAAGAAGATTTGAGCCAGCAGGTTTTAGACCGCCGGCTTTCGCCGTTTGACCGCAGTCTCGATATGCACGTCAGCAATCTGCGCAAAAAACTCGGGCTGCGCGACGACGAGAGCGAAAGAATCAAAACGATTCGCTCGGTCGGTTATATTTACACGGTAGTTTGACAGTCGCCAGTGGTCGGTGAACAGTTGTCAGAAATTTCTTTTTTACTGACTGCCGGCTGCTGACCCCCGACCACTAAAATGAGTCTTTTCTTAAAAATTTTCTTATGGTTCTGGCTGGCGATTGCGCTGCTCATCGGCGTTTTCAGTTTCGTCAGCTGGACGACGCAGAACGAGCCGCTTGTCAGGCAGCGGCGGATTTTGTTTACGGAAAATTTTAATTTTCAGGTTGAAACCGCCGGGCAAATTTATCGAAATGAGGGAAAGACGGGTTTGGATGAATACCTGGCGCGGGTCAAAAATTCCGACCGGGTTTCGGCAGTCGGCTTATACGATAAAAATCGTCAACTGGTCGCCGGCGACGAAATTCCCGCCAACGGTTTGAAATTGTATGAGACGGTAATACAAACGGATACAGTCGAATTTGACCGTTCGCCCGACGAAACCTTTGCCGCGAAAAAAATTCAGCTTCGTGATTTGTCCGAATACGTTTTGATTATCCAGTTCAAGCGTTTTCAACCTGCCGTTCTCGCGCCTGATCTGAATACATGGATTTGGAGAATTTTGGCGGTGATTCTGACGGGCGGTTTGGTTTGTTACGGTCTGGCGCGTTATTTGACCTCGCCGATTGTGAAGCTGCGCCGGGCGACGAAAAAGCTGGCAACCGGAGAATTGCAGGCGCGCGTCGGCGGAAAGGTCAGTCGCGGCAGCGATGAAGTGGCACAGCTCGCGAAAGATTTTGACGAGATGGCGGAAAGAATCGAATCGCTCGTCACCTCGGAAAAGCGCCTGACGCAGGACATTTCGCATGAATTGCGGTCGCCGCTGGCGCGTCTTAATGTCGCGCTGGAAATCGCCAAACAAAAGGCGAACGCCGGAACTCAGCCGATCCTGCAGCGCATCGAAAAGGAATCGAATCGTTTGAACGAGATGATTTCGCGGCTTTTGATTTTGTCGAAACTCGAAAGCGGCGCGCAGGAGCTTGAAAAACAAAACGTTAATTTGCGGAAACTGGTCGAAGAAACCGTGGCGGACGCCGATTTCGAAGCGCAGGCAAAAAACAAGGCAGTGAAAATACTGGCAATCGAGGACAGCCGTTTTCGAGGCAGCGAAAACCTTCTCCGAAGCGCGGTCGAAAATGTACTCCGGAACGCCGTGCGATATACGGACGAGCAAACGGCAGTCGAAGTTTCGCTCAAAAACCTGAACGGCGACGCCGTCATCGACATTAAAGATTACGGCGGCGGCGTGCCCGAAGACGAGCTTGAAAATCTGTTTCGCCCGTTTTACCGCATCGGCGAAGCCAGAGAACGCAAATCCGGCGGCGTCGGTTTGGGATTGGCAATCGCACAGCGCGCCGTTTTTGCGCACAAAGGCTCAATTAAAGCGAAAAATACCGGAAGGGGCTTGCAGGTCGAAATCAAACTGCCCCGGAACGGCGCGCATTGACGAACGACTGGACGCATAAAATTACGAAAATCAGGCAAATCAAAGCCATCGCGAGCTGTGAAACAACCGCCGCCGAAAGCGTTAAATCGCCCAATTTCGATAAAAGCCGAAACGCCGGAATGATGAAACCGAGCAGCCCGACCAGAACGGCGGCGTGCATTAAATGCTTTCGTAAATTTTCGTTCGATTTCGCAAACGCGCCGAGCAGCGCGATGACGAGCCCGAAAAATGCCGGAATCAACGCCGTGACCGAAGCGTTTCCGCCCCAAATTCCGTAAACGTAACCCGCAATGCCAACCAAAATTAATGATAATCCGCAACCAATCGCCGTTGTAGGCATAAATTTATAAACCTCGCAAAATAACTGTTACTAACAAATTAACAAATTCCGGCGCGAAAAACTAAACACAAAAAAATTAAAAAAGCAGATTCGCCAAAACGGCGGAAAATAATACTTCGGACAGCAGTTTTTAACAACGCATTTTATTAATTGCGTCCGGTTTGAACGGGCGGTTAAATGAAATAGGGTTGCTTATGGGGCTCTAAGAGAGTAATGTAAACCTGTAAAGAACATAGCTTACTCTTTTCTCAGTTTCTCTGGACTTAGCCGGACCACCTGAATTAAACAGCTAATTGGAACAGAGGAAAATAATGAACAATCTGAATATAACTGAACGCCGCAACGGTAATGTAATCGTATTGGATTTGCAGGGCGATATCCGTCTCGGCGCAGGCAACATCGAACTGCACAATATACTCCGCGCGCTGGTCGAAAAAGGCGAAAAAAGAATATTGCTCAATCTGGCGAATGTTACCTATATCGATTCGAGCGGGTTGGGCGAATTGGTCGCGGGTTATACGACGCTGCAAAAAAACGGCGGCGAATTAAAGATTCTCCGGCTGACCGAGCGCGTTCACGAATTGATGGTGATAACCAAACTCCTGACGGTTTTCGATGTTTTCGATGACGAACAGGAAGCGATCGAGAGCTTTAGTCGGGCGGCTCAAGTTTCGGAACCCGAACTGATCACCGGAGAACTCGATAAAGCAGTAATCGGCTAGTTATTGATGAGGTTGAGTTATGTTAATAATGAGGCTGCTGGTAAATGAAAACCTGCTCAACGCCGAAACCGAGCTAAGTCAGGCGCTGAGCGGAAATTTAATCGAGCTGTGCCGCAAATATCTTTTACTTTTGACCGAATACCGTGATGAGCTTTACAAACTGCGAAGCTCGCCCGAGGTCAATCTTCAACAGCCGGCGTCGCTGCTCGCGCGCGAGTTAACCGAACAAGTCAGAAAGGCGATTCGTTCGGCGATTGAAATCACGACCCGCGAGAGAAATCAAACCGAACATTTGCTTGAATCATTGACGGCAATTAATGCTTACGCGGCGGCTGATACTTTTAATTATCTTAAATATAAAGGCTTTGATGATTGGGAGGCGCGTTCGAGCGGCGTCCGGGCAAAGGGCGATAATCAGGAATCGTTGACGATTCAAGCGGCAGTCGAACAGGCTGGTTTGCTCAGATGCGAAGAATATGTCGCGCGCAAAATCGTTTTTATTAAACAAAACAGCGGCGCGTCCTTAATTGCCGAGCTGTAATCTGGAGGAATACCCAAATGAATGAGGAAACAAATAGCTCTCCGGCTTCCAAATGCGCCTGGTGCGCGGGAACGGGCGAGTGGAATGTCGCGCCGGGACTCTGTACTTCGTGTATTGTGTGCGGCGGAAAGGGGAATGTAACAGTTGCTCAGCCTCCGGTTTTTTGCCTTCAATGCAACGGCACCGGCAGAATGAACACGGTCAGCCCGTGTTTGACCTGCGCCGGAACGGGCTGGGAAAGCTACCTGACCAAACAAAAAAGCAAAAAAACTGTCTAAAGACCAAACCTTTCTTTATTTCAACCCGTCAATTTCCTTCAATAATTTATCCGCGAGGGATTTATTTAAAGGCTCTAATTTCTGCAATTGCTGGCGCGCGGCGATTTTGTTGTTGAGCCCGATGTAGGTTAAACCGAGCGCGTAATAAGCGTTGGCATTGTCGGGGGCAAAGCCGATGACTTTTTGATATTGGACAATCGCGCGGTCGAATTGTTTGAGCGCGCGCTGGTTTTCGCCGAGCGCCATCAGTTTATCGACCGATTTGAAATCGATTTTGGCGGCTTGCTCGAAATGCGGCAGGGAAGTTTCGTAATCCCTGCGGTTGTAATAGATGTTGCCGAGATAATAATGTGCGTTCGCGTGGTTGGCGTCGGACGCAACAACTTCCTTAAAGCCGGTTTCCGCTTTTTCAAAATTTTTCGCGTTGTAGTCGCTTAACGCCTGCTCATAATTTCCCGCCCCGGCAGGCGAATTTTGCGCGGAGGAAGGCGACGGCTGAACCGATTTTTCGGCAGCCGGCGCGGCAGTTGCCGTCGTGGTTGGCGTCGAAGTTCGCTGAGTATTTGCGCTCGGCGCTTTGTAGCAGGCTGCGGCGGTAAACAATACGAGCAGGGAAGCCGGAACGGCGAAAATTTTTATTTTATTCATTCGGGAATTATGCTTTTAAAAGTCCCGAGCCTCAAGTCCCAAATCACAAGTCTTTACTGACCTGAAACTTAAAATTTGAAACCCGGGACTTGAGACTTATTTTTTAAGTACCGGAAGAACAATCAGCGAGCCGGTTTTGCCGCCGTAATAGACGCGTTCCGTCGCTTTCTGGAAATCGGCGGCGGTCGCCTGCTGGTAGTTTTCCATAAATTTCTGCGGGCTGCGCGCGACGAGCGGGAACCAAGTGCTTTGAATCTGCACCATTATTCGGTGACCTTTTTTGAAGGTGTGCGTGATGCCCGGCATTTCATATCTGATTTTCGCGGGTTCGTTCGGCTTCAAAGGTTCGGGTTTTTCAAACGAATTGCGAAACCTCGCCGGAAACGGTTCGCCGCGCAGAAGCATTTCGTAGCCGCCGGGCGAAAAGACCGACCACGCCGAATTTTCGGGCGGTTTGATGCGTTCGGGCTGCCCGAACTGGTTTTTCGTGCCCGTCTCGGGGTAATTGTAATCATCGGGAAACACGTCGATTAATTTGACGATAAAATCCGAATCGGTGCCGCTCGATGAAACGAATAAATCGGGATGAATATCGCCCGCGACCGTCACATCATCGGTCAAAGGCTCGGTTTGATAAACCAGAACGTCCGGTCTGCCCGCGACGAAACGCTGGTCTTCGGTCATAAAATCGCGCGGGTAATTGGACGTGATTTTCTGCGTGTACGGAACCGGTTTCAGCGGGTCGGAAACGTATTCGTCGTAAAGGGAAGCGCCGGTTTCCGCCGGTTTTTCAAACGATAATTTTCCGCCCGGCTGTAAATAAAGCGAAGTTTCCGTGATGCCGGTTTTCGGGTCCCAGCCTTCGAAATATTTCCAATCGTGCGCGCCGGTATCGAAGGCGTTGATTTCCTTGATATTCGAAATATCGCCCTTATCTTTCAAAAAATGCTGGAAGAAGGGGAATTCGAGATTTTCGCGATACCATTTGCCGGTTTTCTCGCCGAAATAAGCCGTGCCGAGCCAGTCGCCGTCGCGGAAAGACCAGCCGCCGTGGTCCCACGGACCGAGGACGAGCACATTAAAAATTCCCGGGTTTTGTTTTTCAATCGCTTTGTACGTTTTTTGCGCGCCGTATAAATCCTCGTTGTCGTACCAGCCGCCGACGGTCATCACCGCCGCTTTGATGTTTTTGAGCTTCGGCAGAATGTTGCGTTCTTTCCACCACGAGTCATAGTTCGGGTGCGCCATCATATCGTCCCAGAATTTGATGCGCGTCCCGAGTGCGGTTTGATAATAATCCGCCGTTTCCTTTAATCCGCCGAGCTGACGGTAAAAATCGTAACCGTCCGGCGTTTTGCGTCCCGTCCATTGTTTGATGTAATCCTGCGTGGCGGTCGGGGCGGGGCGAAATTGCCCGAAACCCATAAAAAACGAGTAGTTTTGCGCCAAAAACAAAGCGCCGTTGTGGTGCATATCATCGCCCTTGAACCAATCGCCGATCGGCGCTTGCGGCGAGATGGCTTTGAGCGCCGGGTGCGAATCTATCGCGCCCGCCGACGTGTAAAAGCCCGGATAGGAAATTCCCCACATCCCGACGCGCCCGTTGTTGTTCTCGACGTTTTTGATTAGCCAGTCAATCGTGTCGTAAGTGTCGGTCGATTCGTCGATGTCTTTTGGTGTTTTATTGTCGATGTCGGGTCGCACGTCCTCAAAAGTGCCTTCCGACATCCAGCGCCCGCGCACGTCCTGGTAAACGAAAATGTAGCCTTCACGCGCAAACAGTTCGCTCGGACCTAAATTACCTTTGAATTTATCCGCGCCGTAAGGTGCAACCGTGTACGGCGTGCGGTCGAACATGACCGGGTATTTCTGCGATTTGTCCTTCGGCTCATAAATCGACGTAAAAAGTTTCACGCCGTCGCGCATCGGAATCAACACCTCGCGCTTGGTGTAATTTTCCTGAATATACTTGGCAAGTTCCGACTGCGGCGGCTGTGCCTGCAAAGACAAAAACGCGAACAGAAC
>DASWRC010000111.1:0-25199 GCA_036403375.1 Pyrinomonadaceae bacterium
AAACCGAAACTAAATGCGGTCGTCAAAATCAAACCATACCCGGTGCGCCCCATCGAAATCGCCGAAAGCATCAAAACCAGCGCCGACGGGCACGGTAATAATCCGCCCGAAACGCCGAGCGCGAGCAGACTTTTCCATGAAATTGCTGCGGGCGGCAGGTGCGAATGCGTCTGCCCGTCGTGCGTGTGCGTAAACTCGTCGTGCGGGTGACTATGCGAATCTCCCGCGTGGAAGTGTTCGCCGTGATGACGGTGTTCTTCGGTATTCCAGCCGAGCGCCGTGAACAGACGCGTTTTAAACATCGTCAGACCGATATACAAAACCAGCAGCCCCGAGACAAAGCCGAGAAACGGCAGCAGACGCTCGGGCAGAATGTAATTTGAAGCAAAAAGCGTGATAAGTCCGAGCGCAAAAACGCCGAGCGTGTGCGTAATCGTCACCGTCAGACCGAGAAACGCGGCGTGTTTCGGCGTGCCGCGCGAGCCGACCAGATAAGCTCCGACGACCGTTTTGCCGTGTCCGGGCGAAAGGGCGTGCAGCGTGCCCAAGCCGAATGCGAGCAGCAGACCGAACACGGCAATCGCCGGCGTCAGCTCGGGAACGGCGATTATTTCGGCGAGTTTATCTTTCTGAACTGCCGCGCTCGCCTGTCCGTTGCGGTTTTCGAGAAGGCGGGCGTTTTCGGGGGCAGGATTTGTCGAAAAGGAAAACGCGGCGGTCTTTTCGGCGAGCGGCGCGCTCAGATTTTCCGCCGGGTACGTTTTTAATTCGTCCGACAGCGCATTTCCGAAAGCGTTTGAATCGAAAACATTAACGCCGCCCGCCCGGCTTAAAACAATCTCGTTCCAGCCGATTCTTCCGTCGAAATTTTTGTTTTCGAAGCGCGCCCGATTAACGCCGGTCAAATTTTGTAAATTGCTCGCCAAACTCCACTCGATCCGCAGAGTCGGCAGATTGCCGGCGCCTTCCGGCATTGAAATTTTCGTTGATTCGACGCTTAGTTCCGCGCGCTCGTCATTAACCGTCAAAAACAGCTTCGATAAAAATTCGGGCGTCAGGCGCGCGGCATAAGCATCCAGTTCCGATTCGGAAATCACCGAGTCTTTGTCCGTGTCGATTTCGCCTTTCAGCTGAAACGCCGGAATCTCCGCCATATCGAGAATCTGGCGAATCTTTATCCGCGATTTTTCGACATCGAGCTGCGCGAATTGATTGACGCTGAAATTTCCCAACGGGTGCGCCGCCGCCGAAACCGTTAAAAATAAAAATGCGATAAAAATATAAAAATGCTTTTTCATAAATTAATTTTTCACCGCAGCGGACGCGGAGATTTTTTACGAATGCTTAACTCAATTTCAATTTTCTCGGCAATCCTCTGCGGTTAATTTTCACTTCAGCTCCGACAAGACGCGGCGCGCGTTTTCGGCTTGCAGCAAATCGACCATCGGATTGATTTTCAAAGCCGCTTCGAGCATTTTTTTCGCCCCGGCGCGATTGCCCAAATCCTTTTCAATCATCCCTGCATGATAAAGAATTCGCGCGTCGTTCGATTTCAGATTCAGCGCCGCCGGAATCGCCGTTTTCGCATCCGTCAGCTGTCCTTTCGTATCTGAAAACAAACCCGATTCACTTTCAGACACGATTTTTTTCGGGACGGCTTTTATGCTTTTCAATTCTTCAACGATTTCCTGAGAATTTCCGCCTGCAGCGGGTCGAATTGCGGATTGAGAGCCGCCGCTTGTTTAAAATAATTCCGCGCGGCGGTTTTATCTCCGGCAGTCTCGGCGATCAGCGCGGCGTGGTAAAGAATTTTCGCGTCCTTTGTGCCGAGCCGCAGAGCGTCTTTGATCGCCGTTTGCGCTTCGACGATTTTGCCCGCTTTCAAAGCCGTCCAGGCGAGCGCGTCCGCGCCGTAGATGTCGCGGCGAACTTCGTATTCTTTGGCGGCTAAACGATAAGCTTCTTCCGCTTTTAGGTCGTGGTCGGCGTAGAAAAGCGCGAGCTGGCGATTGTAAATCGTGCCGTTGAGCGCGCTCAGATTTCCGATTTGTTCGACTAACTCATATTGTTTGCGGGCATCGTCTTCGCGCCCCGCGAGCTTGTATAAATCGCCGAGCGCGGCGACAAAATTCGGGTCTGGAAGGATGCGAACCGTCCTTTCGTATTGTTCGATTGCGCCTGCCAAATCGCCGCTCGCGGCGCGAACGCGTCCTAACGAAGCAAGAGCGCGAAAATATCCGGGAAAGGTTTCAAGCGCGGCGCGGTAGTTTTTTTCGGCGGTTTTATAATCGCCGACCGAAAAAGCGGTTTCGCCCAATTGCCACTCGCACCACGCAACGGTTTCACGCGGCGGAACGGGCAGATTTTGAGCCAGCTTGAGCGCGTTTGCGAAATGTTTTTGCGCGCCCGCGTGATCGCCGCGCAAGAATGCCGTTCGCGCAAGGCGTTGTTTGGTCGCGGTTTGCGTCAAGCCTTGCAGACTGCCGAGTTTTTCCATCTGCCGGAAAGCTTTTTCGGCTTCCTCGTAATTTCCGAGTTCGAGCAAAGCGTCGCCGAGAATTTGATACGAATAGCTTTTATTCGGCTCGATTTGCGTTAACTTTAAAGCGTGGTCACGGGCGGCGGCAAAATCGTGCGACGAAAATTCGGCTTGCGCCAGAACCGTCAGACCGCCTTTGTTTTGTTCGGCGGGTAGAATCGAAAGCGAAGCGCGCGCGGCGCGTAACGCCAGATTCAAAAAGGTTACGTCGCCCGTTTCGCGCACTTTTTGCAGGTATTCGGAAGCAAGCTTGTTATGCGCGATGAAATCGTCGGGGTCGCGCCTTATGCGGTCTTCCAGAAATCGGACGGTGTCTGTTGTCGCCGTGTTTTTTGTCAACGGAGCAATGTCGGGCGCGGAAGAAGTCGCCTGAGTTTTACTGCAAGCGGCAAAACTTATTGCTGAAAAAAGAAAAGCCGCTAATTTTATAAATTCGATTTTTTTCATAGTGATTGCTCCGGTTTCAAGCGTTTGGAGTTCCAACTTTAGTTGGCTTTTACTCGAAGAATTACCAACTAAAGTTGGAACTCCAAACCTGTCCGCAGGTTAATTCTGAGTGTTGTCCACCATCGGGTTTTCAAGCGGCTGATTCGGCGGCGCGAAGAACGGAAACGTGCCCGGAATCGGCACCTCGTTGCTGTTCACGTTGTCGCCCGTCGTCAGGGCTTGATTGCTGATGAAATAAAGCAGAACGTCAATCGTGTCGTCGCCGGGACGCCGACCGTTCGGAAATCCGGTGTAGCCGGGCGTGGTCGCTCTTTCGCCGAAACCGATGCTCGCATTCGGCGTCGCCAGATTCAAACGGAGATAATCGCCGTTGACAACCGCGACGTTCGCCAGAATTCCGATATTCGTCGGGCTTGTGCCGAGCGCGGTCAGCGTGCCGACAATCGAGTTGGCAAAAAGACCGTTCGCGTCATCCTGCGGCGTGGCGGCGTTGTATTCGTTCTTTCTGGGAAACGGAATGAGCGCCGTATTGACGGCGGGCGTCGCCATGCGGTCAACCTGCACGTAATTTCCGCTGTTGATAATTTCGCCCGTGTTCTGGCGCGTCGAATTTCGCTGGCGCAAGGTAACGCCGTTGATGCCGACGATGTTGCCTGCCGAACCTTGCAGCAACGCGGCGGGAACTTCGACGGCAATCATATGGATGTTGTAACCGGCGAAACTGTCGCGCGAACGCTGAAGCCGCGTCGGGTCGGGACTTCCCGACAGAACCGAGCCGACAAAGCGGTTAAATCCGACGATGTCGAAATAAAACGGGTCGTCGGTCAATCCGGCGAAGAATTTCACGCCGGTCGCCGAATTGGTCGTGACCGTAAACGGATTCGCCGTCGCACTGAGAGTCTGCACGGTCGTCGGCGCAGTAAACGTGTTTCTTCTGATTCCGCGGCTTTGCGGCAGTTTAATGGTCGCCGTCTGCGGCGCGGAACGCGAAGTCTGCGGCGAAAACGTGATGTCAATCGTCTGGTCGGCAATCGCGTCGCCCGTGTTTTCAATCTCGAAACGATACAAAACCTCCGGCGAGAAAAAACTCAGATTCAACAATTCCGACGGAACTATGAAACCTTCAACGTCCATTGCCAGCACGACTTTTGTATTGTCATTCGGGTCTAAAAACGCGAAAACATCGGCGATGTCGGCGCCCGGATCGCCTGCGACCGAAGTTGATTCGGCGTGGTCGGCGGCTCTGACCATCGGCAGAGGCGCGAGCAGCATAACCAAAACAGCAGCCAATGCAAGAGTCGCCATCGCCGTTTTTTTTATTCTAAAATTCAACATACTTCTACTCCTTAATTTTATTTTGCCGGTAGCTCGAAGAGCGGCTGACGGCAGATTTACCTATTCTGTTTTAAATGAAAGCAGGGCGAATTGGTTTCGCGCTGAAAGTTCGCTTATCTGCTGTATTAGTGCTATTCGCCCAGGTTAAGGAAGCAGATTCAAAATCGCTTTTTTAATTTCCACGATTGCTGTGCGGTGCGCTTCGGGTGCTAATTTACCTAAAAATTTGTTATTGTAATTATTTCGGTTTTTGCCGAAAATCTTTACAGTAAGTTTATGAACCCTGAAAATATCAGAAATTTCTCCATCATCGCGCATATCGACCACGGCAAATCGACGCTCGCCGATAGAATTTTGCAGCTCACCGGCGCCGTTTCCGACCGCGACATGGAAGACCAGCACCTCGACAATATGGATTTGGAGCGCGAGCGCGGCATCACCATCAAAGCGCACGCCGTGCGGCTCGATTACAAGGCGAAAAACGGTCAGGCGTATATTTTAAATTTGATTGACACGCCCGGGCACGTCGATTTTTCGTACGAAGTTTCGCGCTCGCTTTCGGCATGCGAAGGCGCGCTGCTGATTGTTGACGCGTCGCAGGGCGTCGAAGCGCAAACGCTTGCCAATACATATCTGGCGATTGAAAACGACCTCGAACTCGTGCCGGTTCTAAATAAAATCGATTTACCGTCGGCTGAACCCGAGCGCATTAAAGAACAAATCGAAAACATCATCGGTTTGGACGCGAGCGATGCGGTTCTCGCGTCAGCCAAAACCGGCGTCGGCGTCGAAGAGATTCTCGAACAAATCGTCCGGAAAATCCCAGCGCCGAAGGGCGACAAAAACGCGCCGCTCAAAGCTTTGATTTTCGACAGCTGGTATGACAGCTATCGCGGCGTTATCGTACTTTTCCGCATCATTGAAGGCACGATTAAGAAAGGCACGAAAATCAAATTTTTCAACACCGGGCGCGAATATCTGGTCGAAACTTTAGGCGTCAATCGCCCGCGCCCGACGCCGATCGGCGAGCTTTCGGTCGGCGAAGTCGGATTCCTGACGGCATCGATTAAAACCGTCGCCGACGTGCAAATCGGCGACACGATAACTGAAGCCGCGCGCCCGGTCGCCGAGCCTTTTCCCGGTTTTCAGGAAGTCAAACCGATGGTTTTCGCCGGTCTTTACCCGATAGATTCCGCGCAGTACGAAGATTTGCGCGACGCGATGGACAAATTGCGCCTCAACGACGCCTCGTTTTTCTACGAGCCGGAATCTTCGACCGCGCTCGGTTTCGGTTTCCGCTGCGGCTTTCTCGGACTGCTCCACATGGAAATCATCCAGGAACGCCTGGAGCGCGAATTTAATCTCGATTTGATTACCACCGCGCCCGGCGTGCGTTACCGCGTGACGACGACCAGCGGCGAAGTGCTGGAAGTCGACAGCCCTTCAAAAATGCCGGAAACGGGCAGAATCGCGAAAATCGAAGAGCCGTTTATCGAAGCGACCATTCTGACGGGCGACGCTTTCTTAGGCGGAATTCTGCCGCTTCTGGACGAAAAACGCGGCGTCCAGAAAAAGTTCGAATACATCACGGAAAATCGCGTAATGCTGATTTACGAACTGCCGCTCAACGAAATCGTGCTCGATTTTTACGACCGCTTAAAGTCGGTTTCGCGCGGCTACGCGTCGCTCGATTATCATTTCTCGGATTACAAGGAAAGCAATCTCGTCAAACTGGACGTGCTGGTTTCGGGCGAGCCGGTCGATGCTTTGTCCTTGGTTCTGCACCGCACGACCGCCGAAGCAAAGGGCAAGCTCGTGACCGCAAAAATGAAGGAACTCATCCCGCGCCAGATGTTCGAAGTCCCGATTCAGGCGGCAATCGGCAGTAAAATCATCGCGCGCGAAACCGTCAAAGCGATGGGCAAAAACGTCACCGCCAAATGCTACGGCGGCGACATCTCGCGCAAACGAAAACTGCTCGAAAAACAAAAAGAAGGCAAAAAACGCATGAAAAAAGTCGGTCGCGTCGAGATTCCGCAGGAAGCATTCTTGGCAGTTTTGAAGGTTAATGAAAGTTAAGAATGAAAGGGAAATTGACGAAACAGTAATTGCTCAAGCCGATGATGAAAAAGCTTGGACAGATATTCAAATTGTCAAAAAACGTGCGCAACGCGGAAGCCGTGAAAAGTTTTTGCAAGCGTTGAGCAAAGTGCCGAAAGTCGAACCTGACGAAGCCGATAGAATTAAATAAGGTCAGACGCGTCGAAATCCCGCAAGAGCCGTTTCTGGCGGTTCTGAAGGTCAATATAACCTTCTCAAACAAAAACAAATTACGGCAATTGCAGATTTGCGAAACAAAGCCGCTCACGGTCAAGGTGGATTCACTAAAGAAGATGTCGAAGATTCGTAATGTGCGAAGATTTATGGAAGATTATTTCGGTTGAGATAAAACCAGCGTCAGATGCGGAAAAACAGTTGTCACCTGCGAAAAAACAACTGACGGATGAAGAAAAACAATCCTCCGACGAAGAAAAACAATCCTCCGACGAAGAAAAACAACTGACCGATCGAAAATCACAATCCAAAATCGAAGTTTTATTGTTAAAATCCAAACGTCTGATTTGACGGTTTTTCTCATACAACTAATTTCACAATTTTCCCTTCAGAAATGTCTTTATCTCTAAAAACCGCTCACTGTTAGGTTAAGAAATTTCTCTGGGGAATACTTTAATGATTGGTAAAAAAATTTTTCAACTCGTATTTTTAACGTGTTTTTCCGCTCTTTTAGCACAGAGTGCGAGCGCCGCGATTACGGTCAGCGGGCAGGTCGGGCATCAGGAAAGCAACACACTGCTCGCCGGCGTGACTGTAAAATTAACCGGCGGCGCGGTCAATCTGACGACGCAGACGGACGCGAACGGGCAGTATTCTTTCGGTTCGGTTGCGGCGGGACAATATACTTTGTCGGCTTCAAAAACGGGTTATCAGATGTATCCGCCCGCCGTGAGCGGCGATATGTTCAGCAATCAATGGCGCGAGTTTACGGCTTCCGGTCCGGTGCCGTCGCCGCTGCCGTCGCCGACGCCGGGCGCGCCCGTTCAGGCGTGGGCTTCGTATTACGACGGTCCCGGCGGATTTAACGAGAATAATCCGGTGATGGCTCTGGACGCGGCGGACAATGTTTACGTCACGGCAACATCGTACAACGTCTTCAACCGCTTCGGCGATAAGGACGTTGTCGTCATGAAATATGACCCGAACGGAAACTTGCAGTGGTCGAAGCGGTTCGGCGGCACGGGCAATTTGCAGGACGACCCGTCGGATATTAGAACCGATGCCGCAGGCAATGTTTACGTCACCGGCTCGCTCTGGAACGGTGTCGAGCCGGATTTCGACATTTTCACGGTTAAATTCGATACGAACGGTAATCAGTTGTGGATGAAAATTTACAACGGAACGGCGGATTACGTCGATTTGGCAGAGGCGCTGCGGCTCGATGCGGCGGGCAATGTTTATGTGACGGGTTATTCGGTGAGCAATAACAACGGGCGGATCGATAACAATTTCGTCACGCTGAAATACGATACGAACGGCAATCAGCTTTGGAAGCGTGAATTTGACGGCGGTTTTGATGACGGCGCGGACGAACTGGAACTCGACGCAAGCGGCAACGTCTATGTGATGGGCACCTCAGTAGTCTATAACGGCGGCGCGACTTCCGACATTATCACCGTAAAATATGATACGAACGGCACACATCAATGGATCAACCGTTACGATTCGCATTCATCTCAAGAAGACCTGGGCGTCCGCTTCGAGCTCGACGCGCAGGGCAACGTTTTCGTCATGGGCGAAATCTGGGTTCGCGAAACCTGGGAAGCGCTTTTAATCAAGATTAACGGCTCGACCGGCAACAATCTCTGGACGCGCAGCTGGAGCAACTCGAACGGCGCTTACCCGGAACGACCGCTCGCCTTTACGGTTGACGCGGGCGGCAACGCGATTTTGACCGGCTCGACCTATTACAGCACCGCCGACCAGAACGTCGACGCCTTTACGGTCAAATACAGTCCGACGGGAACGCTGCTCTGGCAAAAAATCTTTAATGGTCCGAGCACCAACGGATTCGACGGCGATAATCAATTAGCCGTTGATGCGCAGGGCAATATCTACGTCGGGCTGTCTTCGCAGGGCTTTAATAATTACGATTTAACGCTCGTTAAATACCTGCCGGACGGAACGCAAAGCTACAGCTACCGGTTTGATAACCCGGAAGATAAAGACGATCTGTTCTGGGGCTTTGAAAACGCGCCGCGCGGCAATTCGCTGCTGCTCGATTCGCAGGGAAACATCTACATGACCGGCGATTCGACGCGCGTTTCCGCCATCACGGGCGTCGCGACCATCGATATCAGCACCGTCAAACTTTCAGTTTTAGGCGTGCGCCGCGCACAGAACGATTTCGACGGCGACGGCAAATCGGATGTCGCGATTTATCGTCCGGCGGTCGGCGAATGGTGGCTCAACCGCAGCGCGGCAGGCAGCGTCGCTTATCAATTCGGGACGAATACGGACGTGATTGTGCCGGCAGATTACACGGGCGACGGCAAAACCGACGCGGCTTTTTGGCGACCTTCGACCGGCGAATGGTTTATCCTCAGAAGCGAAAATTCGAGTTATTATTCGGTTCCTTTCGGCGCGAGCGGCGATATTCCGGCAATCGGCGATTATGACGGCGACGGTCAGGCTGATTTGGCAGTTTGGCGTCCTTCGACTTTGACGTGGTACATTCAGCGCTCGTCGGGCGGAACGATTATCCGGCAATTCGGCGCTGCGGGCGATAAACCGGTGGCGGCGGATTTTGACGGCGACGGCAAAACCGACATCGCAATCTGGCGCGGCTCGACCGGCGAATGGTGGATAAATCGCTCGACGGCGGGCGTTGCGGTCTATCAATTCGGAAATTCCACAGACCAGCCGCTGGCGGTGGATTTTACCGGCGACGGACGAGCGGACGCCGCCGTTTTTCGACCGGCGACCGGCGAATGGTTCGTCCTGAGAAGCGAGAACCAAAGCTATTATTCGTTCCCGTTCGGACAGACGGGCGATATTCCGCTGGCAGGCGATTATGACGGCGACGGCAAAGCGGATGCCGCTATTTTTAGAAACGGAACGTGGTTTATCAACGGTTCGAGCGCCGGCGTCAGCATCCGGCAATACGGCGTCAGCGGCGACCAGCCGGTGTTGTCAGCCGCCGAATAGATTTTTCTCGGTTAAGCCGAAATAAAAAGAGAAAACCGTTTCCGGAAATGGTTTTCTCTTTTCTTATTTCATAATGACAAAGAAATCATTAATCTGGTATTGTCATAAAAATCATGTGCCGCAACATCAAACAATTACACAATTTCGCGCCGCCTGCGACCGACGAGGAAATCCAGGCGGCGGCTGTCCAATTTGTCCGCAAAGTAAGCGGGTTTAACAAACCTTCCGGCGTTAATTCAGCCGCTTTTGAAACGGCGGTCGAGGAAGTCGCGAAAGCGGCAAAGAAATTACTCGACGCGCTCACGACCAACGCGCCGCCGAAAGACCGCGAAATCGAACAGGCAAAAGCGAGCGAGCGAAACCGGCAGAGATTCGGAAGAGGTGAGAAGTGAGCGCTGAAAGCCTAAATTATCACTTCTCACTTCTCACTTCTCACCTATCAAACGGTTCGAGATGCGAAAAGACTGTCGAATTGGGGATTTTCCCGGCGATTTCGACTTCGATGCGGTCGGCGATTTCGTGAACGCGGTGAATCGTCCAATCATTCGGGAACTGCATATCGACGTAGAAAAACTTTTTCATTCCCGATTGGCGCGAGCGAAAATTTTCGTACGTAATGCCTTCGCGGTCAGCATATTTCTTTAAAACTTCTTCTGCCTGCGCTTGAATTTCGGGCGCAACGGCAGTGTCCATCAAGCCTAAAACCGAGCGTTTGATTAAAGAATAACCGGTCCAGATGATGTTCAGCGCGACGAGAATCGCAACGATGGGGTCGAGCTTGAGCCAGCCCGTCAGATTGACGAGCGCGACGCCGATGACGACGCCGATCGATGTCCAAACGTCGGTCATCAAATGATGCCCGTCGGCTTCGAGCACGAGCGAGTGGTGATTTTTTCCGGCGCGAAGCAGAATTTGCGCGACGATTAAATTAACGACCGTCGCCGCTCCCGAAACGGCTAAACCGATACCGAGCTGCTCTAACGGCTGCGGCGCGAACAAGCGTTGAATCGCCGTGTAAGCGATGCTCAAAGCGGCAAGAAAAATCAAAGTCCCTTCAATGCCGCTCGAAAAATATTCCGCTTTGTCGTGCCCGAAAGCGTGTTCTTCGTCCGCCGGCTGCGCCGCAATCTTTAAGGTAAAAAGCGCGACAATCGCCGCCGCCAGATTTATCAGCGATTCGAGCGCGTCCGACAATAAACCGACCGAACCGGTAAACCAGTACGCCGCTGCTTTGAGCGCAATTGTCACAATCGCCGCCGCAATCGAAAGCCACGCAAAACGTGTGAGATTTTCTCTTTCCACCGAAAAGGATTTTCCCACAGTTCGGCAGCAAAACAAAAAAGCCGTTTATAATATTTCCTTGTTCTTTTGAAAGCTTCGTTTGTTCTGAAACCAGCGCTTTCGGAATAGATGACGGATGACAGCCGAAAGCGGATGGATTCTATCTTTTATATATCGTTCGCTCTAATCATTAACGCAAGAAATTCCGGCGGATTATTCAAACCAGCCGGAATTTCTAATTGTAAAAACGGATTATTCGCCGCCGAGACGTTGTTCGGCGAGTCCGTGAATTTTCATTTCGCCGTCCTCGTCAATCTGTTCCGCGCCGCTTATCCATGATTCGACTTCCTCGATCGGTCGCCCTAGCCCGAGCGCCAGTTCTTCGATTCGGTCGTCGTAAACTTCCGACAAAAGACGCGGTAAAAGCTCGCGCGCGTCGCCTTTGTCTCGTCCCTGTTCTACGCTTTGATTCATTAATTTTCCCTCCTTGATAAATTTTGTAATTTCTATGATAACCGATGCGCCGCCGTTAATTCAATTTTTCCTGCAGTTTCCGCAAAGCATTATAAGCCTGCATGTAATCGGGCTTCTCTTTGAGCGCCAAACCGTAATGCTTTGCGGCTTCCAATAACCGCCCGCGTTTTTCGTAAACGTGCGCGAGATTAAAATGCGGGAAGGCGCGCGCTTCGTAGCGAATCGCATTAATCGCCCGATTGAACCAGCGCACGCAGTCGTAATAATTCCCTTTCGCAATTAGATAGCTGCCGATGTCGTTGTACGGGTTGCCGAAACCGGCGTCAACCGCAATCGCCGCCAGACATTCGGCAATCGCCAAATCGTATTTGCCCTCGAAACTATACGCCCAACCGAGAAAAGTGTAGGCTTCAGCGGTCGGAAACGCTTCGATCGACTGCTTGTAGAGACGAATTGCCGTCTTGTAATCTTCCGCCATCTGCGCTTCGTAAGCTTCATTAAAGAGCGCGACCGCCGCGCGCTTGGCGGGATTTTTTATTTCCTGCTCGAAAAACATAACCACTACGATTTTACAGATAGTTGCAGGAAAGCTGCGGGAAGTTGCAGGAAAGTTAACAGGAAGTTGCAGATAGTTGAAATTTAAAGTTTTTGAAATTTTCACAATTCCCCGTAACCTTTTCCTCCAACTTCCCGCAACTTCCTGTTAACTTCCCGTTAACTTCCCGCAACTATTTAATCTTCACGATTCTGCCCTCGCGTTCGGGCGCGATGGTGCTGTTCGGAGCATTTTTTATCGACTGCTCGAATACTTCGGAATCCCTGGGCGCGTTCGCCGCCGGAATCAGAATTTTCGCGTCCTTGAACATCGTGTAGCCGTCGCCGCTTTTTGAAACCAGAAAATCGGAAGTCGCCAGCGTGTACGTTTTATTTTCGTCGAGCGGCACGCCGCCGATTAAAATATTGCTCGTGCGGCTGCCCGTCGGCTTCGTCGTGTCGAACTTAAAGCTCATGCCCGAAATTTGCGGAAAGCGTCCCGGCTCGTTGTCTTCGCCGGCGGCGCTGCGCTCGACGCCGTGCTCTAAAGCTTGGCGCAGGGTTTTGCCCGAAATTTCGATTTTCACAATCGGATTGTTAAACGGCAGAATCGCCAGCACCTCGCGTTTGGTCAAAGTTCCCGGTTTAAAGACTGCGTCGGCGCGAATCGAACCGCCGTTCACCAGCGCGACGTCCGCTTTGACCGCGCTGCGGTAGGCGTCGGCGATAAAATTGGCGATGTTCGTCTCCTTTGTGCGGCTCGACAGCGAAAGCGCGTCCAGCTCAACGGTAGTTTCGCCGACTTCCGCCGCTAATTCCTGCAATTTTTCGCGGTATTTATCATTGACGGCGGCAAACTCCGGAGCCTCGTCAATCTGGTCTGTGACGGGCACGACTTCCCAATCCATGCTTGCAAAATTTTTCGTCTGTCGGTCGAAATAGAGCGTAAACTTGCCCATTTCGCGCGCGTCCGCCGTCATTTTGAAAATCGGCGTTCCGCGCGAGGAAGACTGCAAAAGAGTGTGTTCATGCCCGCCCAAAATCAAATCGAATTTCGCGCACCCGGCGAGTTCTTTATCCTGATTCATCGCCAGATGCGTCAGCCCGATGACCGCGTTCGCACCCGCCGCACGCATTTTCGGCACGAGTTCTTTGGCGACTTCGCAATAATCCTTAACGATTAAATTCGCGTCCATCGAGGAAGTCTGTTTCGTTTCGGGCAAAAGAAAACCGATAAAACCGATTTTCACGCCGCCGATTTCGCGAATGATGAACGGCGGCGTGTCGGCGAAAATTTTATTCGTCGTCGTGTCGAAAACGTTCGCGCCGAGCCATTGAAAGCGCGACTGCTTCATTCTTTCGAGCAAGGTGGCGGCTTTCAGATCGAATTCGTGGTTGCCGAAAACGGCGTAGTCGATTCCGACCGCGTTCCACGCGTCAATCATCTGCGCCCCCTTGTAAAACTGTGTCTCGACCGACGGTGAGATCGTGTCGCCGCCGAGCGTGAAAATCGTGTTCGGGTTTTCCTTTAAGGCTTTTTTCTTGAGCGTTAAAAGCCGCCCCAGCCCGCCGCGCGAGCCGCATTTTTCGTCCCTGACGGGCATAAACTGGTAAACGTCGTTAACGTGCAGAATCGTCACGCGAATGTCCTGCGCCAAAGCGTTGGAAAGCGTGAAAAGAACGAGCAAAAATAATAAATTTAAGCGAAATTTAAGCATCGAATTCTCCTGAATAAAAGTGGAAATTTACAGCGCTTTCATTATACTTTTTTACCCGGATTTTTGATATCAGAAACCCGGTTTCGGACTTCACAAAATTTTATTGACTTTCCGTAAAATCAAGCGTAAATTTCGTTTTGGAGATTAGCTTTATGAAAAAATTCCTGACTGGTTTGTTGGTCGCTTTGCTCGCTTTTCTAAGCGGCGTGTTGATTGTCAAAGCTTTGCGTGTCAATCAGCCGGAAGTGATGGTCGCGTCGGTTGAGAAAATCAAGGTCGAAGAAGTTAAGAATGACGAAATTCCCTTCTTTAAAGTCGAACAATCGGAAGAATCTAAAAAAATTGAAACTGATGAAGATTTTAACAACGAATTTATTGATGCATGGTATTCGCTCAACCGTTACGAAAAAATGCCGGAAGTAAATATGATTAAGCTTAGCCGGGATAATATCAGCGAGGACGGAACAAAAAGCGATAAACCTATTCTGTATTCAGGCATTTATACAACGCTGAGTGATGATATCGACGAAGGTTTTGCCAAAGCAATTCAGATAACACTTAAGGACAATATATTGAAATTCAAAACCAAAAAGCTCAAAGGAATCGAGTATCGCTTTCAGGGCATTTTCTTCAAAAACAAAATGGTGGGCGAACAAGACGAGAAAGTTTTGCGCGGCAGCTTGCAAAAATTCGTCAAAGGCAAAAAAGTCGCCGAAGTAAGCGGAGATTTTGCATATTACAAGCCGTATTGTCTACACTAAATTTTAGAATGTTTCGCCAAATTTTCATCGCTCTCTTCATCTTTTTAATTTCTATCTCCGTCAGCGCGCAAACCCTGCCAAAGGTTGAGCGCGAGTTTCGCGCCGTCTGGATGGCGACGGTCGATAACATCGATTTTCCGACCCGCAAAAATCTTTCCGTCGAAGAACAAAAGACCGAATTAATAAAAGATTTGGAATTGGCTCAGTCCTTAAAGATGAACGCCGTCGTCTTTCAGGTGCGCCCGATGTGCGATGCGGTTTATGAATCTAAACTCGAACCGTGGTCGGAATTTTTAACCGGCGAAATGGGCAGAGCGCAAGCCTTCGACCCGCTTGCATTCGTGACGGAAGAAGCGCACCGGCGCGGCATTCTCGTTCACGCGTGGTTTAACCCGTATCGCGCCTTTCATCCGGCGGCAAAAACCGTCTCGGCAAATCATATTACAAAGCGCCGCCCGGATTTGGTCAGAAAATACGGGAATTATTTGTGGCTCGACCCAACCGAACCTGAAGTTCAGGAATATTCTTTAAGCGTTATTTTGGACGTTGTCCGGCGTTACGACATCGACGGCGTGCATTTCGACGATTATTTTTACCCGTATCCGGTCAGCGAAAACGGCGGAAAGCTGGATTTTCCCGACGACAAAAACTGGGAGAAATACAAAAAAGCCGGTGGAAAATTAAAGCGCGACGATTGGCGACGCAAAAACGTCGATGATTTTATCGAATCGGTCGGGCGCGAAATAAAAAAGATAAAACCCGAAATCATGTACGGCATTTCGCCGTTCGGCGTCTCGGAAGAAAACTATAAAAACCTCTACGCCGACGCCGAAAAATGGCTCAGCGACGGCACAATCGATTATTTCGTCCCGCAAATTTACTGGAAAATCGACCGCCCGAGTCGCGAATTCCCGAAACTCTTAAAATTCTGGGAAAGCCGCAACAAGCAGAAGCGTCACGTTTGGGCTGGAATCGGAACCTACAAAATCGCGAGCCAGACCGAAAATTTCAGCGCGCAGGAAATCGTCAATCAAATCTCTCTGACGCGCGAAATCCAGCCGACGGCGGGCAATATTCAGTTCAGCTTCAAATCCGTGCGCAGCGATTTCGATGGAATTCAAAGCGCCTTGAGCGAAAAATCCTACGTCCGCGCCGCCATCATTCCGTTGTCGCCGTGGATAAAAACTTCCGGTATCGCAGCGCCGAAAGTCGAAATCACGCGCGATGAAAAATGGGTTCGCGCGCGCTGGACCGAAAGCGGCGCGAAACGGGCGTTCTGGTTTATCGTTTACGCGAAAGACCGGAGCGGCTGGAGCTATTCGATTTTGCCCGCCGCCGAGAAATCCGTCGCGCTTTCGGCAGACAGAAAAATCGAAGAAATCGTTGTCAGAAGCGTCGATAGATTGGGAAATGAATCGAAGTGACGGACCGCCGACAATTTAGAACTTCGCACAAAAATCGAATAAATCTTACCCGCGAAATCGGCGCTGAGACGCGGCTCAAATCTTCTCACGCTTTTGCTTTCAATTCCGACAAACCGATTTCCGCGAGCCACCCGTCCCAATCTTTGAGCGCTAATTCGACCTGAATGCCGTGCCGCTCGCGCTTGTTGCGGTGTTTTTTCCGGAGCTCGTCCGAAACCGGCGCGAGCAAGCCGAACGTAATGTTCACGGGCTGAAAATTCTTTGTCTCGACGTTTGAAACGTACCGGCAGAGCGCGCCGATTGCCGAGGTCGGCGGCGCGCTAATCGTTTCTTCGCGGCGCAAAACGCGCGCGGCGTTGAGTCCGGCAAGCCAACCCGTGCCGACCGATTCGAGATAGCCTTCGACACCCGTGATTTGTCCGGCGAAAAAGAGTTTCGCGTTTTTCTGCATCTGCAAAGTTTCAAGCAAAATCTGCGGCGAATTGATAAAAGTATTGCGGTGAATCTGCCCGTATTGTAGAAAATCCGCCCTTTCAAGCCCGGGAACCAACTGCAAAACTCTCTGCTGCTCGCCGTAGCGCAGGTGATTTTGAAAACCGACGAGAGAATAGGCATCAGCCATTAAGTTTTCCTGACGTAATTGAACTGCGGCGTAAGGCTCTCTGCCGGTCGCGGGCAGCGGCAAGCCTTTCGGCTTCATCGGACCGAACCGGAGCGTGTCGATTCCGCGCCGCGCGATTTCTTCAATCGGCAGGCATGATTCGAACCAATGTGTTTCTTCAAAACGTTTGAGCGGGACGGATTTTGCCGCGATAAGCTCGTTATAAAACCTTTCGTATTGTTCTTTGTCCATCGGGCAATTGATATAATCGTCGCCGCCTTTGCCGTAACGCGCGGCTTTGAAGGCGACTGTCATATCAATCGAATCCGCCGCGACAATCGGCGCAATCGCATCGTAAAAATAAAGCTGGTCGTCGCCGGTCATTTTCATAATCTCGGCGGTCAGCGCTTCAGACGTAAGCGGACCGGTCGCGATAATCGAAATCTCGTCCGGCGGAATCGTTTTGACTTCTTCGCGAACGATTTCAATGTTGGGATGCGCTTCGATGCGCCGCGTAATGAACTCGGAAAACTTTCCTCTATCAACCGCCAACGCCGCCCCGGCGGGAACTTTTGTCTGACGAGCGGCTTCCATGACGAGCGAAGCGCCGCGCCGGAGCTCTTCTTTCAAAAGATATGGCGCCGAGCCTTTTTCGTCGGATTTTAAGGAATTCGAGCAGACGATTTCCGCCAGCAAATCCGTGCGGTGCGCGGGCGTTTGCTGCACCGGGCGCATTTCAAAAAGCTTAACCTTCGCGCCTTTTTCAGCCGCTTGCCACGCCGCTTCGACACCTGCCAAACCGCCGCCGATTACATTTATTTCTTTCATAAATCTAAAAATTTTACTTTAGCATATTGAGCGGACTTGATAAAAAAATTCACCGCCGGGAGTCACGCCGCAGAGAGAGAGAGAGAGAGACTACGCCGGGCGTCGCCGAGGTTTTCTCCGCGTTCTGCTTGCGCCCCGGGCGGTGAAACCAAATCTAACGCGTTAGCTGAAAAGCGACAATTGAGAAATATTCCAATCGGTTATTTCCTCGACCTCGCGCCCGCGTTTTTCGAGCTCGTTTTTGACGACGCGGCGATGGCATTTTTCCAGGTTTTCACAGGCGCACAGCAAAATCACGTTCGCGTTCCACGATTCAATTAGACGAATACCGATTTCGAGATTGTGAATCTGAATTTTATCGTGCGTTTTATAGTTGCGATTACCGAGCGCGGCAACGTGGCGATAACGATTTTTGAGCATCAGGGAAAGGTAATTTTTCGTCCATTGCAGATGTCTCGAAACAGGCGCGAAACGAATATCGGCGAGCACCGCATCATAAAAATCCAGCAGCGCGGGAAGCTGTTCGACCGATTTGCCGGTGTAGCCTGTCGTGAAAAATTTCATTGAAACAACGATTAGCACAGATTTACGCAAATTAAAAACAAATCCGCGCCTTCAAGCGTCAATCGTTGTTAAAAATCTTAAGCCGCTTTTTCCGCTAATTTCTGCAAGCCGCCCGATTCGACACTTTGATCGGCGTCATTACCTTGCCGAACTGCCTTTTTGAAAACCAGTACGCAATTTTCAAGAGCGGGTTCGACGGATTTTCGATAGCTTCCAATCTCATAAGTTAGTCCTTCGGCGTCTTCAAAAAAGAAATAACGAACAAAATCCCCAAAATCAAATCAATCGCCGCGCCGCCGATAATCGGCACAGGAACGCTGCGAAACGCGTAAAGCGCGCCGACGGCGACGAAAGGAAATTTTTCGAACAACGCGGCGACAAGCATCAATGTGCGGTAGCGCACGGGATTGCTGCCGATAATCAAAAAGACGATTTGAAAAGCGACGGCGACCCCGATGAACCCGTAATAATATTCGGGATGCGTAATGCGCGGCGGGTAATCCGTTCCGGTCTTCGCTTCGAGAAAATACTGCGGCAATAGTACCAGAAGCCCGTAAATCCCGGCGGCGTAAAATGTATATTTGGCAAATTTCATACGATTTTTATTGTCTGACGGCAAGCGCGCTGATGGACGATTTTGCCGTTACCTTTAAAAAACTGAAAAGAAATTTTACTTGAATTTTCCCTCGTACCGGCTGTCGGCTAAAAACTTCTGGAAATCCTTGATTTCCAAAATCTCACGGACCGCCTGTTTTTTGTCTTTCGCGTTTTTGTAATAGCTTTCGGCGATTTTGTAGCCCATCCAATAGCCTAAATCGGCGGGCTTGCCGACCGTTTTGTCGCCCTGATAAAGCCAGTTGCTCGCGTCCGTGCCCGCCATTTCCTTTTTGAATTCGAGCCATAACTCTTTTTCAATCGGGTTCGCGTATTTATCGAGATGCGGGTTTATCGTGTCGCCCGCAATCAATTCGCCGACAAAATCCGCGATTCCTTCGTTCAAAGCCTTGCCCAGTAAAGTCCATTCGCCGCTCTCGCGCGGGTATTTTTGCTGGTAATGAATCAGCTCGTGCGCGACGATGTACGGAAGACGGTCGACCGACGAAACAACCGCTTTGTGCCACACGCCGAGCTCGTCCACGGGCGCACCTTCGTTTTTGCCAAACATATCGACGCCGATGAGTAAGCCTTTGTCGGAAAGCGTCCCGGCGCTGTTCATTCTGCCGATGACGAAATAAACGTCCGGGAAGACGGCTTCCGGGTAAATCTCTTTTAATTTATGAAATACGGCGCGCGTCCGCTTTTCGTAAGCTGCGACCTTGAGGCTCGATTCACGCAGCGCCGCGTAATATTTCGGGCTTGCACTGATGGAATTTACCAGGCTGCACGAGCTGCCGATTCTCAGCCGCGTGAATTCCTGAAGACCGACGCTGCCTTTTTTCAGGTATTCGTCGCGGTAAACAATCAAGTCGTTTTCGGGCTTTGCCTTATCAAAAGCCGCCCAGAAAAGGTTTATGTCCGAGGTCACGAATTTCGCCGCGTCCGGGTTTATGTTTGTCGTATTTTGGGCAAAAGCATTCGCCAATAAAACTAAAATTCCGAAAGTTGAAATCAGTGCTTTTTTCATAAGTTGTTCGTTCCGATATAATTTTCCCGGGTTTGAAAATTTCAAACCCGGAATCAGAAAGTAAACACCGGAATTCAGGATTTTATGACAAATAATTTATTTGACCGCATCTTTCCACGCGGCGACGACGGCTTCCAATTCCCGCTCGGACGTGTTTTCAAGCTTTAACTTCCACGTTGCCGCCGAAACGTTTCTGTTCACGAAAATCGAGCGGAACCACAAATTCGCTTCCGGCGTGTTCGTCAGATTTTTGCCTGCAATTGCGCCTTTATCGTCAAAAAGCGTCGCGGAAACATCCGGCAAAGCCATAAACGTGATGCCGAAATTCTGTGCCGTTTGCACCGGAATTTCAATTTCAACCGACTGTTTCGCGCCGATTTTAATCGCCTTTGCGAAATCGGGTTTGTAGTAATCTTTGTCAATCGTATTCGTCATCGCCGCTTCGTTTTGATCGGGCAGCGAGCGGTACGACGCGTTCATAAAATACGCGCCGAATTGATTCTGCGGCTGCTGTTGTCCCGTCCGGTTCGGCATTTCGGGCATATCGGGATTGTGATTGCCTTTCGGTCCGATGGCAACGTGCGGCTTAACGAAAGCGGAAAAATCGCTTGTTCCCGTCAACTCCGTGTGGACACTTTTCGATTCGGCAGTATCGGCAATCGTCCATTTCGCCGACGGCACGGAAACAACGCCGTCGTTCCAGACGACATCCTTGCACATCGTCGGCAGCGGGTTTCCGGCGAGCGCGGAGAATTTCACGCCTTTGCGCCGCGTGTGAACTTTGTTGAAGCCTTCGACATAATCGGGCTGCAATTGGCGGACGGCTTCGACCTGTTTGCCGACCATCCCGAACGCCAAATCCATGACGTCCGCGCACGGGCTGCCCATATTCGGCGTGCCGAGCATCACGAGATGCGAGACGCGCGGGCGACCGTCCTCAGAATTATTCTGCATAATCTGGTCGATGTAATAACGCGAAATCAGCCCGCCCATCGAATGCGCGACCAAATCGACGTGCCACGCGTTGCGGTCCTTCTGCGCGTATTCGATATAGGTTGCGAGCTGGTGCGCGTTGTCGCCGATTGAAGCCGTCTGTTCCGAAGACATAAACGTTATGCCCGTGTCCATCACACCGTATTCGGGCTTTTCGCCGACCGGAAAGGCTTTCCAATCATAGGAATGCGAGGTCGTCAAAATGTTCTGCCACGACGACCAGGCGTTGCTCCAATTGCTCCACAAACCATGCACGAGAACGAGCGGTTTCGGCGCGACCTTTAAGTTTTTGGTCAGCTCGTCAATCTTTTTGCTGTTTTCTTCGAGTTCGGCTTTGACGCGCTGGACGAGCCGCGGGCGACCGTCGTCGAACCACGCGTAACCGGACGAATCCCAGACCATTTCGACCGTTTCTTCCGAATTCGCCTCGACGCGCACCGAGATGACGTTATCATTGAGCGGCGCATCCGGACGAGCGCCGTCCCATTTGTCGCCCTTATAGGTTTCTTTAAAACGCAGGTCGGCGTATTTCGTTTCGCCCGACTCGTTGAGAACTTTCGCCTTGATTTTAACCAGATTACCGTCAATCGTGCCGCGCTGTTCGGTGACTTCCTGCCAGTCGTTCCAGTTCGGATATTTCATATCTTCGAACTGCAAATCGGTAATTCTCAAGGGCGCGCCGCATCGCTGCAGGCTCCACGTGATGGTTTCCGTGACGTTTTGCCATGTTTTCGAAAAGCTGCCCGAAATCCGGTTCGGATTCGCCGGGTCGATGCGGTTATTGCCTTCGCTCGTCAGCGAATTGCCGTCGATGGTCATCGGCGTCGCCGGTAATGACAAATTTTTGCCTTCTTTCGGCTTGCATTGCCCGCTGAACGCCGAGGTTTCCGTGCCGCTCACCTGTCCCTGAATCTGCGGCAAGCTGACGCTGACCGTGTAGGTTCCGTCCGTGTTGACGCCGACTGAAACGTTCGCTTCGGCATTTGTCGCGTTGCCGGTCGTTTCGGTTTTCGTCGCGAAATTGCCGGTCATTATCTGCCACGTCTTGCCGCGGTCGCACGAATTTTCTTCCTGCGCGACGGATTGCTCAATCGACGTTAACTTGTGTTCGATTCGCGCCTTGCCGATGTTCGAGCCGTTGCGCTCGGGCGCTTCGAGCACGCCGACCGACGCCTGATAGTTGTAGCGCATCTCGAAATTCCGCGTGTCCTTGCCGCGATTCGAGACGCGCTGGACGGTTTTCGTGTCGGTCGTCGTTTGCGTGCGCGTGTAGGTGATGTTGCCCGTCCACGCGCCCGAACATTTTGTCGCGGCTGCCGGTTTCGATTTCGTCTGCGCGATAACGGAAAAATTTCCGCAAATGGTTGTAAAAAGTAAAATTAAAGCAAAAACTTGGTAGATAAATTGGTTACGCTCTTTCATTTTTGTTCTCCTGCCGGAAAAGACGGCTGACATCTCTAACGCGTAAAGTATGCGGAAAAAGTATCGCGCAGCACCCGTCTTTAGCTGTCGAAAATACGGCATTTCGTTTATACTTTAAAGAATCCTTATTTCAGCTAAAATTTCGTTAAAACAAGATGGCTTCTGAGCGACAGCAAAAAATTGAAACGATTTTTCATACCGCAACTGTCTTTACGGGCACAGAGCGCGTGGAATATCTTGATAAAGCCTGCGCCGAAGACGAATCTCTGCGCGCTGAAATCGAAGAGATACTGGCGCGTTTCGACGCCGAAAACTCGACCGCCGAGAAGGAACTCGATGCGATGCAGGGACGCGTCGTCGGCGCGTATCGCTTAATCCATGAAATCGGGCGCGGCGGCATGGGCGCGGTTTACCTGGCGGAACGCGCGGACGGGATTTTCAAAACGAAAGCCGCCGTTAAATTAATCAAGCGCGGCATGGATACCGATTCGATTCTGCGGCGTTTTCGCAATGAGCGGCAAATCCTGGCGGCGCTCAATCACCCGAACATCGCGCGCCTTCTGGACGGCGGCACGACCGGCGACGGGCTGCCGTATTTCGTCATGGAATACATCGACGGCAAAACGCTTTTCAGCTTTTGCGACGAGAATAAACTGGATATCAGGGCGCGCCTCAAAATTTTCCGCGAGGTCTCGGGCGCTGTTCAGGAAGCACACAATATCAAGGTCGTCCACCGCGATTTGAAACCCTCGAATATTCTCGTCAAAGCGGACGGCGCGCCTAAATTATTGGATTTCGGCATCGCCAAGCTGCTCGACCCGGAACTTGCGTCCGCCCCGATCGAGCTGACGATGACGCAGTGGCGGATGATGACGCCGCAATACGCTTCGCCCGAGCAGATTTACGGCGGTGAAATTTCTTATACGTCGGACATTTACTCGCTCGGCGTGCTGCTCTATGAACTGGTTACGGGCAAGAAACCGTATCGCTTTTCAAACAGCGCGCCGCACGAAATTTCGCGCGTCATCTGCGAGCAGGAGCCGGCGGCGCCGTCGGCAAATTCAAATCTCAAATTTCAAATTTCGAATTTCAATTTGTCCGATTTGGACAAAATCGTCCTCAAAGCGCTCAGGAAAAGTCCGGCTGAACGCTATCAAACAGTCGAAGCGCTGGCTGAAGACATCGAAAAGCTCCTGAAAAATCAGCCGGTCGCGGCGGAGAATTTTGCGATTGCGGCGAACCAGAAAATCGCGGGCGGCGAAAACAAGCATTCGATTGCGATTCTGCCGTTCAAGCTGCTTAACCTCGGCACCACGGAAGACACGGGCGGCGATGAATATTTAAGTCTCGGCTTGGCGGACGCGCTCGTCACGCGGCTCAGCGGAATGCAGCGCCTGCTGGTGCGCCCGACCAGTTCGGTGATGCGTTTCGGCGAAGACGCCGACGCCTTTCAAGCCGGAACCGAGCTCGGCGTCGAGTTTATCGTCGAAGGAAATATCCGGCGGGTCGGCGGGAAAATCCGCGTGACGACGCAGCTTCTCGACGTGAAAGGCAATTCGACGCGCTGGGCGGAAAAGTTTGACGAAAATTTCACGGACGTGCTCGAACTCGAAGACACCATCTCGGAGCGCGTCGCGAAATCGCTTTTGCCGCAATTGACGGGCGAAGAAAAACGCCGTCTCGATAAACGCGGCACGAATAATCCGCAGGCTTACGAAGCCTACCTGCGCGGACGCTTTTTCTGGAATCAATTCGTGCCGGAATCGTTTCCGAAAGCCATCGAATCGTTTCAAAAAGCGGTCGCGCTCGACCCGGATTACGCGCTTGCCTACGTCGGCATCGCCGATTTTTACAACTGGGCGTGTATTTACGGATTGTTCCCGACGGTCATCAGCATTCCGAAAGTTTATGAAGCGGCGACGCGCGCGCTTGAAATCGACGATTCTTTGGGCGAAGCCTATGCCGCGCTCGGGCTTTATTATTCGAGTATTGCGGAATACGACACATCGGATAAATGCTATCGCCGCGCCATCGAGCTCGCGCCGAATTACTCGCTCGCGCACGAATGGTACGGCTCGAATCTGACGGGACGCGGATTATTTGAAGAAGGCATCCGCGAAGTTCGCCTCGCCGAACAGCTCGACCCGTTTTCGATGCGCGCAAAAACCCTCACCGCGTGGACTTGTTACCAGGCGCATAATTATGAAATGGCGGCGGCGAAGGCGCGCGAGATTCTCGAATTGGACGCAAATTTTCCGCAAGGCTATTTGCAGCTCGGCAACGCTTTGCAGCAACTCGGAAAATTTGAAGAATCGCTCGAACTGTGCCGGAAAGCCGTCGAAATGATGCCGGGTTCGCCCTTGCCGGTTTACAACCTGTGCTTTGCGCTGGTCGCCAACGGGCATTTGGACGAAGCGCGCGCGCTGGTCAAAAATCTGGAAGAAACCGCGCGCGAAAAGTACGTCGGAACTTATTTTCTGGCGCTCTCGAATCTGGCAATCGGCGACACCGAGAAGACTTTTTATTTTCTCAGAAAGGCGATTGACGAAAAAAACCACTGGCTTTTATGGCTCGGCACCGAGCCGAAGCTCGATGCTTTGCGTTCCGATTCCCGATTCGATGAATTATACGAGCGCGATAAAGGACTGCTTCCGCTCAAACCCCGAAAAGCCGCCGAATCAAAGCCGGAAGCCAAAAAGCGCATCGCGATTCTGCCGTTTAAGCTCGCCGGCGAGCCGGACGCGGAAGACACATTTTTGAGTGTCGGGCTGACGGACGCGCTGGTGATGCGTTTTTCAAACGTGCAGAAATTTACCGTTCGCCCGACAAGCGTCGTACTGGCGTTCGGCAACGGGAAAATCGACCCGTTTGCCGCCGGTAAACAGCTCGACGTCGAGTATATTCTGGACGGCACGATCCGGCGCGTCGGCGATAGAATCCGCGTCACGGCGCAGCTTTTAAACGTTCAGACTTCGGCAACCGCCTGGTCGTTTCCGTTTGACGAAAAATACACGGACGTGCTCGCGCTCGAAGATTCGATTTCGGAAAAGGTCGCGAAATCGATTCTGCCGCAGTTTTCCGGCGAAGACGCGGCGCTGTTGAAAGGGCGCGGCACGAATAATTCGGAAGCTTTCGAAGCCTTTATGAAGGCTCGATTTTACTGGAATCAAATGACCGCCGAAAGTTTCGCTAAAGCCGCTCATTTTTACGAGGAAGCAATCCGGCTTGACGCGAATTACGCGCTCGCTTACGCTTTCCTGGCGGAGCTTTACATTTTCTTCGGCATTCACTGCCTGATGCCGTTTGCCGAATGCAGCGTCAAAGCCAAAGCGGCGGCGGAAAAAGCGCTCGCGCTTGACCCGAATTTGACCGAAGCGCAGGTCGCGCTCGGG
>DASWRC010000112.1:0-3216 GCA_036403375.1 Pyrinomonadaceae bacterium
GTGGTCAGTTAAAACCAAATTCTGACCACTGTCCGCCGACCACCGACCACTGTTTACAAAACCCGTTCCAGTACGAAATTTATCCCGACCGAATCGCCGTAGGTAAAAGTTAAAGTCCCGACGCGCCGGAAACCGTGTTTCTCGTAAAAACGCTGCGCCCGCCGGTTTTCTTCCCAGACGCCGAGCCAGATCGTCTGAAAACCGCGCTCTTTGGCGGTTTGCCGGCAGTGGTTCAATAAAATCTCACCGATTCCTTTGCCGAAAACCCGCTCGACCATGTAGATTCTTTGCATCTCGATTGAATTTTCGGTTTTCACATCGTCGGCTTTTGAACCGGTGCGCAGCTTGGCGTAGCCGACGGCGCGCCCGTCCAGAAAGATTATAAAAAACTCTGCGTGAGGGTCTTCGATTTCCGACAGAATTTTTTCCAAATTAAACGCGTCGTGAATATAATCCGCCAAATCCGGCGGCGTGTCCTGTTCGAAATAAGCTTCGTAAAACGTCGTCGTGCCGAGCACGCTGATTAGCTTGGCGTCCCGACGGGTCGCGGCGCGAATTTCGATATTACCGGCGCTGTCGTTCATCGGTTTTATCTTACAAAATCCACGCCCGGAAAAAAAGATTGAAAAAACGCGCGAATAAGCGTATTATGATAATCCCACACATCACACACAAGAGAGAGCCAACCCGAGGAGGTACAAACAAAATGCTGATTAAGGAAATGCCGAAATCTAATTCATCGAGCGTCATGCTTTTGACCGGCGCGTTTATTGTCACTGCGACATTTACGATGATTTACTTTTTTTCAAGATAGAAAATTTACAAAACTTTACCCCGCATTAGCCCGCGAAATTATTTTGTGTAAATTCAATTGTTTTAACGAGCCGGACGCTCTTTTTGCGCGTCCGTTTTCGACTTTTGTCGTTAATTTTTCGACAACATTTCGCGCCCGTATTTCATCCTAGAAACACAGCAAAAGAACATGCGAAACGCGCCTCATGCAATCGTTTGTTCCGGAGCTTGAAAGACCAAGGAGGAAATATGAATTTCACAAAAAGAATAATCACATTTGTTTTTGCAATCGTTCTTCTCACGGGCGTCACGGCGCTCAGCGCTTCGGCACAGCGGCGCAGCGGCGTCCGCATCGTGCAGCGACCGGTTATCGTCAGAACGTACGGTTATAACCGACCTAACCCGTTCTGGTATCGCAATTATTATTGGAACAATCGATACTTCTACGACCCTTATCTGCGTGAACGCGAACAGCGTTACTATCTCGAACAGGAATTGAGCGGAAATAAGAAGGAGTTAAGAAAACATCTCGAAAAATATAATGCCGACGGTGTTTTAACCGCCAAGGAACGCGAAGAATTAGCGGACGACTATCGCGACGTTGAAAAAGCGCAGCGACAGGTAAATGAATTCAACCGCCGGTACTAATATTCCGGAAGTTAAAAAAAGCGAAGCAACGGCTTCGCTTTTTTTATTTGTCTCTTATTCGTCCGAGACTTCCATGCAATCTCTGACACGTTTTCTAAAATTGTTATTTTTATCTTTCAAAGTCAGAATCCAATCGAATCCCCGGCGCGCGCCGCGCGGGTTAAAAGCGACTTCAATCGTGCTGTCCCCGGCGCGTGCCGCGACAGATTTATAATCCCATGCGGGCGCTGCGCCCTGCGCTGTGATTTCGATGCCCGAATCAGCATCAACGCGGGCAGCCGTTCCTGTTACCGTGCCGTCCGCAATCTTGATTTCCGAGATTTGCACCGCCGGAATTTCTTCGTTTCCCAAACGGCACTGGTAAATTACCGTTTTCTGCGCGACCGGCGTCGAGAGGTTGACGGCATCCGTTAGTGTCGCCGAATCGGCGAGTGCGACGGAAGTTTTTGCCGTCCAGTCGTCGGGAAGCAGAAAAAGCCCGCCGACTATTAAAAACGCGATGAGTTTTTTTCCGTTAAACCGTTTCATAAAATAAATCCTCTGCCAAGTCTTACTGCCCGAGCCCCTTCAAAACCAATCCAAACTGCTCAGCTTTTATGAAAGCACATCGTGTGCCAGAGTCTTTTTAGAGAATATTTTGTATTAAATCAGGACTCTTTCAAGGATTTTATTGAACGTTTTGCACTTAATTCCGGATATGAGACGGTCAGGTTTTTCGGCACAAAAAACCGTCTCTTCTCATTTATTTGATTTTCAAACCCAATAGAAAAGAGGCATCTACTAGATGCCTCTTTTCTATCGGTAAATATTGGTCGGGGCGAGATGATTTGAACATCCGACTTAACGTTTATTCTTTATGTTGTTGGGTTTTTGTTTCTACTTTCCAATGGTTTCTTTCAACATATTCTCCAATTAATTTATTGGCGTTGGTAATATATTTTACTGCAATATCCATTATTTTTTTAAAGGTTTCCTTAAGGTATTCGGGTTCGGCTTCTGGGGTACCACGGTCGCCAATAATATAATTTAAGGCAATATCATCGGCTAATTGATAATGGGAATCACCAATTTTACCGGTGGTTGAAGTGATTAAATGCAACTTCCGAAGATTCAAAGTTTGCATTGCTTCAATAATTGGTGCCATATCAACATGAAAAACGACTCCATTTCTCATTTTATTGAGAACCGTATCTTTTATTGAAACGGTGTCTTTATCTTTCCAAAACACCTTAAAGCCAACTTCAAATGATTTATATGTCGAGAACTCTTTACCAAGTTTAGGAATAACCCGAAAGGCTTCATATAAAACGCCGCACGAAAACATAAAGGCATTGTAGCTTTGACAGATCCCCAATGGAGAAGAATCTTCGCTGTAATCTAAATAAGCCTGATGACAGAATGCTAATTGGTTTAAGTACCTGCAAAGTCGCATTATGAGCAAAAATTTGCCGTCATTTCTCAATGATGGTAATTTGCTGATTGGTATTTTGATAAATTGAATAGGTAGCTTTTCGTCCATTTGCAGAGTTGAATTTTGGCGACTTTGATAACTAGATTGATACCAAACGAAAAAAGGGACTTCGAAAAGTCCCTTTGCTGATTGGTCGGGGCGAGATGATTTGAACATCCGACCTCACGGTCCCGAACCGTGCGCTCTACCAGGCTGAGCCACGCCCCGTTAAGTCAAGTTTTAGATTCTACGCGAGCTTTTTAATTAAGTCAAACCTTACACGCCCTGTTCCTGAGATTCTTCCTTTTTGCCGAATTTATGCTTGA